>NZ_JARJLT010000132.1 GCF_029335315.1 Pseudomonas citronellolis
CCGTCGGCGGCCACGCGGGACTGTTCCAGCACCTGCCGCTTCCAGTCATCCTCGTCGACGTAGAAGGCGTCGCGCAGCTGCCGCTTGATCTTCCCGGCCTGCTCCGCCGGCGCCTGCGGCGTGCGCTCCAGCCACTGCTCGGCGCGCAGCGCGTCGAGCACCTTGAGCCCGGCCAGGGTGCCGAACTCCAGGGTCACCGAGGTCAGCCGCGCCTGCGGGCACTCCTCGAAGCTCGCGTGGACCATCTTGCCGCTGAGCTTCACCGAGACGCTGTTGCCCTCGTCGGTCGAGCGCACCACGTCGCCCCACCAGGCGCGGGCGCGGGCCAGGGATTCGGCGCTGGGGTCACCGGAGTAGATGTATTCGCCGTAGCCGCGCGGGCCGAGGCCGGTGTGCAGGTCGATCCAGGCCAGCTCACGGCACTGGCTGCCATGCTGGCGCAGCACCTGGCGCACGGTGCGGTTGCTCCAGGTCGGCTCGGCGCCGACGTAGAACAGCCCGCTCGGGTGGCTGGCCTGGCCCGCCGAGATCGCCGCCTGCAGGCTCCGCTTGCCGTGGCGCAGGGCGTGCAGCAGCAGGCGCGCGCGGCTCAGCCGGGCCGGCCAGTGGCGCGGGATCAGTATCGGGTCGAGGCTTTCGTAGCCGGGGTTCTGCGGCGCCGGCGCGGAGAAGTCGAGGAAGTTGCGGTTGAGGTCGACGTTCTCGTGGGTCCAGCGCCGCCACCAGGAGAAGCCGTAGGGGTTGGCCGCGTGCAGGAACAGCACCGCGCAGCCACCGGCCAGCGCCTCGGCCAACCAGTTCGGGTCACGCAGCAGGGCGATCTGCACGGCGGAGCCGCAGAAGCCTTCCACGCCATGGCAGCCGCTGCTCACCAGCAGCAGGTGGCGCGCGTCCATGGGGCCGGCGCGGGCCACGTCGAGGGCCAGCGCTTCGCCGTCGCGGCCGGGCAGCGGATGGGCGTGGGACTCCACGCTGAGGCCGGCGGCGGCGCAGGCCTCGAGGAACTTGCCACGCGCCTCGGCGTAGCTCTGGGAGAAGCAGGCGGACGGATTCATCGTCTCTCCGGATGAGCGCATCCGCGACGCGGGCCGGTAAGCCCGCGCCGGGAGGGGCGCGAAGGGGGGTGTAGAAGTCAGGGGCGCCGCGCGGCGACTCGTGATCGCCGCCGGCGCTTCGCCACGGCCGTGCGGCCGCGGCTCATGCCGTGGCAGGCATGTCCGGGTGGGCGCCGCGCAGGGTCTCGCGGGTGCGGTCCGGGGCGATCAGGCGCAGGCCGAACAGCGCGCAGGCGATCACCGCCACGCCGATCAGCGCCAGGCCCAGCTCGAAGCCCTGGGCGATGTTGCCGCCACGCAGCTCCACCAGGTGGCCGATCAGCCAGGGCGCGAGCATCCCGGCGCTGGTCATGCCGCCGATGTGGATGGCCAGCATGGAACCGCGCTGCGCCGGCGGCGCGATGTGCGCGACTATGGTGTTGCAGAAGGTCGGCAGCACGTTGATCAGCATGCAGGCGCACAGGTACAGGCCGATCACCGCCGGCAGGTTGCCGTGGACGCCGCTGATGGCGGCGAAGGCCGCGCCGGCGAGGATCGCGCAGTACACCGGCAGCCGCACCAGCGCGGTCTGCACCGAGGCGCCGCGCTGCATCAGGCGCTGCGACCAGGCCGAGAGGCCGAGGTTGAAGACGATCACCCCGAGGGTCGCCGCCATCACCGTGTAGCCGGACTGCATGGCGGTCATCCCCAGGCCCTTCTGCAGGTACACCGGCACCCAGCTGTAGACCAGCGCGTTGGGCAGGTAGCCGAGGAAGCCGAGCAGGGTGATCCAGAGGAAGGTGCGGTTGAGCAGCAGGCGCCGGTACGGCAGGCGTTCGCCGCCGGCCTCGGCCTCGGCTTCGCCCTGGTTGCCTTCGCGGCCGAACAGCAGCCAGACGAGCATCCACACCAGGCCGAGCAGCGCCAGGCCCAGGTAGGCCATGCGCCAGCCCAGGTGCTGGATGGCCAGCGGCAGGGTCACCGCGCCGAGCACGGCGCCGAGCATGATCGACACCTGGATCATCGACGACGGCAGCACCCGCTCGCGCGGGCCGAACCACTTGAACACCGCGTGCTGGGTGATCGCCGTGCCCGGCCCGGTGCCGGCGCCGAGCAGCAGGCGGCTGGCCACCAGCGCGGCGAAACCGCTGCTGAAGCTGACCAGCAACTGCGCGCTCATCCATACCAGCGACATGCCCACGAGGATCCAGCGGGTCGGGAAGCGGTTGGCGAGGAAGCCCACCAGCACCCCGGAAATCGAGTAGAGGAAGAAGAAGGCGCTGCCGACGAAGCCGAATTCGCTCGGCGTCAGTTTCAGCTCGTCGATGATCTGCGCGCCGGCGAAGGCGAAGATGGTCTTGTCCATCACGCTGATGACCATCACCAGCATCAGCAGCACCAGGATCAGGGTACGGCGGGTGTTGCGCATGGTTGCTCCAGTCGGCCTCAGGCGGCCAGGTAAGTCTCGACCAGGCGCACCCAGAGGCTGGCGCCGAAGGGGATGGCCGCGTCGTTGAAGTCATAGCCGGGGTTGTGCACCATGCAGCCGCTCGGGCCGCTCTGGCCGTTGCCCAGGGCGATGTAGCAGCCCGGCCGGCGCTCCAGCATCCAGGCGAAATCCTCGCTGCCGAGGTAGCCCGAGGGCGTATCGGAAAGCAGCCGCTGCGGGCCCACCAGCTCGCTGGCGACCTGGCGCAGCAGGCGGGTTTCCTCCGGGGTGTTGACCAGCACCGGCACCAGCTCCTCGTAGTCCAGCTCGGCCTGGATGCCATGCACCGCGGCCACGCCGTGGGTCACCTCGGCGATACGCTGCTTGAGCAGCTGGCGCACTTCCGGGCGGGTGGCGCGGACGCTCAGGCGCAGCTCGGCCTGGTCGGGAATCACGTTGGCCGCCTCGCCGGCGTGGATCGCGCCGACGGTGATCACGCCGACCTCGGTGGACGGCACGTTGCGCGAGACGATGCTCTGCAGCGCCAGCACCAGCTCGGCCGCCGCCACCACCGGGTCCTTCGCCGCATGCGGCATGGCGCCGTGGCCGCCGACGCCGAGCAGGCGGATGGTCGCGCGGTCGCTGGAGGCGGTGAGCGGGCCTTCGCGGGTCAGGAAACAGCCCACCGGCAAGCCCGGCGCGTTATGCAGCGCGTACACCGCGTCGCACGGGAAGCGCTCGAAGAGGCCGTCTTCCATCATCGCCACGGCGCCGCCGAGGGTTTCCTCGGCGGGCTGGAAGATCAGGTTCAGGGTGCCATCGAAAGCGCGGGTCTCGGCCAGGTGGCGCGCGGCGCAGAGCAGGATGGCGGTATGCCCGTCGTGACCGCAGGCGTGCATCTTGCCGGGCTGCTGGCTGCGGTAGGGCACGCCGCTGGCTTCTTCGATGGGCAGGGCGTCCATGTCGGCGCGGATGCCGATGCTGCGCGCGCCATCGCCCAGGCGCAGCACGCCGACCACGCCGGTACCGCCGACGCCTTCGTGGACGTCGTAGCCCCACTGGCGCAGGTAGCCGGCCACCAGTTCGCTGGTACGCCGTTCCTCGAAGCCGAGTTCGGGATACTGGTGGATCTGCCGGCGGATGCGGGTGAATTCATCCTGGCATTCCTGGAGGCGCGCGAGGGTCGCGGCGCTGGCCTGGGTCATGGCCCTGTCCTTGTTGTAATGACGACGGCCGGCAGCATGCCCTAGCCCGGGCACCCTGAATAATGACCTCTGCACATGCTTATCCAGGCTGGTTATGGTCAGCCGGCGGGCTTCTGCAGGTGCGGCCCCTTGAAGGCGTAGACCAGTTCGTCGACCAGCGTCTGCGCCTCGCGGGTCATCAGCTCGGCCGGCCGCGAGACCAGCGAGATGTCGGTGCCCGGCACCCGCTCGGCGAGGTTCAGCGGCTCCAGGGTGCTGGAGACGATCGGCAGGTCGAACACCCGCCGCGACCAGAAGCTCACCGCGTCGGTGTTGGCCGCAAGCTCGGCGTAGAGCACCACCGAGGCGCACTCGATGATGTGCCGGGGCGGCTCCACCTGGTGCTCGCGGAACATTTCACCGGCCAGGGACACGTCGAGGGAGTCGGGGATCAGCCACTCCTGGTCGAGCAGCTCGTGCAGCGAGGTGGCGCCGCGCAATGGGTGGCCCTTGCGCACCGCCAGGGTGGTGGGCTGGGCGTAGAGCTCCTGCCAGAGGAAGCCGTCGATGTTGCGCGAGGCCGGCTGCGAGGTCAGCGCCAGGTCCAGCTGGCCTTCGCGCAGGCCTTCGAGCAGCTTGGCCGGGCGCAGCTCGCTGATCTGCAATTGCACCTTGGGGAAGCGCTTGCGGTAGCGCAGCAGGCAGGCGGCGAACTGCTGGCTGGGCGTGACCGGCGACACGCCGATGGCCACCCGGCCGTCCATCGCTCCCTTCAGCGTCTCGATCTCGTCGCGCGCCCGGCGCACCTCTTCCACCACCAGCCGCGCGCGGCGCACCAGGCGCTCGCCGTACTCGGTGGCGGTGATGCCCCGGTTGGAACGCACCAGCAACGGCACGCCCAGCTCGGCTTCGAGTTCCTTGATGCTCTTGGACAGGGCCGGCTGCGAGATGTGCAGCAGGCGCGAGGCTTCCTGGATGCTGCCACTCTCGCAGATGGCGACCATGGCGCGCAGTTGATGCAACTTCATGAGGGGGCTCTACGACGGCTCTGTTCGACTTGTACCGCGCAAGGTAAAGCAAAAATCGCGCGGGAAGGCAGCGGCCAATTGTAAAAAACGCCAGATTCCGGCCTGACCGGTTGGTCATGGCTGAAATCGTCAGTGCCCGCACGCCGAAAGGCCCCCGTAGGGCGCATAACCGTTCGCGGTTATCCGCCGACAGCACCGGCGCGGGGATCGACGGCGGATAACGCTGGCGCGTTATTCGCCCTACGCAGGCCCCGCTGCCAACGCAAAAAAAGGCGGCCATCTGGCCGCCCACAAAGAGAGCATCGGTGGAGTTGCTCTGTTGACTCAGCGAATCCCGGTGGCGCGCAGGGCGCTCGGGGTGAAGTCGTTGCTGGTGGTTTCCAGGCCGAACCGGTAGGCGCCCTTCTCCTCGTTGCGCAGGCCCGACACCGTGTAGCGGCCGGACAGCACGTCGTAGTGGGTTTCCGCCGTCAGCCAGGTGAACTGCTGGTCATAGAACGGCCGGGCGTGACCTTCGGAAACGCGCCAGAGCTGGCCGCGGCCGTCGTAGGCGTCGGCTTCGGCGATCTGCCAGCTGTCTTCGTCGATGTACAGGTCACGCTTGCTGTAGACGTGGCGCTGGCCCTCTTTCAGGGTCGCTTGCACGTGCCACACGCGGTGCAGTTCGTAGCGGGTGTAGTCGGGGTTCAGGTGGCCCGGCTTGACCACGTCGGCGTACTTGGCCTTCGGCGAGTCGAGCGGGAAGCTGTTGTAGGGGATGTACAGCTCCTGCTTGCCCACCAGCTTCCAGTCGTAGCGATCCGGCGCGCCGTTGAACATGTCGAAGTCATCGTAGGTGCGCATGCCTTCCGCGCCGGGGCTGTCGTAGCCCACTTGCGGGGCGCGGCGCACGCGGCGCTGGCCGGCGTTGTACTGCCAGGCCATGCGCGGTTCCTTGACCTGGTTGATGGTCTCCAGCACCAGCAGCACGCTGCCCGCGCGACGCGGCGGCGAGAGGACCTCCTGGCGGAAGTAGTAGAGGATGTTGGACATCTTCGCCGGGTCGTAGTCCTTCAGCCCGAAGGGGAAGGCGAATTCCTCCTTCATGTAGCTGATGGTGTAGTCGCCGTTGGCCTGCGGGTTCATCTGCGCGGTGGTGCGCAGCATGGTCTTGCCGCGGTAGCGGGTGATGTGGTTCCAGATCGCTTCCAGGCCGCTCTGCGGGATCGGGAAGGGAATCGACACCTGGAAGTTCTCCAGGCCGTTGCCGCCCTCGGCCAGCTTGGTGCTGCCGGCGTTGGCCCTGACCGCGGCCAGCACGTCGGCCGGGTAGGCGGCGCTGCGGTGGCTGGGGTAGACCGGGATGCGATAGGTGTCCGGGAAACGCTTGAGCATCGCCAGCTGGCCGGGGGTCAGCCTGGCCTTGTACTGCTCGGCGTTCTGCACAGTGATGGTGAACAGCGGCTTCTCGCCGGCATAGGGGTCGGCGACGAAGCCGGCGGCGTCGAGCGCACCGGCGTTGGCCGCCAGGCCACCGGTCCAGGCCGGGATGCTGCCGTCGGCGTTGCCGGCCTTCTCGGCGCCCATCGGGGTCAGGTCGGCGCCCAGGCGCGCGACCTGGTCGGCGGAGACGGCGGCCATCACCTGGCCGGCGAGCAGGCCGAGGCTGAGGCAGCCGGCCTTGAGCAGGAGCTTGTGCTTCATGGGGTTCCTCCGGGGGGCGTCAGAAACTGACGCCCAGGCTGACGGCGAGGAAGTCGCGGTCGGTGTTGGTGTTGTAATCGCCACCGAAATAGTCGGTGTAGCTGATGCTCGCGGTGTATTTGCTGAGGTACTCGCCGTCCAGGCCGATGCTCACGGCCTTCTCGCCCTCGCTGAAGGTCGGGCCGTAGCCCTGCACGTCGTGGGAGAAGGACAGGTTCGGCTTCAGGGTCACGCCGCCGATCATGTCGTTGTATTCGAGCTGGCCGCGCAGGCGATAACCCCAGGAGTTGGCGGTGTAGAAGCCGTCGTCGTTGCACTCGTCGGGGTTGGCGGTGTTGACCACCCCGGTGCACAGCGCGTTGCCCGACAGATGCAGCAGCGCGGAGCTGCCCGCCGAGGCCAGCTGGCCGTTGCCGTAGACGCTGCTGCGGCCGAAGCGCAGGCCGCTGCCGTCGGTGGGGCCGAGGTTGCTGACGTGGGTGAAGCCCACCTCGCCGACCAGGGTCAGGCGGTCGGCGCGGATCAGGCTGATCTCGTCGAAGGTGTCGGTCAGGGTCATCTGCGCCTGGGTCACCGGCTTGCGCTGGTAGCCCTGGATCAGCGAGCCGTAGGCCGAGCTGGCCCAGCCGCTGGCGAAGATCGGCAGGCCGGCGTTGACCGCCGGGTTGGTCGCCGCCGCACCCAGGGTGGCCGCCGCCGAGATGTCAGTGCCGTTGATCGCCAGCGGCATGTTCGGCCGGTAGCTGATCTCGCCGGACAGCGCCGCGGTGCCCACCGTGGTGTTGAAGCTCAGGCCGTACAGGCGGATGTTTTCGGGGTAGGTCAGGAAGTAGCGCGCGGTGCTCTTGCCGCCGTAGCCGGAGAGGCCGCCCACCGGGTCGGCCAGCGCGCCCTTGCCGACCACCCAGTTACTGTAGGGCGTGCGGCTGTGGTAGTTCATGGCGTAGAGGCCGAACTCGGTGTCGTTCAGCTCCGGCACCATCCAGTGCATGGCCACGCCGAACTGGCCGCCGTCGCGGGCGTCGTCGTCACCCAGGCGCGGCACGTAGCCGTAGCCGCCCTTGACCCCGGTGCCGTTGACGTCGCGGTCGAAGTCGCTGCCGTTGATCGCCATCCCGGTGTCGCAACCCTGGGCGACGATGTCGCTGCCGAAGAAGGTGCCGCAGTTGTCCACCACGGTCTTTTCCCACTCCAGCTGGTAGAAGGCTTCCAGCGAGACGCTCTCGGTCAGGCCCTGGTTGAAATAGAACATGTTCACCGGGATCAGGGCTTCCTTGACCTCGGAGCCGGGGCGACGCAGGGCCGAGACGTCCACCGGGTTGATGCTGTTGATGCCGTTCTGGATGAAGGTGCTCTCGCCCCAGCTGACCACCTGCTTGCCCAGGCGCACGGTGCCCGGCAGGTCGCGGAAGTCGTAGTTGTGGTAGATGAAGGCGTCCAGCAGTTGTGCGCCGGAGGAGCGCGCGGCCTGGTCACGGCCGTTGTCGTCGATGTCGTAGAGGTGCTGGTGGCCGTCCTTCAGCTCGAAGTCGTACCAGTACTTGCCGCGCAGGAACACGCCGGTGTCCTGGTACTTCAGCTCGAGGTCGTGCACGCCCTTGAACAGCGTGCTGAAGGCCTCGCCCTTCTTGAAGTTCAGGCGGTTGTCGTCGGAGGTGGCGCTGGACGCCGTGCCGCCGTTGCGCGAACCGATGAATTTCTTGTCCGGGTTGTCCATCGCCCAGCTGGAACCCACGGACAGGCTGGAGTCGAAGCGACCCTCGATCTCCCCGATGTTGAAAGTCGCCGCGTGCAGCGGGGCGATGCCCCCCACAGCCAATCCGATCGCCAATGCCAGTTTCCGCGGCCGCAGGAACTCACCGCCGGCTCTTATTCTTTTCATGCTGTTCTCCGCCTGGAACGTGCTGTAAGGGGGAAGCCCGGGGCTTCCCGCGCAGCCCGGCGCCACGAAGTAGCGCGGCGATCCGGGAGGCGGTCGCATGGTAAGAGCCGGGTCACACGGCCGGCTTCTGAAAAAAACTTATGCCCATAGCCAAAAGCGCGAATGCGCGGGCGCCGATAACCGGCGGCTATCGCGATAAACAGGATTCACCCGGCCACGCCGGTGGTTTGCCCTATAGTCCGGCGCCATCCCTCCCCGGCAGACCATGGGAACCCGCATGAAGATTGCGTTGACCGGCGACAGCATCCTGCAGCGCCGCCTGAACAGCACCGACGACCCGACCCTGCGCCCGCTGTTCGACCTGATCCGCGACGCCGACGTCAGCTTCACCAACCTGGAAGTGCTGCCCAACGACTTCGAAGGCGACCCGGCCCTGGAAAGCGGCGGCTCGCACTTCGGCGCGCCGGCCTGGGTCCTCGACGAGCTGGTGGCCGGTGGCTTCGACCTGTTCTCCACCGCCAACAACCACGCGCTGGACTACAGCATCTCCGGCCTGCACGCCATGCACCGCCAGCTGGAGCAGCGCGAGCTGCTCTACGCCGGCACCGGGCGCAACCTCGAGGAAGCCCGCCGGCCGGTGTACTGCACCCGCCCCGAAGGCACCGTGGCCCTGCTCGCCTGCAGCGCCACCTTCGGCAAGGGCCAGGAAGCCAGCGACCAGACCCGCGACATGCCCGGCCGCCCCGGCCTGAACCCGCTGCGCTTCGACACCGTGCACGAGGTCAACCCGACGCAGATGGCCCAGGTGCGCGAGCTGATCGCCGGCCTCGGCCTCGACCGCCTGTACCAGGGCGCCGTCGACCTGGGCTTCGCCCACCCGCTGCCGCACCCGTCGCTGGCGGTGTTCGGGCCCTTCACCCCGGTGCTGTTCCGCGAGGGCCAGCAGACCCGCCTGCGCACCACGCCGCGCAAGAAGGACGTCGACGACATCCTGCGCTGGGTCGAGGAAGCGCGGCTGATGGCCGACGTGGTGGTGCTGAGCGTCCACGCCCACGAACTGGGCTACAACGCCGAGGGCGAATGGGACCTGGAAGCCCCGGCGGAATTCCTCCAGCCGCTGGCCCGGCGGATGATCGACGCCGGCGTCGACATCGTGGTCGGCCACGGCCCGCACCTGCTGCGCGGCATGGAGCTGTACAACGGCAAGCCGATCTTCTACAGCCTGGGCAACTTCATCGGCCAGAACGAGCTGGTCGAGCGCCTGCCGGTGGACAGCTACGAGCAGTTCCGCGTGGACCGTAACCAGACCCCGTCCAAGGTGTTCCAGCAACGCACGCAGAACGACACCCGCAGCTTCCCCTCGGACGCGCGCTTCTGGGAATCGCTGGTGCCGGTGTGCCGCTTCGACGGCGCGCGCCTGCAGGCCATCGAGCTGCACCCGGTGAGCCTGGGCCTGGGCGAGGCGATCCACCGCCGCGGCCGCCCGCGCCTGGCCGAGGGCGAGCACGGCGTCGCCATCCTGGAGCGCTTCGCGCGGTTGTCCGAGGTGTACGGCACGCGCTTCGCCATCGAGAGCGGCATCGGCGTGCTGAGCCTGTAACGCCGGGTCGATCGCGGGCGTGGCCCGCTGCTACGCCCGCCACCAAAGGCGCTGGGCTCCCGCGTTCGCGGGAGTGACGGAGTTGGGGGGTGGCACGCGCTCCTACCGTCATCCCCGCGAACGCGGGACGCGGCTTCATCGCGAACAGCGCTTGCGCTGGCCCGAAGGAGAATAACCTAGAGGCTTGAGTGCAGTGCCTGGGCCTTCGCGAGCAAGCTCGCTCCTACAGGTATTAGGGGCCCCTGGAGCCTGACTTCAGGCAAGGGCCCGGCACCTCCTATCGGCTAGGCTTCCGTGCTGGCGTCGCCCGTCCTGGGCGGCGCGGACCGGCACGGAGGTGCCCATGAGCATTCTGGTGATCGCCGACGGCAGCCGTGGCGCCGACGCCGGGCGGTTGAGCGCCGCCACCCGCAGCACGCTGGCCGCCGCGCGACTGCTGGGCGATGAGATCGACCTGCTGGTGGCGGGCGAAGGCGTCGCCGCCGTGGCGCGCGACGCGGCGCGGGCCGAGGGCGTCAGCCGCGTGCTGCTCGCCGACGCACCGGCCTACGCCGGGCAACTGGCGGAAAACCTCGCCGCGCTGGTACTGCACCTGGCCGGCCCCTACAGCCACATCCTGGCGCCGGCCACCCTCGACGGAAAGAACTACCTGCCGCGCATCGCCGCGCTGCTCGATGTCGATCAGCTATCCGACATCACCGCCGTGCTCGCGCCGGATACCTTCAAGCGCCCGATCTTCGCCGGCAACGCCGTGGCCACCGTGCAGTCCAGCGCCTCGGTGAAAGTCATCAGCGTGCGCCCCACGGCGTTCGACGCGGTGGCCGAGGGCGGCGGCGAGGCGCCGGTGCTGGCGGTCGACGGGCCGGGCGATGGCGGCCTGGCGGCGCTGGTCGAGGAAACCCTGCTCAAGTCGGAGCGCCCGGAGCTGGGCGCGGCGCGGGTGATAGTCGCCGGCGGGCGTGGCCTGCAGAGCCGCGAGGGCTTCGCCATGCTCTATCCCCTTGCGGATCGCCTGGGCGCGGCGGTCGGCGCCTCGCTGGCGGCGGTGGACGCCGGCTTCGCGCCGAGCGAGTTGCAGGTCGGCCAGTCCGGCAGGATAGTCGCGCCGCAGCTGTACCTCGCCATCGGCATCTCCGGCGCCGTACAGCACGTGGCGGGGATGAAGGATTCGGCGACCATCGCGGCGATCAACCTGGACCCGGACGCGCCGATCTTCGAGGTCGCCGACTACGGCCTGGTCGGCGACCTCTTCGAATTGCTCCCGGAATTGCTCCGCGAGCTGGGCTGAATCCCGCCCTCAGCGGCGCGCCGGCAACTCGATGACGAAGCGCGTCCAGCCGTCCGCGCTCTCGGCGCTCAGGGTGCCGCCGTGGGCCTGGACGATGGAGCGGCAGATCGCCAGGCCGAGCCCGGCGTGCACGCCCTGGCCGGGCCCGCCCGGCGCCTCGCGGTGGTGGAAGCGGTCGAACAGGCGCGCCAGTTGCTCGGCGGGAATCGCCGGGCCCTGGTTTTCCACGCTGATCCGTCCGGGCCGCAGGGCGACGCGGATGGCGCCGCCGGCCGGGGTGAAGCGCAGGGCGTTGTCCAGCAGGTTGGCCAGCACCCGGCGCAGCATGCCGCGGTCGCCGGTCGTGCGCGCCTGGCCCTCGCGCGTCAGGCTCAGGCCGCCGTCCTCGGCCAGCGGCGCGTAGAACTCCAGCAGGGCGTCGACTTCGGCGGCCAGGTCGAGGTCTTCGCGGCCCGGCGCCAGCAGGCCATGGTCGGCCTTGGCCAGCAACAGCATGTCGTTGACCATCGCCGTCAGCCGCTGCAATTCCTCCAGGTTGCCGTGCAGGGCCTCGCGGTAACTCTCGGCGTCGCGTGGCCGCGAGAGCACCACCTGGGTCTGGGTCAGCAGCGCGGTGAGCGGCGTGCGCAGCTCGTGGGCGATGTCGGCGGAGAACGCCGAGAGGCGCTGGAAGGCTTCCTCCAGGCGTTCCAGCATGGCGTTCAGCTCGCTGGCCAGGCCGCTCAGTTCGGCCGGCAGGCGGCCGGCGTCCAGGCGCGGGGTCAGCGACTGCGCGGAGACCCGCGCCGCCACCTCGCGCATGCGCCGCAGCGGGCGCAGGCTGGCGCGGGTGGCCCAGGCGCCGAGCAGCGCCGTGGCCAGGGCGGAGAGGCCCATGGTCAGCCAGATCAGCTGCTGCATATGGCCGAGGAAGTGCTGGTGGTGGGTGATATCCAGCACCAGGGTGAGCTGGCGCCCGGCGGGTTCGCCGGGGTCCAGCGGTACGCGCATCTCGCGGTAGGCCGGGCCGTCGTCCATCCCCGGCATGCCGTCGCCGCCGCTGCTCATGCGCGGCGCCTCGTCCAGCCAGCGCTGGCCATCGGCGCCGTCCAGACGCACGCCGAGGTCGGGGTGGCGGGTCAGTTCGCGCTCCAGCGCCGGTCGCTGCGGCGCCAGTTCGGCGGGGCCGCGCACCGGGCCGAGCAGTTCGCGGAAGTAGGGCAGGCGGCCGGCCATCACCTGGCGGTCCAGCTCGATGAAGTGCGCCTCGCTGGCGCGGCTGAACACCGCCCCGGCGATCAATGAGATGGCGGCGGTGCTGGCGGCGAACAGCAGGCTCAGGCGGACGCCGAGCGAAACCCGCGCGGCGGCGCTCACGGCGCCCGCTCTTCGAGCACGTAGCCCATGCCGCGCACGGTGTGGATCAGGCGCTGCGGGAAGTCGTCGTCGACCTTGGCGCGCAGGCGGCGGATGGCGACCTCGATGACGTTGGTGTCGCTGTCGAAGTTCATGTCCCACACCTGCGAGGCGATCAGCGACTTCGGCAGCACCTCGCCGTGGCGGCGCAGCAGCAGTTCCAGCAGGGCGAATTCCTTGGCGGTCAGCTCGATGCGCTTGCCGCCGCGCTGCACCCGGCGGCGCAGCAGGTCCAGCTCCAGGTCGGCCAGTTGCAGCACGGTTTCCTGCAACTGCTGGCCGCCCCGGCGCAGCAGGGTGCGCACGCGAGCCAGCAGCTCGACGAAGGCGAAGGGTTTCACCAGGTAGTCGTCGGCGCCCTGTTCCAGGCCGCGCACGCGGTCTTCCACGGCGTCGCGGGCGGTGAGGAACAGCACCGGCAGGGCCAGACCGGCCTGGCGGATGGCGCGGAGGATCTGCCAGCCGTCGCGGCCGGGCAGCATCACGTCGAGGATCGCCAGGTCGTAGCCGCCGGACAGCGCCAGCAGCTCGCCTTCGGCGCCGTCGCCGCAGAGGTCGACGGCGTAGCCGGCCTCGCTCAGGCCCTGGCGCAGGTACTGGCCGATACGGGGTTCGTCTTCGACGATGAGGAGTTTCAAGGCGCGGGCCTCCGGGGTTGGCGCATGCCGTGCATTGTATCCAGCCCGGCGGTCGGCGCCGCCAAGCTGACACAACTGTAATCTTCCCGAAAGCCAGCCGGCAGGCGTGGCCGGTCAGGATGCAGACAGATCAATCACAGGAGGATTCCCCATGCGTATTCGCCAGGTACTCAGCGCCGCCGTTCTCGGCCTCGCCGCCAGCCTCGCCCTGCCGGCCCTGGCCGACGCCAGCCATACCTACGCCTTCGGCAAGCCGGCCAAGGCCGCCCAGGCCACGCGCACGGTCGAGATCACCCTGGGCGAGATGTACTTCGAACCCAAGTCGCTGCAGGTGACGGCCGGCGAGACCGTGCGCTTCGTCATCCACAACAACGGCAGCCTGCTGCACGAGTTCAACCTGGGCGACGCCGCCATGCACGCCGAGCACCAGAAGCAAATGCAGCACATGCAGGAGATGGGCATGCTCACGCCCACCGGCATGATGCAGCACGACATGGGCTCGATGCCCGGCATGGACCACGCGACGATGATGAAGCACGACGACCCCAACAGCGTGCTGGTGGAGCCGGGCAAGAGCGCCGAGCTGACCTGGACCTTCGGCAAGGCCACCACCCTGGAGTTCGCCTGCAACATCCCCGGCCACTACCAGGCCGGGATGGTCGGCCGGTTGACCGTCGAGCCCTGACCCGGAGCCCGTCACATGAAGGCACAAGGACTGCGCGCGCTGCTCGGCGCGGCGCTGCTGGGCGGCGCTTGCCTGGCGCAAGCCGGGGTGTACGAACTGAGCATTGGCGAGGGTGAGCTGGCGCTGTCCGACGGCACGCGCCGCGCGCTCACCGTCAACGGCCGCACGCCGGCGCCGGAACTGCGTTTCAAGGAAGGTGAAGAGGTGGAAATCCGCGTCACCAACACCCTCGATCGCGACACCTCGCTGCACTGGCACGGCCTGATCCTGCCCTACACCCAGGACGGCGTGCCGGGCATCAGTTTCCCCGGCATCAAGCCGGGGCAGACCTTCACCTACCGCTTCACGGTGAAGCAGTCCGGCACCTACTGGTACCACGCCCACTCGGACTTCCAGGAGATCGAGGGGCTCTACGGCCCGCTGGTGATCGAGCCCAAGGCGCGCGAGCCGTACAGCTATGACCGTGAGTACACGCTATTGCTGGCGGACTGGCACGACAGCAAGCCGGAAACCGTGTTCGCCAACCTGAAGAAGCAGAGCGACTACTACAACCAGCACCAGCGCACCCTCGGCGACTTCCTCGCCGACGCCCGCGCCAACGGCTGGTGGGCGACCCTGAAGGACCGCCTGGACTGGGGCGGCATGCGCATGACGCCGACCGACATCGCCGATATCTCCGGCTTCCGCTTCCTGGTCAACGGCCGCGACGCGCAACAGAACTGGAGCGGCCTGTTCAAGCCCGGCGAGCGCGTGCGTCTGCGGCTGATCAACGGCTCGGGCATGAGCTACTTCGACGTGCGCATCCCCGGCCTGAAAATGACCGTGGTCCAGGCCGACGGCAACGACGTGCAACCGGTGGTGGTGGACGAGCTGCGCATCGCCGTGGCCGAAACCTACGACGTTATCGTCCAGCCGCAGGACGCGCGCGCCTATACGCTGTTCGCCGAGGCCATGGACCGCAGCGGCCATGCCCGCGCCACCCTGGCCCCGCGCGAAGGCATGCAGGCGCAGGTGCCGGCGCCGCGCCCGAGGCCGTTGCTGAGCATGGCCGACATGGGCATGGGCCATGCCGGGATGGATCATGCCGGGATGGATCACGCGGGCATGGCGATGGGCGACATGCCCGGCATGGACCATGCGCAGATGGCGAGCAAGCCGCGCTCCGACTATGCCCCCGGCAGTGGCCTGGCGCCGCAACCGGCGCAACCCGGCGAGCGCCTGCTGGTGTACGCCGACCTCAAGGCCATGCGCCCCTACGCCGACTACCGCGCGCCGGACCGCAGCATCGAGTTCCGCCTGACCGGCAACATGGAACGCTATTTCTGGTCGATCGACGGCAAGAAGTACTCCGAGGCCGAGCCGATCCGCCTGAAATACGGCGAGCGGGTGCGCATCCGCTTCGTCAACGACACCATGATGACCCACCCCATGCACCTGCACGGCATGTGGATGCAGCTGGACAAGGGCAACGGCCGTTTCAACCCGCTCAAGCACGTGGTCAGCGTCGCCCCCGGCAGCACCCTGGAGGTCGACGTGCCGGCTGACGCCCTGGGCGAGTGGGCTTTCCACTGCCACCTGATCTACCACATGGCCGCCGGCATGATGCGCAAAGTCATCGTCGAGCCGGCGCCGGCCCGCGTCACGCTCTAGGAGCCCGCATGAACACATTCGCACGGGTGGCCTGCGCGGCCGCCCTGGGCCTCGCCTTGCCCGCCGAAGGCGCCGAGATGGACGACATGCCGCTGGGCTCGCTGCTGCTCCAGCGCCTGGAGAGCCGCTTCCACGGCAACGCCGCCAGCCTGGCCTGGGAAGCCCAGGGCTGGTACGGCACCGACTACCAGAAGTTGCGCTTGAAAGCCGAGGGCGAACGGGACGCCGGCGGGCCGACCCGCGACAACGAAGTGCAGTTGCTCTACCAGCGCATGGTCGCCGAGTTCTGGGACCTGCAGGCCGGCGTGCGCCACGACGATCAGCCCGGCCCATCGCGCAGCTACGCGGTGCTCGGCGTGCAGGGCCTGGCGCCGCAGTGGTTCGAGGTGGACGCCAACCTGTTCCTCAGCGAGCGCGGCGACCCCTCGCTGCGCCTGGAGACGGAGTACGAGCTGCTGCTGACCCAGCGCCTGGTCCTGCAACCCGCGCTGGAATACAACCTGGCCCTGGCCGACGACCGCGCCACCGGCGTGGGCGCCGGCGGCAGCGAGCTGGAGCTGGGCCTGCGCCTGCGCTATGAGATCCGTCGCGAGTTCGCGCCCTACGTCGGCTACCAGTGGAGCAAGGCCTATGGCCGCAACGGCGACCTCGCCCGTGCCGACGGCGAAGCGGACGAGGAGGGGTACTGGGTGGCTGGCGTCCGCATGTGGTTCTGAACGCGCGCCAAACCGTGCGTCCCTACGGGCTGTAAGAGCGAATGTCGATCCGCTCTGCTCGTCCCCTGCCTGCTGAAAGCACCGGGGCATTTGTATACACTTGCCGCGCCCGCCGCCCGGCGGGTTTCGATCCGCTTCCGCAGGTTCCCGTCATGCAGCATCCCGCCGAACATTCGCCGCTGGGCAAGTCCAGCGAATACGTCTCCACCTACGCGCCGGAGCTGCTGTTCCCCATCAGCCGCGCCACCAAGTGGGCCGAGCTGGGCCTGGACGGCGCCAACCTGCCTTACCAGGGCGTGGATTTCTGGAACTGCTATGAGCTGTCCTGGCTGACCCCGGCCGGCAAGCCGGTGGTGGCCATCGGCGAATTCGCGATTCCCGCGCAGTCGCCGAACATCATCGAGTCGAAGTCCTTCAAGCTCTACCTCAACTCGCTGAACCAGAGCCGCTTCGACAGCCGCGAAGCCTTGCAGGCCGTGCTGCAGCGCGACCTCTCGGGCGCCGCCGGCGCGCCGGTGGAAGTGCGTCTGCGCAGCCTCGACGACGTCGCCGAGGAGGGCGTGGCGCGCTTGCCCGGCCGCTGCGTCGACGACCTCGACATCGCCGTCGACAGCTACGACCACCCGCGCCCCGAGCTGCTGCGCTGCGACGCTGCGCAGCGGGTCGACGAGGTGCTCTACAGCCACCTGCTGAAATCCAACTGCCCGGTCACCGGCCAACCGGACTGGGGCACTTTGGTAGTGGATTACGCCGGCCCGGCGCTGGACCCGGCCAGCCTGCTCGCCTACCTGGTCTCGTTCCGCCAGCACCAGGATTTCCACGAGCAGTGCGTGGAGCGCATCTACCTGGACCTGCAACGCCTGCTGCAACCCAGCCGCCTGACCGTCTACGCGCGCTACGTGCGCCGCGGCGGGCTGGACATCAACCCCTACCGCAGCAGCGAAGCCATCGCGCCGGACAACCGCCGGCTGGTGCGTCAGTAATACGCGGAAACGAAAAACCCGGCCGAGGCCGGGTTTTTTCTTTGCGTGGGCTTCAGATGCCCATGTTCGCCAGGCTCTGCACGATGGAACGCAGGGTGCCGGCCAGCGTCGGGTGGCTCACCTCGAAGCGCTCCACCGCCAGGTTGACGCCATCCAGCAGGCTGTCGTCGGCAAGGGCTTCCTCGTTGGCCAGTTGCAGCTCGATGTCTTCTATCAGGGTTTCCAGCTCCGCGTGCTGCTCGTCGCTCAGCGGCGGTTGCTGTTCCAGCTGATCGCGCAGTCGCTGCAGTTCTTCACGCAGTTGACGTGTCGGCATGGTGGTTTCCTTCTGCGGTGCCTACCCATGATGGACCTTGCCGGAACGGCAAAAGTCCATCGCCATGCCAGACAGCTTAACTCGCCGAGCGCAGCCGTGGGTGATGCCCGTCAATACGCAGCAGACGTTCCAGCAGCGGGAAGAAGTGCGGCAGTTCCGGGGTGCGCATGGCCGGGTCCTTGCCCAGGTCGTCCAGGCGCCGCAGGGTGATGGCGTCCTGGGAGTAGGGCGCGCTGAGGAAGGCGGCGGCCGCGCGGGCGTCGAAGGCGCCGCCTTGCAGCGCCAGGCTGTGCCGCGAGGCCGGCGACAGGCCGGCCTGGTACGCCGGGTCGACCGCGCACAGGTAGCGCTTGGCCGCCACGTGCAGGCGGATCGGCTGCCACACCGATTCGGGCAGCAGCTCGCGCAGGCGCTCGGCGCCGACTTCCTCGTGGCGCAGGTCGCAGGTCTCGATTTCGTCCGGGTTCTCGTAGAGGTGGCCGAGGTCGTGCAGCAGGGCGGCGATCACCAGGCTGTCGGAGCAGCCGGCGCGCTCGGCCAGGGTGGCGCATTGCAGGGCGTGCTCGGCCTGGCTCACCGACTCGCCGTAGGGCTCGGCGCCGTGGCTGGCGAAGCGTTCGGCGAGTTCGTCGAGGAAGGCGTGGCGGGCGTGGGTCATGGTTTTTCTCCTTTGGCGCGGCGGCTGGCGATGTCCAGCAGGCAGGAATCCAGCTCGCCCAGGTGATCGATCACCGAGTGCACGCCGAGGCGGTACAGGCCCAGGGTCGCCTGGGAGCGCAGCAGGTCGCGGCGGTTGCCCTCCAGGGCCTGCCAGTCGCGCGCCGAGAGACCGCACAGCGGGCCGCTGGCGGCCAGGCCGATGGTCCATAGCCCGGCGTTGAGGCCGGCCTGCAGCAGCCGTGGCTGGCTGCTCACCAGCACGCAACCGTCCAGTTGCGGGGTGCCCAGCTCCATCAGCGCCTGCCAGCAGGCGTCCGGCGCCGGCCAGGGGCGGCCGGCGTGGGCGATGCCGTTGCCCAGGGCACCGTTTAGGGCGGCGGCCAGACGCTGGCTGGCCGGGTTCGGCAGCTCCTCCAGCCAGGCGCAGGGCACGCCCTGCCGGCTGAGGGTGTGCAGCGCCGGCAAGGCTTCGGCGATGGGCTCGGCGTGGTCGTTGGCGGCCTCTACCAGACGGTGGCGGAAGCGCTCGGTTTCCTCGGCGCTGGGCGCGTGCCCGAGCAGGTGGGCGAGCGCTTCCTGCGGCGGCAGCGCCACGGCCTCGGCCAGGCGCTCCTGCGGGCAGTCTGGGCAACTGCGCTGCAGGGCCAGGGGCAGGGTGCGGGCGCCGAAGTCCACCAGGTCGCCGGTGAGTCCGAACAGCAGGGAGGTGAAGCGGGGCAGGTCGGCGGGAATCGAGGCGGGCATGGAGGGGCGTCTGGGCAATGGTCTAGGCCAGACTAGCCGGGCATTGTGACGATCCGGTGAAGCCGGCGCCGCCTGCCTTATAATGGTGCGCCTTTCGCTGGAGAGCGCGCCATGGCGGCCGAACGACCCCTGCATTACCTGCGTATCCGCGACCAGTTGGCCCGGCAGCTCGCCGACGGCGGCCTGGCTGCGCGGTTGCCGGGAGAACGCGAGCTGGCCGAGCGCTTCGGCTGCACCCGGGTGACCCTGCGCGAGGCCTTGCAGCAGCTGGAGACCGAGGGCCTGCTGTACCGCGAGAACCGCCGCGGCTGGTTCGTCGCGCCGCCGCGGGTGCTCTACGACCCGGCGCGCAGCGTCGGTTTCATGGAGTACGTCGCCGCCCAGGGACGCCGCCCGCGCACCGAAACCCTCGCTCGCCGCGAGTGCGCCGCCGACGCGCAGACCGCGCGGCGCATGGGGTTGGAGGAGGGCGCCCGGCTGTTCAGCCTCGAGCGGCGGCGCTGGATCGACGAGCGCCCGGTGCTGTTGGAGCGCATTCTGCTGGACGCCGCCTGGTGTCCGGGCCTGCTCGGGGAAAACCTCGACACCTCGCTGACCGGCCTGCTGCGCGAGCGCTTCGGCAAGCGCCTGCGGCGTTGTCGGCTGGCCATGCACCCGTGCGCGCTGGGCGCCGCCGAGGCCGAGCTGCTGCAATTGGCGCCGGGCGCGCCGGGGCTGTTCCTCGAACGCGTCAGCCATGCCGAAGATGACCGGGTGGTGGAACTGGACCAGGAATTCTGGCGCCCGGACGCCCTGGAAATCGTCGTCGAGTCGCGCTATCCGGACTGAGCCCGCGCAGAACCTCTGGCCTTTGGCTATCGTGAGGAAAGCGCTGGCGCGGAACCCGGACTCTTGCGACGCGCGCAAGACAGTTCGAAATAATCCGCTGTCTGCAAAACCGTCGCGGAACTATATACTGCGCAGCGATTCGGGGCCGTCCAGGCGGCTCCGCCCGACTTGCAAAGGAGAAACTCGATGCGCCCACTCGGCGTCAACTGGATGCAGCGCAGCGCTCGCCTGCTGGCGGGAGCCAGCCTGGTCATGCTTCCCTTCGTGGCCCAGGCCGCGAGCGAGGACGACCCCTGGGAGAGCGTCAACCGCCCGATCTTCACCTTCAACGACACCCTCGACACCTACGCCCTGAAGCCATTGGCGCAGGGTTACCAGAAGGTGACGCCGAACTTCGTGCAGGACGGCATCCACAACTTCTTCGGCAACATCGGTGACGTCCGCAACCTGGTCAACGACCTGCTGCAGGGCAAGGTCGAGCACGCCGGCGTCGACACCAGCCGCCTGCTGTTCAACACCACCTTCGGCCTCGCCGGCTTCATCGACGTGGCGACCAAGATGGGTCTGCAGCGCAACGACGAAGACTTCGGCCAGACCCTGGGCTACTGGGGCGTGGGCAGCGGCCCCTACGTGATGCTGCCGCTGCTCGGCCCGAGCACCCTGCGCGACGCGCCGTCGAAGATCCCGGACTCCTATACCGGCATGTACCCGTACATCGACAACATCCCGGTGCGCAACAGCCTCTACGGCGTCGATGTCGTCGACACCCGCGCCAACCTGCTGAAGTCCGAGAAGCTGATTTCCGGCGACAAGTACACTTTCATCCGCAACGCCTACCTGCAGAACCGCGAGTTCAAGGTCAAGGACGGCCAGGTCGAAGACGACTTCTGACACGCCTGCCACCCATTCGCCCCAGGGGCTGCCGCCGACGCGCCGAGAGGCCGTCTTGAACCCTCGGGCGGATGGGAGTAGTGTCTGCGCCTTGTCGTACCCGACCTGCGCCGTACATACCGCCATGCGCGCCTCTACCACCACCTCCGGCGCCGTTTGCCTGGATACCCCATGCACAAACCCAGTGCCACGCTGCTGATCATCGATGACGACGAGGTCGTACGCGAAAGCCTCGCCGCCTACCTCGAAGACAGCGGTTTCAAAGTCCTGCAGGCGACCAACGGCCAGCAGGGGCTGCAGGTTTTCCAGCATGAACTGCCCGACCTGGTCATCTGCGACCTGCGCATGCCGCAGCTGGATGGCCTGGAGCTGATCCGCCGGGTCGGCGAGATGGCGGTGGAAACCCCGGTGATCGTGCTTTCCGGCGCCGGCGTGATGAGCGACGTGGTCGAGGCCCTGCGCCTGGGCGCGGCCGACTACCTGATCAAGCCCCTGGAAGACCTGGCGGTGCTGGAGCACTCGGTGCGCCGCGCCCTCGATCGCGCCTACCTGCGTTCGGAGAACCGCCGCTACCGGGAGAAGCTGGAAGCCGCCAACCGCGAGCTGCAGGCCAGCCTCAACCTGCTGCAGGAAGACCAGAACGCCGGGCGCCACGTGCAGATGAACATGCTGCCGGTGACCCCCTGGGAAGCCGAGGGCCTGAGCTTCGCCCACCAGATCATCCCGTCGCTGTACCTGTCCGGCGACTTCGTCGACTATTTCCGTGTCGACGAGCGGCGCATCGGCTTCTACCTGGCCGACGTGTCCGGCCATGGCGCCTCCTCGGCGTTCGTGACCGTGCTGCTGAAGTTCATGACCACGCGCCTGCTCTACGAGTCGCGGCGCGCGGGCACCCTGCCCGAGTTCAAGCCTTCCGAGGTGCTCGGGCACATCAACCGCGGGTTGATCAACACCAAGCTGGGCAAGCACGTGACCATGCTCGGCGGGGTGATCGACCTGGAAACCGATCGCCTGACCTACAGCATCGGTGGGCACCTGCCTCTGCCGGTACTCTATGTCGACGGCGAGGCGCGTTACCTCGAAGGTCGCGGGCTGCCCGTGGGGCTGTTCGACGACGCCACCTACGACGACCGGACGATGGACCTGCCCAGGTCCTTCAGCCTGTCGTTGTTCTCCGACGGCATACTGGACGTGCTGCCCGGGGCTACATTGAAAGAAAAGGAGACGGCCCTGCCCGAGCAGGTCGTCGCCGCCGGCGGGACGCTGGATGGCCTGCGCCAGGTCTTCGGACTGGCCAAGTTGTCCGAGATGCCGGATGATATCGCCTTGCTGGTGTTGAGCAGGAACCTTGCATGAGTACCGGTAAAATCCAGTTCGCCGAGCAGGATGGCTCCTTCGTCCTGAAGTTCGTTGGCGAAGTCCGCCTGACCCTGTGTTCGGCGCTGGATGCCACCATTGAAAAAATCTTCGCCGCGTTGAATTTCACGGCGATCATCATCGATCTCACGGAAACCCGGAGCATCGACAGCACGACCCTGGGCCTCCTGGCCAAGCTGTCGATCCTCTCCAGGCAGAAGGTGGGGCTGTTGCCGACCCTGGTGACCACCAACCCGGATATCACCCGGTTGCTGCAATCCATGGGCTTCGACCAGGTGTTCAACATCGTCGACCGGCCCATCCCGTGCCCCGAGTGCCTCACCGACCTGCCGCCCCAGGACCAGTCCGAGGAAGTGGTGCGCAGCAAGGTGCTCGAAGCCCACCGCATCCTCATGGGCCTGAACGAGTCCAACCGTGAAGCCTTCCACGACCTGGTGAGTGCCCTCGAGCACCACTGATCCGCGCGAAGCCTGTCGATAGAACGCAAACCGGCGCCCTGGGGCGCCGGTTCGTATTCGTGCGCACGTCGCTCAGCGGCCGCCGAGCAGGGCTTCCAGCTTCTCCTGGTCGCGGGCGAACAGGCGGATGCCTTCGGCCAGCTTCTCGGTGCCCATGGCGTCTTCGTTCATCTGCCAGCGGAACGCGCTTTCGTCGAGCACCTGGCGCGCCTCGCCGCCGCCGGGTTGCAGCGTGCGCGGCAGTTCGCCCTGGGTGTCGGCCAGCTGTTGCAGCAGGTCCGGGCTGATGGTCAGGCGGTCGCAACCGGCCAGTTGCTCGATCTGCCCGAGGTTGCGGAAGCTCGCGCCCATCACCACCGTGCGGTAGCCGTTGGCCTTGTAGTAGCGGTAGATGCGCGAGACGGACTGTACGCCCGGGTCCTCGGCGCCCGCGTAGTCGCGGCCGTTGGCCTTCTTGTACCAGTCGTAGATGCGG
This sequence comes from Pseudomonas citronellolis, assembly GCF_029335315.1. Lineage (GTDB taxonomy): Bacteria > Pseudomonadota > Gammaproteobacteria > Pseudomonadales > Pseudomonadaceae > Pseudomonas > Pseudomonas citronellolis_A. Next base: position 22,945 of record NZ_JARJLT010000132.1, read on the forward strand.
CCGACGAAGGGCGAGATCAGGAATACCCCGGCGTCGGCGCAGGCCGCGGCCTGGGCGAAGGAGAACAGCAGGGTCAGGTTGGTCTGGATGCCGTCGCGCTCCAGTTGCTCGGCGGCGCGGATGCCTTCCCAGGTGGAGGCGATCTTGATCAGCACGCGGTCCTTGCCCACCCCCTGCTCGTCGTACAGCTCGATCAGGCGGCGGGCGCGGGCCAGGGTGTCCTCGGTATCGAACGACAGGCGTGCGTCGACCTCGGTGGAGATGCGCCCGGGGATCACCCCGAGGATGTCCTTGCCCACCGCCACGGCGAAGCGGTCGCAGGCCAGGCCGGCGTCGCCGGCGCTGGCCGCGGTGGCGCGGGCCAGGTGCTCGGCGTAGCGGGGCAGGGCGGCGGCCTTGAGCAGCAACGAGGGGTTGGTGGTGGCATCCACCGGCTTCAGGCGGGCAATGGCGTCGAAGTCGCCGGTATCGGCGACGACGGTGGTGTACTGCTTGAGTTGTTCCAGCTTGGAGGTCATGGCGGGTCTTCCGAGTGCGGATGCCATGACCTTACCCGAGGCCAATCCCGGGCTCAACGGGACCTAGCGCCCCGCGAGAAGTTCTACCGCCTGGTCGAACACCACGAGCGGGTCGGCGGCCTTGTGCACGTCCACCGAGAGCACCTGGCGGAAGCGTCGCGCGCCCGGAAAACCCTGGCCGAGGCCGAGCACGTGACGGGTCACGTGGTGCATGGCGCCGCCCTCGGCGATGTGCCGCTCGATGTACGGGCGCATCCGCGCCAGCGCCTCGGCGCGGCTGATGGCCGGGGCTGTGGCGCCGTACAGCGCGGCGTCCACCTCGGCCAGCAGGTAGGGGTTGTGATAGGCCTCGCGGCCGAGCATCACGCCGTCGAAGGTGCGCAGGTGCTCGCGGCATTCCTCCAGGGTCTTGATGCCGCCGTTGAGGATGATCTCCAGGTCGGGGAAATCCCGCTTGATCTGCGCCGCCACCTCGTAGCGCAGCGGCGGAACCTCGCGGTTTTCCTTCGGCGACAGACCTTCGAGGATGGCGATGCGCGCGTGCACGGTGAAGCTGCGGCAGCCGGCGTCGCGCACCTGGCCGACGAAGTCGCACAGCTCGGCGTAGCTGTCGCGGCCATTGATGCCGATGCGGTGCTTGACCGTGACCGGAATCGACACGGCGTCGCGCATGGCCCTGACGCACTCGGCCACCAGCGCCGGATGGGCCATCAGGCAGGCGCCGATCATGTTGTGCTGCACCCGGTCGCTGGGGCAGCCGACGTTCAGGTTGACCTCGTCATAACCGGCCGCCTCGGCCATCCGCGCCGCCGCCGCCAGCTCCGCCGGCACGCTGCCGCCTAGCTGCAGCGCCAGCGGGTGCTCGCACTCGTCATGGCGCAGGAAGCGCGCCGCGTCGCCGTGCAGCAGTGCACCGGTAGTGACCATTTCCGTATAGAGCAGGGCATGGCTCGACAGCTGGCGCAGGAAGAATCTGCAATGGCGGTCGGTCCAGTCCATCATCGGCGCCACGGAGAAGCGGCGGGAGGGCTCGGGGCGTTGCGGTCTGGTGTCTTGCGGCATCGGCGGTACGTGCGTCTTCCCCGGAGGGAACGCGGCTCGGTAGCGGTGGAGGGCGGGCATTCTAGCAGAAAGCGCGTGCCTGCCGGGGCATGGACCGCGCCTGGCGATACGGTTAGGTTTGCGTGTATCGGTTTTGGAACTTTCGCCTTGGCGGCGGTCTGAGCTGTCAATCTGCCACTGATCAGCCAGGGAGGCTGTATGAAGGGTGTTCTCGTTGCCGTTCCGCTGTTGTTCTGCGCCGCCTGGGCGCAGGCGGATACGATCTACAAGTGTGTCGATGGGCAGGGCAAGGTCACGTTCACCAAGCAGGCCTGCCCGAACAGCGCGAACAGTGCCGGGGTCGAGCTGAACGTGGAGAACCGCCGGCCTAGCGGCAGCGGCGACGCGGCGGTGATGGCGCAGCCGGAGCAGGCGCAACCCTCGGCCGAGGCCTATGTGCCGGCGCAGGCCCAGGCGGGGCAGGCGCCCGCGCAGCCGGCGCCGGTCGGCGGCACGCGGGTGACCGTGGTGGGCGGTTCGGACGAGCGCCCCACTTGTTCCACCGGGCTGTCCGAGCGCGACCTGCGGACCGCCATGGTGCGCAAGGAGATCGTTCCCGGCATGAGCCGCAAGGAGATCGAGAGCATGTTCGGCAACCCCAGCAAGCAGGGCAGCGCCTACGGCGCCGGCGCCAGCACCTACTGGAACGACAAGTACGTGAACTTCTTCAGCGTCAACTACGATGCCAATGGCTGTGTGCTGAACAGCTACCAGTCCGGCACCAGCAACTGACGCTGGACTAGTCGGCGAGTCCTTCGAGGAGCGCGGAACATGGAACTTCCCCCGCATATCGGCGCCGCTGACCGGGTCGTGCTGTTCGATGGCGTCTGCCGTCTGTGCAATGGCTGGAGCCGCTTCCTGATCCGCCATGACCGCGCCGGCGCCATCCGCCTGTGCAGTGTGCAGTCAGCCCAGGGCCAGGCGATCCTCGCCTGGTTCGGCCTGCCGCAGGAGCGCTTCGACACCATGCTCTACGTCGAAGGGCCGAAGGCCTACGAGAAGAGCGAGGCCTTCCTTCGGGTGATCGCCCAGCTGCCCGCGCCCTGGCGCTGGCTGCGTGGGCTGCGCCTGCTGCCGCGCGGCCTGCGCGACTGGGGCTATGATCGCATCGCGCAGAACCGCTACCGCCTGTTCGGCCGCTACGAGCAGTGCCTGCTGCCGGCGCCGGAGCACCGCGCGCGCTTCCTCGATCAGGCCTGAGGCGCCTGCGGCCGCGCCTTCAGCCACAGGCCGAAGTCCTTCACCACTTCCACCACCTTGCGCAGGCGCTCGCCGTCTTCGCTCAGGCGGTATTCCACCTTCACCGGTACTTCCGGGTAGACCGTGCGCGTCACCAGCCCGGCTTCCTCCAGGGCGCGCAGGTCCAGGGTCAGCATGCGCTGGGAGATGTTCGGCATGTCGCGGCGCAGCTCGTTGAAGCGCTTCGGCCCGTCGAGCAGGTAGGACACCAGCAGCAGGCGCCAGCGCCCGCCGAGCAGGTGCATGGCTTCCTCCACCGAGCAGCCGGAGACGTTCTTCTTCATGGTCGGGGCCTTCCGCTAGGTATATTTTTTGTACCTATACACCATTTTTCTGCCTTCTTTAAAAAATATACCGGTCTGCGGATACTCCCGGGCAACCCTCACCCTGGAGTTCGCCCATGAAGCTGTACTACGCCCCCGGTGCCTGTTCGCTGGCCTCCCACATCACCCTGCGCGAGCTGGACCTGCCGTTCGCGCTGGAGCGGGTGGACAACCGCAGCAAGCGCACCGCCAGCGGCGCCGACTACCTCGCGATCAACCCCAAGGGCTATGTCGCCGCGCTGGAACTGGACGACGGCCAGGTGCTCACCGAAGGCCCGGCGATCCTCCAGTACCTCGCCGACCTGCGTCCCGAGGCCGGCCTGGCGCCGCCGCCGGGTGGGTTGGCGCGGGCGCGCTTGCAGGAGTGGCTGAACTTCATCGGCAGCGAGATTCACGCCGGCATGAACCCGCTGTTCGACGCCGAGCTGGAAGCGGCCGTGAAGGCGCGCTTCCGCGACAAGGTCCGGCGTCGCCTGGAGCAGACCGCGCCAGCCCTGGAGCGCGCGCCCTATCTGCTGGGCGAGACGTTCGGCGTGGCCGACGCCTACCTGTTCACCGTGCTCGGCTGGGCCGGGCGCCTGGGCATCGACCTGGCAGCCTGGCCGGCGTTGCAGCGCTTCCTCGAACGGGTGGGGCGGCGCGATAGCGTGCGTGCGGCGTTGCGCGCGGAAACTTCCGACTAAGGAACGATAGCCGCGGCCGGGAAAAGGTCGCCTAATGGCCCTGACAACAATAATCAGGGCCTGCGCCAACCCCGATGTCCGTGGGTTCGGCGATGGCTGGAGAGGTGCCCCCATGGACCCGACGCGCTCGCGCATCTTCCTCGTTCTTTCCCTGCAGACTACCGGTCTACTTGCCCTGTTCATCGCCCAGGCGCTGGGCGGCTGGCCGCTTTCGCTGTGCCTGCTGCTGGGCGCCGCGCTGCTCTGGGCGCCCTGGTTCGTCGGCCAGCGGCGCGGGCCGCCGGGCGTGCTGCCGGCCGCGCCGGAGCTGGCGGCGCTGACCCGCGACCTGTCCCACAGCACCAGCCACAATGCGCTGTCCGCCGCCGGCGTGTCCTACTCCGTGCAGCAACTGGTGGAGCGCCTGGAGTCGCAACTGGCCGCCGCCGAGCAGATCGTCGGCAGCGCCGAAGTGATGATCCACACCGAGCGCGCCACTTCGAACCTGGCGCGGCACGCCATGGACGCCGCCATCCAGGCCCGCGCCGGCAGCGACGCCGGGCGCGCCGAGCTGCAGCAGGCGATCAGCCGCATGCACCAGCTCAGCGGCCGCGCCGGCGAGAGCCGGGCGCTGATCGAGGCGCTGAGCCAGCGTAGCGAGGACATCCAGCGGGTCACCCAGGTGATCCAGTCGATCGCCAGCCAGACCAACCTGCTGGCGCTCAACGCGGCCATCGAGGCGGCTCGCGCCGGCGAGCACGGGCGCGGCTTCGCGGTGGTCGCCGACGAGGTACGCGGCCTGGCCGCGCGCACCGCCGAGGCCACCGAGGAAGTCGGGCAGATGATCGAGGACATCCAGCAGCGCACCGCCCAGGTGGCCGGGCAGATCCTCCAGCTGGCCGGCGACCTCGACGAGGGCGTGGCCCAGGTCGAGCGCACCGGCGGGCAGCTGGAAAGCATCGCCGGCCTGACCGTCGATGTCGAACGGCAGATCACCGAGATCGCCGAGGGCGCCGAGATCAACCGCCACCAGTTGGACAACCTGTTCGCCGCGGTGGAGCGCATGCGCGGCGACATCCGTGTCAGCGACGAGCAGACCCACCGCCTGGCCGACGCCGCCGTGCACCTGGAGGCCCAGGCCGAGGCGATCAGCGAGCGCCTCGCCGAAGTCGGCCTGGACGACTATCACCAGCGCATCTACGACCTGGCCCGCGAAGGCGCCTCGGCCATGGGCGCGCGCTTCGCCGCCGACCTCGACGGCGGGCGGATCGGCGTCGAGGACCTGTTCGACCGCCGCTACCAGCCGATTCCCGGCACCCAGCCGCAGAAATACGCCACGCGCTTCGACCGTTACACCGACGAGGTGCTGCCGAAGATCCAAGAAGACCTGCTGCAACGTCACGAAGGCCTGGTGTTCGCCATCGCCTGCACCGCCGAGGGCTACGTGCCGACGCACAACCGCGCCTTCGCCGAAGCGCCCACCGGCGACCCCGAGATCGACCGTCTGAAGAGTCGCAGCAAGCGCCTGTTCGACGACCGCACCGGCATCCGCTGCGGCAGCCACCAGCAGGCGCTGCTGTTGCAGACCTACTGCCGCGATACCGGCGAGCTGATGCACGACCTGTCGGTGCCGATCTACGTCAATGGCCGCCATTGGGGCGGCCTGCGCCTGGGCTACCGGCCGGAAAGCATGCCGTTGAGCGAGACCCCCTCGCTGCGCAGCCCGACCCGCCGCGAGGGCCTGGCGATCAAGTGAGGGTCGCCGTGCCGCAAGATCAATGCCGCGCCCCGAGAGGGGCGCGGCATTTTCATTCGTAGGAGCAACTGTCTTGTGCACGCCCCCACCCTGTCACTCCCGCGAACGCGGGAGCCCAGAGACTCTGGATGATTCCCCTTCGGGCCAGCGCAAGCGCTGTTCGCGGTGGAGCCGCGTCCCGCGTTCGCGAGGACGACGGTACAGGAAGGATGTGCCTGGTAGGAGCGGATTCATCCGCGATTGTTGCGCCGGTGGTAGCGCGTCGGTGCTCGAGGTCAATGGCGGATAACGCCGTAGGCGTTATGCGCCCTACGGTGGATGA
>NZ_JARJLT010000133.1 GCF_029335315.1 Pseudomonas citronellolis
CCGTTGGCCTGGAAAGCAGTCGTTCGGGAACCCTGGCGGATAACGCCGTAGGCGTTATGCGCCCCACGTTCTCGCCCCGGAGTGAGGGCGTGTCGGTCTGCGCGGCTCCAGGGCCGATCAGGACTGCTGCGCTTCCCGCGCCTCGCGGGCGGTGACCTGCTGGCACAGCTCGATCAGTTGCTCGCGCATCCAGCGGTTGGCCGGGTCCTGGTCGGTGCTTTCGTGCCAGTACAGGTGGGTTTCCAGCTTGGGCACGTCGCTCACCGGCAGCTCGACGTAGTGCAGGCTGTGGTGGCGGGCGAAGCGCTCCGGCACCGTCACCGTCATGTCGGTCTGCTGCACCACGGTGGAGGCCATCAGGTAGTGCTGCGAGCGCAGGGCGATCTTCCGCTGCAGGCCCATCTTGCCCAGCGACAGGTCGATGTAGCCCAGGCCGCTGCGGCGGCTGGAAATCTGGATGTGGGTCAGCGACAGGTACTCGTCCAGGTTCAGCTTGGGCTTGGCCAGCGGGTGGCCGTGGCGCATGGCGCAGACGTAGCGGTCTTCCATCAGCTTGACGTGGCGCACCTGCGGGTCGGTGTTCAGCGGCGCGTCCACGGCGAAGTCCAGGCGCCCGGCGGCCAGCTCCTTGGTGGTTTCGCGGCGCTTGGAGAGGAAACTCTCGATGTGCACGTTCGGCGCCTGGCGACGCAGGCGCTGGAACAGCGGCGGCAGGATGATGGCCTCGGTGAGGTCGGTCATGCTGATGCGGTAGGTCTTGCTCGCCTGCTGCGGGCTGAAGGTGCGGCTTTCCTGCACCGACACGCGCAGCAGCTGCAGGGCGTTGCGCACCGGGCCGATGATGTTCTGCGCCATGGGCGTGGGCACCATGCCCTGGGCGGTGCGCACGAACAACGGGTCGTTGAAGGTCTCGCGCAGACGGGCCAGGGCGTTGGACACCGCCGGTTGGGTGATGCCGACGATCTGCCCGGCGCGGGTCAGGTTGGCTTCGGTGTAGATGGCATCGAAGACGATGAACAGGTTCAGGTCGACCTTGCTCAGGTTCATCCCGTGGCTCCGCTTGTCATTGTTGTGGCCGGATCATACCCGGTGGATGGCGGACCATCATGCGGGTTATGAATGTTCATTGATTCGGATAATAGGCTAGGTAAATCGTGTTGCCTGTTCTAGCATCTTCCCCGACACAAGACAAACCCCTGCCAGAAGGTAGCCCCCATGGATTTCGCCTATTCCGCCAAGGTTCAGGACCTGCGTGAACGCGTCAGCGCGTTCATGGAAGCCTATGTATATCCCGCCGAGAGCGTCTTCGAGCAGCAGGTAGCCGAAGGCGACCGCTGGCAGCCGACCCAGGTCATCGAGGACCTCAAGGCCCGCGCCAAGGCCGAGGGCCTGTGGAACCTGTTCCTGCCGGAGTCCGAGTACGGCGCCGGCCTGACCAACATGGAATACGCCCCGCTGGCGGAAATCATGGGCAGCTCGCTGATCGGCGCCGAGCCGTTCAACTGCTCCGCGCCGGACACCGGCAACATGGAAACCATCGTCCGCTACGGCAGCGAAGAGCAGAAGCGCACCTGGCTGGAGCCGCTGCTGCGCGGCGAAATCCGCTCGGCCTTCGCCATGACCGAGCCGGGCGTGGCTTCCTCCGACGCCACCAACATGCAGGCCAACGCCGTGCGCGAGGGCGACGAGTGGGTGATCAACGGCCGCAAGTGGTGGACTTCCGGCGCTTGCGACCCGCGCTGCAAGATCATGATCTTCATGGGCCTGACCAACCCCGACGCGCCGCGCCACCAGCAGCACTCGATGATTCTGGTGCCCACCGACACCCCCGGCGTGAAGATCCTCCGCCCGCTGCCGGTGTTCGGCTACGACGACGCCCCGCATGGCCACGCCGAAGTGCTCTTCGAGAACGTCCGGGTACCCTACGAGAACGTGCTGCTCGGCGAGGGCCGCGGCTTCGAAATCGCCCAGGGGCGCCTCGGCCCGGGCCGCATCCACCACTGCATGCGCTCCATCGGCATGGCCGAGCGCGCGCTGAAACTGATGTGCGAACGCGCCACCAGCCGCACCGCCTTCGGCAAGCCGCTGGCGCGCCTGGGCGGCAACATCGACCACATCGCCAACTCGCGCATCGAGATCAACCAGGCACGCCTGCTGACCCTCAACGCCGCGTACATGATGGACACCGTGGGCAACAAGATCGCCCAGAGCGAGATCGCCCAGATCAAGGTGGTGGCGCCCAACGTCGCCCTGCAGGTGATCGACCGCGCCATCCAGATCCACGGCGGCGCCGGGGTCTCCAACGACTTCCCGCTGGCCTACTGGTACGCGATGCAGCGCACCCTGCGCCTGGCCGACGGCCCGGACGAGGTGCACCGCATGGCCATCGGCAAGTACGAGATCGGCAAGTACATGGGCAAGTGAGTGCTGGCTGGTAGTTGAGGCCCGGTGAGGGTCGCGGGAACGCCGTTTCTCCGAAAGGGAAGCGGCGTTCTTGCATTTGCGCCTCGCCCGGATGGGCTTTCCGTGGGAGCTCGCTCGCGACCGGAGTTTCCCGGTGGCGTAGGTGCTGGGTTCAAGAGCGCCCTCACCCCAGCCCTCGGCCGCGCCCCCGCCCTGAAGGGAGAGGGGGCCGTCCTGAGCGGCTTGTCGGTCAGGCGTCATCCTTCTATCCCGTCATTCCCGCGAACAGCGCTTGCGCTGGCCCGAAGGGGAATAACCCAGTGACTGCCCGGTTCGCGAGCAAGCTCGCGCCTACGAAATTACCCTGCCACCTGCCTCGCCTTCAGCCACGCCGCGAACCCTTCGGCTGGCAGTGGCGGGGATAGCAGGTAGCCCTGGGCCACCGTGTAGCCCTGGGCTTCGAGGATGCGCAGTTGCTCGGGGTTCTCGATGCCTTCGGCCACCACCGTCATGCCCAGGCTGCGGCCGATGTTCAGCACGGCGTCGCTGAGGGTGCGGCTGGTGCTGTTGCTTTCCAGGTCGCGGACGAAGCTGCGGTCCAGCTTCAGTTCCTGCACCGGCAGGCGGTTCAGCCGGGCCAGGCTGGAGTAGCCGGTGCCGAAGTCGTCCAGGGACAGGCGGACGCCCAGTTCGTGCAACTGGTCGAGCACGCCCAGGGTGTCGCTGTCGGCTTCCATCAGCGCGCTTTCGGTGATTTCCAGGGTCAGGTCGGTGCCGTGCAGGCCGTGCTCTTCCAATGTACGCAGCACCGCGACGGGCAACTGCGGGTCCTGGAAGTCGCCAGCGGACAGGTTGACCGATATCTCCGGCACCTGCAGGCCCGCGTAGCGCCACTCGGCCAGTTGCCGGCAGGCTTCGCGCAGTACCCAGCGGCCCAGTTCGATGCTCAGCCCGCATTCCTCGGAGAGGGGGATGAAGCGCTCCGGGGAGATGTTGCCCAGCTGCGGGTGGTGCCAGCGGGCCAGGACCTCGGCGCCGCGCAGGCGGCCCGCGCGGATGTCCACCAGCGGCTGGTAGTTCAGGTGCAGGCGCTGCCTGGCGAGGGCTTCGCGCAGGGCGCTCTCCAGCGCCACGCGTTCCTGCGCCAGGCGCTCCAGTTCCTCGCTGAAGAACACCTGGCCGCCGCGGCCCTTGCCTTTGCCCTTGGCCTGGTTCATCGCCATCGCCGCGTGGCGCAGCAGGCTCTGGAAGTCCTCGCCATCCTCCGGGAACAGGCTGATGCCGATGCTCGCCGACGGGTTGTGGGGCGCGCCGGCGACGCGCCAGGGCACGTCGAGCGCGGCCTTCAGGCGGGCGAGGTGGACGCTGGCCGCCGCGCGGTCGCAGCCCGGCAGCAGGACGACGAATTCGTCGTTGGTCTGGCGCCCGACGTGGTCCTCGTCGCGGCAGGCCTGGCGCAGGCGCCGGGCGATGGTGCGCAGCAGCTCGTCGCCGGAGGGGCGGCCGAAGGAATCGTTGATCTGGCGGAAGCGGTCCAGGCCGATGTACAGCACCGCCAGGCCCTGCCGGCGCGCGGCGGCGCCGGTCAGTTCGGCGCTGGCCAGGTTCTGCAGCAGATGGCGGTTGGGCAGGCCGGTCAGGTCGTCGTAGTAGGCGAGCTGGTGGATGCGCGTGCGCGCCTGGTCGCGCTCCAGCACCAGCGCGCAGAGGTGCGTGCAGATGTCCAGCAGGCATTGTTGCGTCGCGCAGGGCGCCTGTCCCTCCCGGCCGTAGCAGACGAAGCTGCCGATCAGTTGGCCGGTGCTGGAGCGGATCGGCGTGACGCTGCAGCTGCGCAGCTCCGGCGGCAGCAGGTGGCGGTAGGCGGACCACAGCGGATGGCGCTCGACTTCGCCGGCCCAGGCGTCCTCGCTGCCCGGGCCGTCGCCCAGGGGCAGGCCGTCCAGGGCCTGCAGGTAGGTGGGCGGCAGGCCCGGCCCGGCCAGCGGGTGCAGGCGGCCTGCGTTCACCCGCAGGACCGAGGCGCTGGTTCGCGGCAGCAGCCGTTCGATTTCCAGGCAGGCCGCTTCCATCAGGTGTTCCGGCGGCTCGTCGCGGGCCATGCCTTCGAGCAGACGGTCCAGCAGCACCTCGTGGATTTTCGACTGGGTGATCTCGGTGAGCGCCAGCAGTTGCAGGTCGGGCTCGGCGGTGGCGCGGTTCAGCCCGGTGCTGGCGATGCCGCACCAGATGCGCCGGCCGTCATGGCAGCGCACCAGGGCTTCCATGCGGTCGTTGGCCGCCGGCTGCGCGTCCACCAGTTCGTCGAACGGGCGGCCCACCAGGCTTTCCGGGGCATGCCCGAGCAGCCGGCCGAAGGCGCGGTTGCAGTAGAGCAGGCGTTGCCCGTGGTCGTTGATGCAAAGAGCGGTCTCGGCATGCTCCAGGGCTTCGGAGAGCATCCGGGGGAGGTCGGGAATACTGCGGATCGGCATGCTTGCACTCCGGCCTAGTGGTCGAGGAACGGGGCTAGAGCTTGAAGCGCAGCACCATGTCGTTGAGCTCCACTGCCAGGCGCGACAGCTCGTGGCTGGCGGCGCTGGTCTGCTGGGCGCCGGTCGCGGCGCGGGTGGACAGCTCGCGTATATTCAGCAGGTTGTGGTCCACCTCGCGAGCCACCTGGGCCTGTTCCTCCGCGGCGCTGGCGATGACCAGGTTGCGCTCGCTGATCTGGCCGATGGTCTGGAACACCTGCTCCAGGGTCTGCCCCGAGGCGCGCGTGCGCTCCAGCGTCGCCCGCGAGCGCTGGGCGCTTTCGTTCATGGACTCCACGGCGCGCCCGGTGCCCTGCTGGACCTCCTCGATCATCTGCTCGATTTCCTGGGTCGAGTCCTGGGTGCGGTGCGCCAGGGTGCGCACCTCGTCGGCGACCACCGCGAAGCCGCGCCCGGCTTCCCCGGCGCGCGCCGCCTCGATGGCGGCGTTGAGGGCGAGCAGGTTGGTCTGCTCGGAGACCGCGCGGATCACGTCGAGCACCTTGCCGATGCCGTTGGCCTGGGCCTCCAGCGTCTGCACGTGCTGGGCCACGGCCTGGATGCCGTCGGCCATGGCGCCGATTTCCTCCAGGGTGGTGCGCACCTGGTTGCGGCTCTGCTGGGCGAGCTGGTTGGAGGCCTGGGAGGTTTCCGAGGTGGCGCTGGCGTTGCGCGCCACTTCCTCGGCCGCGCTGGTCATCTCGGTGACGGCGGTGGCCGCCTGTTCCAGCTCGCGATGCTGCTGGTTAAGGCCCTGGTTGCCGTCCTCGGTCACCGCGCTGAGCTCCTCGGCGGCCGCGGCCAGGCGGCTGGCCGAGGCGGAGATGCCGCTGAGCATGCCGCGCTGGCCGTCCTGCATGTGGCCGAGGGCGCCGAGCAACTGGCCGATCTCGTTGTCCGCGCCGGCCGCGATGCCTTGGCGCAGGTCGCCCAGAGCCAGCCGGTCGCAATGCTCGCCGGCCTCGCGCAGCGGGGCGAGCACGCAGCGGGCGATGAACCACCAGCAGGCGCCGAGCAGCAGCACCGCCAGGCCGGCCAGGGCGATGGCCTCCACGCGCGCCATGGCGTAGCGCTGGTGGGCGTCGAGCATCACCGCCTGGGCGTGCGCCTCGATCCGGCTCTCGAAGGCCAGCAGCGCCTGGTCGAGGCGGTCGTTGGCCTCGCGCGCCTTGAGGTTGCTCTGGATGTAGCCGCTCTCCGAGCCGGCGCGCAGCACCTGCATCTGCTCCACCAGCACCGTGTTGTAGTCGTTGAAGGCCGCCTGCAGCGCCTTGCCCTGGGCCTGCCAGTCCGCTTCCTCGCCATTGGACTGGCTGAAGCGGGCGAAGCTCTCGCCGGCCTCGCGGAACAGTTCCTCGCTGCGCTGCACGCTGACGCGGGCCTTGTCGGCATCGCCGGCGCGCGCTTCGAGGAAGGCGCCGGCCATGGCGATGCGCGCGCGCAGCAGGCGTGCGTAGGCTTTCTGCAACTGGTTGTTGCGCTCCACCGCCACGCGGTTCAGCGACTGGATCTGCTGGTCGCTGCTGCGGGCGCTGTTCCAGCCGGTGAGGATCGAAAGCAGGAGGGCGGCGGCCAGGGCGGCCAGGACGATGAGCATTCCCGTGCGTATTTTCAGCTTGGACAGCATTGCGGACTTCCTTTCGTGGCAAACCACCATCGAACTGGCTGCGCCAAGGGGGCGAAGTGATGGCAATCAGTCCTATCCTGTTCTTCCATGAAAAGGAAAGTCAATTAGTCAATGATCTATTAAGAAACATTTGTAGACGTCATGCGTCCTTCAGCCGCACGCAAGCTCCCCTGAAAATGGCTTGAGGCGTTATATCGGATGATGTATGAGGTCAATTCACATGAAAGGTCGGAACGTGGTCCACGAAGTCGGCGCAGCCATCGCCAACCGCCGCAGGGCCAAGGGGCTGACGCAGGCACAGATAGCAGAGGGGATAGGGGTGGAGAAGGAAACCATCAGCCGCATGGAGAACGGAGTGATATCACCGACGTTGCATCGACTGGGGCAGATCGCGGAAATCCTCGAGTGCCCGCTGAGCGACCTCTTCCGCAAGGATTCGATCGACGTCGCCGAGCAGGCCGAAGCCATCGGCGACCTGCTTCAGGAGCTGGCGGAAAGCGAACGGGCGCTGGTAGTGAACCTGATCGGCGAGATCGTCAAGGTGCTCAAGGGCCGGCGCAGCCACTAGCGCCGCTGCGAGCGCCCCGCCGGCGGCGGGCGGGGGCTCAGGTGCGTTCGTTGGGTTCGTCTTCGCCGCGCTGCTGCCACCACTGGCGGCGCACATGCAACTGCGCGGCGAAGGCGCGGGCCAGGCCTTCCTGGGCGAAGCGCAGGCCGCGATGGCCCAGGCGCACCTGCCAGTACGGCCGGCCCTGGAACTCAATGGCCTCGATCTTCACCTCGTTGTGCATGCAGGGTCTCCCGGCTGACGATTTCCAGCGGCTCGTCGCCTTCCTTGCGGGTCTTGAGCAGTGACAGCAGTATGCCACCAGCGAGCAGGCCGAAGGTTACCCCAAGCGACAGCACGGCGGGAACCTTGCCGATGAAGCCGTGGGCGAAGATTTTCGCGCCGATGAACACCAGCACCATGGCCAGGGCGTACTTCAGGTAGACGAAGCGGTGGATCATCGCCGCCAGCGAGAAGTACAGGGCGCGCAGGCCGAGGATGGCGAAGATGTTCGAGGTGTAGACGATGAACGGGTCCTTGGTGATGGCGAAGATCGCCGGCACGCTGTCCACCGCGAACACCACGTCGGCCAGCTCGATCAGGACCAGCGCCAGGAACAACGGGGTGGCGAAGCGCACCAGCTTGCCGCTGGCGTCGGGCTTGCGGACGAAGAAGTGGTGCTCGTGGAGCTGGTCGGTGACGCGGATGTGCTTGCGCAGGAAGCGCAGCACCGGGTTGTTGGCCAGGTCCGGCTCTTCCTCGTGTTTGGCGAACAGCATCTTCACCCCGCTGAACAGCAGGAAGGCGCCGAACACGTACATGATCCACTCGAACTCGCTGACCAGCGCGGCGCCCAGGCCGATCATGATGGCGCGCATGACGATGGCGCCGAGGATGCCCCAGAACAGCACCTGGTGCTGGTAGCGGCGGGGAATGCCGAAGAAGCCGAAGATCATCGCCATGACGAACACGTTGTCCATGGACAGCGACTGTTCGACCAGGAAGCCGGTGTAGTACTCCAGCGCGTGGGTGGCGCCGAACTCGTACCAGACGAAACCACCGAAGGCCAGGCCGCAGGCGAAGTAGCCGGCCGAGAGCAGCAGGCTCTCGCGCACGCCGATCTCGTGGTGGTCGCGCTGCAGCACGCCGAGGTCGAGGACCAGGAGGACGATGACGATGGCCAGGAACACCAGCCAGAACCAGGTGGCCGTGCCGAGGAAGGGAGCGTTCAGGAAATCCAATAGGGGTGCCATGTGGGCCCTCTCTTGCTGTCGTTGTCGAAAGTGACTCCGACATGGCGGTCAGCGACCGTCAGAGGGGCCCGGCGTCACGGCGGGAAACATATCAGAGCGCGGCCGGCAGGCAAGCGCCTGAAAGTAACAAGTTCCTACCGACAGCGTTGTAGTACCTGCCTGTCAGTCTAGACCAGCGCCGTGCGTCGCCCGCCGCGCATTGCCTGCCACGTTGCCTCAGTAGACCCAGACTTCCACCCGGCGGTTCTTCACCCGCCCGTCCGGGGCGTCGTTGGCCGCCACCGGCAGCGCCGCGCCGAGGCCCTCGATGCTGCGGAAGATCACCCCTTCCTTGGCCAGCTCGCGACGCACCGCCATGGCCCGCAGCTTGGACAGCAACTCGGCGCGGGCCGGGTCCTGCTTGGCGTCGCCGAAGCCGACCAGCACCGCCTTGGCGTTCATCTTGTCGTGCTGTTGCAGGTAGGCGAGCAGGCGCTCGACGTCGCGCTGGGCCTTGTTGTCGAGGGTCGCGCTGCCTTCGTGGAAGCGGAAGTTCAACGACAGCCGCTGGGCGTCGCGGGCCAGCGCCTGGTAGGCCTCGGGCATGCCGGCCTGGGGTTGCAGGCGCAGCGCCTGCACGCGCTGGCCGACGAAGCCGCTGTGGCTGACCAGCGCCTGGCCGCGCTCGCTCTGGGCGAATTGCACCAGGGCCTGGGCCCAGGGGTTGCGCTCGTTGGGCTTGATGTACAGGTACAGGCGCCGCGACAGCGGGTAGTCCTCGGTGGCGATGCTCGCGGGCGAGGGCAGGGTCGCCCGCGACTCGCCGTCGGCGATGGCCACGGGCTTGGCCTTGAGCACCGAGGCCAGGCCGACGAAGCCGATCGCCTGCGAGTCGGCGGCGACCCGGGCGGACAGCTCGTCGCTGGACTCGAAGCGCTGGGCGCCGGCGGCCAGGGTCTTGCCGTGACCGGCCAGGACCAGCTCCTTGAAAGTGTCGAAGGTGCCGGAGTTGTCATCGCGGGCGTACAGGTGGATGGCGCCGCCGTGGCCGCCGAGCTCCTCCCAGGTCTTCACCTCGCCGGCGAAGATGCGCGCCAGCTGGTCGGTGCTCAGCTCGCCCAGCGGGTTGTCCGGGCTGACCACGATGGCCAGGCCGTCGATGCCGATCACCTGCTCGGCCTTGGCCCCGCGCAGGTTGCCCGAGGCCGACAGGGCGGCGGCCTCGGCGTCCTTGATCGGCCGCGAGGCGGCGGCGATCTCGGCGCTGCCGTCCTTGAGCGCGACGAAGCCGGTGCTGGAACCGTGGGCGGCGACCTGGATCAGCACCGGCTGGTTGTCGCCGTCGCGGGCACGGATGAGTTGTTCGTTGTCGGCCTTGCCGGCCTCGCTGGCGATGGCCCGGTAGCCTTGCTGCTGCAGCAGCGCCTTGACCAGTTCCGGCAGCAGGTGCGCGCCTATGGTGTTGGAGCCCTGGATGCTCAGCACCGGCCGGTCGCCGCTGGAGGCGGGCAGGGCGGCGAAGGCCTGCCAGGGCAGGGCGTAGCAGACGAAGCCGATGATCAGCCAGGCGAGGGTCACGGGCCAGGCGTCGATGTCGTGGCGGCGGGGGTGCGGCATGGGGCGTTCCAGAGCGGTTGCGGACAAGCCCGGGAGAATAAGTCGGTAAGGTTTCAGTGCCGTGAACGCAGCGTTGTCACGCGGCCGGCTTGGCTATAGTGGAATGCCAGGGGGGCGTGCGTTGCCACGCTGGCCCACAAGGAGCGCCATGAACCTCGCCCGCGTACTGATCCTGCTCTGTTCGCTGCTGCCGGGCGGCTTCGCCTGGGCCGAGGCGCAGCCATTGACCCTGTCCGGCTACACCGCGCACATGCCGGACAGTTGGCTGAGCCCCGCCGAGCGTGTCTGGCTGTCGCAGCGCGGGCCGCTGCGGGTGGGCGTCGCGGTGGTCGACCGGCCGCCATTGCAGATCATCGGTGGCCAGCGTTTCGAAGGCGTCAGCGCCGACTACCTCGGCTTGCTGGCCGGCGCCTATCAGCGCGTCTTCGCCTACCCCAGCCGCGACGCGGCCCTGGAGGCCCTGCGCAAGGGCGAGATCGACCTGGTCTGCGGCGGCACCGCCAGCGAGGCCGAGACCTTGGGCCTGTTGCGCAGCCGCCCTTACCTGCAGGACCAGCCGGTGCTGGTCAGCGAGGAGTCGCGGCCGTTCGACCCTGCGCGCCAGGGCAACACCCTCGCGGTGGTGGCGGACTACCTGCGCCTGGACCAGGTGCAGGCGGCCTTCCCGCACAGCCGCCTGCTGGTGTTCTCCTCCACCCTGCGGGCCCTGGAGGCGCTGAGCCTGGGCAACGCCGACGGCATGCTCGGCGACGTGCTTTCGGTGCACTACCTGATCAACATGAACTACCTGTTCAATCTGCGCATCGACAACTTCGCGCCGCTGGAAAGCGCCGGCTTCGGCTTCCTCCTGCGGCCGGGCGACGAGCATCTGCTCGGGCTGATCGATCGCGCCCTGGCGCGCATCGAGGGGCCGCGCAACGACGAGATCCTGCGCCGCTGGAGCGCCGGCGAGCGCCTGCACCTGGCCGATCACCGGGTGGTCCTGACCCCGCGTGAGAACCGCTGGGTGGCGAAGCACCCGACGGTGCCGGTGGTGGTCAACCGCTACACCGGCTCGCTGGCCCAGGCCGACGCTAGCGGCAAGGTCACCGGCATCACCCGCGATTACCTCGACCTGCTCGGCCAGCGCACGGGGCTGCGCTTCTCCTACGCCGCGGTGGACGACTACGTGGAGATGGAAAAGGAGATGCGCTCGGGGCGCGCCTGGCTGACGCCGGTGATGCCGCCGGACCAGACCGAGCTGAACGTTCTGCCGCCCTACCTGCGCGCCTCGGTGGTGCTGATCACCGAGCAGGCGAACACCTCGATCCACGACCTGCACGATCTTGACGGCAAGCGCCTGTCCAGCGCCGGCGGCCACTATTTCAACCGGCGTGTCATGGCGCAGGTTCCCGGCATCCGCCTGGTCGAGGAGAAGAACCAGCCGGAGGCGCTGCAGAGCGTCGTCGACGGCCGCAGCGACGCGGCCCTGAGCAGCCTGTTCACCGCCCGCGCCCTGCTTACCGGCGAGTTCAAGGGGCGGCTGAAGGTCGCCGCCATTCTCGAGGACATGAGCACGCCCTTCGGCATCGGCGTGATGCCGGACCAGCCGGAGCTCTACTCGATCCTGGAGAAGGCCCAGCTGACCGTGGACCCGGAGGAGGTCGCCGAGCTGGTGCGGCGCTGGGAGCCGCGCCTGGCCAGCAGCGGCAGCGACTTCTGGAGCGAGCACCGGCAGACCATTCTCGGCGCCGGCGCGCTGGCCGCGCTGCTGGTGCTGCTGTCGCTGGTCTGGGGCTTCTACCTGAACCGCCAGACCCTGCGCGCGCGGCGCGCCGAGCAGCGCCTGGGCGAACAGGTGAAGCTGCTCAACGAACTCATCGAGGCGATCCCCAACCCGGTCTACCGGCTCGACCGCGAGGGCCGTGTCGGGCATTGCAACCAGGCCATGCTGCGGCTGTTCGGCTGCCGCCTGGAGGAATGCCGGGGGCATTTCATCGGTGAACTGGGCTGGTTCCCGGACGACGAAGCGGCGCGCCTGATGGACGAGCATCGGCAACAGGTGGCGACCGGCGAGACACCGGCGCCGGGCGACCAGGTGCTGCGCCTGCACGACGGCGAGCGCTACGTCTACCACTGGGCGGTGGCCCAGCGCGACCCCGGCGGGCAGGTCCAGGGGGTCATCGGCGGCTGGGTCGACCTCACCGAGCGACAGAACCTGGTGCGCCAGCTGGAGCAGGAACGCCAGCGCGCGGACGCGGCCAGCGCGGCCAAGAGCCAGTTCCTCTCGACCATGAGCCACGAGATCCGTACGCCGATGAACGCTATCCTCGGCCTGCAGGAGCTCGTGCTGGAAAAGGCCCGCGACGGCGTGCTCGACCGCGACGCGCTGGAGGTCGCCCAGGACGCCGCGCGCTCGCTGCTGATGCTGATCGGTAACGTACTGGACATGGCGCGGATCGAATCCGGGCGGATCGACTCGACGCCGCAGCCGGCCTTGCTGCTGCGCGAGATCGAAGGCGCGGTGGCGCTGTTCGCCGGCCTGGCCACGCAGAAGGGCCTGACGCTGGATCTGGAGGCCGAAGGCGAGCTGGCGCACTGGGTGCTGCTGGATACCCTGCGCTTCAAGCAGGTGTTGTTCAACCTGCTCAACAATGCGGTGAAGTTCACCGCGCAGGGCAGCATCCAGGTGCGCGCGCAGGGCGTGCGCCGCAATGCCGGGCTGGAACTGCTGGTCGAGGTGATCGACAGTGGGGTGGGTATTTCGGCGCAGGACCAGGCGCGCCTGTTCCAGCCCTTCGCCCAGGCCGAGCAGGGCGCCAGGGCCCAGGGCGCCGGCCTGGGGCTGCACATCAGCCGGCGCCTGGCGCAGTTGATGGGCGGGGAAATCGGCCTGCGCAGCGAGCCCGGCCAGGGCTCGCGCTTCAGCCTGCGCCTGCCGCTGACGCTGACCGACGCGCCGGAAGACACGGCGCCGCGCGACGCCGCGGCGAGCGAGGCGCGGCTCGGCCTGCGGGTGCTGGCGGTGGACGATCATCCGGCCAACCGCATGGTGTTCCAGCAGCAGCTGAGCCACCTGGGCCACGCCGCGACCCTTGCCGCCAGCGGCGAGGAGGCGCTGGATGCCTGGTTGCGCGGCGAGTTCCAGGTGGTGCTCAGCGACTGCCGGATGGCCGGCATGGACGGCTACGAGCTGAGCCGGCGCATCCGCGAGGAAGAACGCCGGCAGAGTCGCGGGCGCTGCCTGATCATCGGCGCCACGGCCAACGCCCAGGAAAAGGAGGTCGAACTGTGCCGGGCGGCGGGCATGGACCAGGTGCTGTTCAAGCCCCTGACCCTGGAGGTGCTGCGCCAGGCGCTGGCAGCGGCGACCCCCGTGGGAGCGGCGAACGCCTCGGCCGCACAGGACACTGCTGCGCCCTTCGACCTGCGCGGCCTGTTTGGCGCCGATCCACGCGCCAATCCGGCGGGCCGGGAGTTCGTGCGCACGCTGATGGAGGCCAACGAGCACGATATCGCCGAGCTGCAGCGCCTGCCGCGCAGCGGCGACCTGCGCGCCCTCGGCGACATGGCGCACCGCCTGGCAGGGGCGGTGGCGATCATCGGCGCGCACGAGGCGGAAGGCCACTGCCGCGCCCTGCAGCGCATCTGCGAGGGCGACGGCGCGGGGCTGGAGGCCTGCCTCGCGCAGGCCAGCGCGGCGCTGGCCGAGTTGCAGGCGGCGTTGCGCGCCTGGCTGGCCGAGGCCGGGGAGGGGGTCAGCTGAGCTTGAGCCAGATCGGCGCGTGGTCGGAGGGTTTCTCCATGCCACGGATGTCGTAGTCGATGCCGGCGTCGGCGATGCGCGGGCGCAGCGCTTCGGAGGCGAGGATCACGTCGATGCGCAGGCCGCGCTTGGGCTCGTCCTCGAAGCCGCGGCTGCGGTAGTCGAACCAGCTGAAGCGGTCATCCACCTGCGGGTGCAGTTGGCGGAAGCTGTCCACCAGGCCCCAGGCCTTGAGCTTGCCCAGCCATTCGCGCTCCTCGGGAAGGAAGCTGCACTTGCCGGTGCGCAGCCAGCGCTTGCGGTTCTCCTCGCCGATGCCGATGTCGCAGTCCTCCGGCGAGATATTGATGTCGCCCATGATCACCAGGCGCTGCGCGGGGGTGAACTGGCTTTCCAGCAGCTGCTGCAGGTCGGCGTAGAAGCGCTGCTTGGCCGGGAACTTCAGCGGATGGTCGCGGCTCTCGCCCTGGGGGAAGTAGCCGTTCATCACGGTGATCGGCTGGCCGTCGGCGTCGGCGAAGGTGCCCCAGATGAAGCGGCGCTGGGCTTCCTCGCCGTCGCCGGGGAAGCCGTAGCGGATCTCCAGCGGCGCCTGGCGCGAGAGCAGGGCCACGCCGTAGTGGCCTTTCTGCCCATGGAAATGCACGTGGTAGCCCAGTGCCTCGACTTCCGCGCGGGGGAACTGGTCGTCGGCGACCTTGGTTTCCTGCAGGCCGATGACGTCGGGCTGGTGCGCTTCGATGATCGCCTGCAGTTGAGTGGGGCGGGCGCGCAAACCATTGATATTGAAGGAGACGATTTTCATCCAGAACGTCCTCGGAAAAGTCGTGATGCTAGCCGCTGGGGTCCCGCCGGGCAAATGCGCCGGGCGTCCCCTGGCGAGGGCGGCGTGGCGCTGCTAGGGTTCGGCACGGGGTCCACACAGTATAAGAAGAGGTGCCCGCATGCCTGAGACGCTCGCCGAAGTCCACCTGCTGGGGGACTCCTACGCCCGGGAAATCCGCTCGCTGCTCTATCACGCCTATCGCCACGAACCGACCTTCGCCTACCTGTTCGAAGGCGACCGGCCCGGCTTCGACCAGCGCGTGCGCGCCACCGTCCGCGAACTGGTCAACCGCCATCTGGCCGAGCAGTTGCCGGTGCTCGGCCTGGTCCTCGACGAGCGCCTGGTGGCGGTGGCGCTGATCGCCCCGCCGCGCCGGCGCCTGGACATCACCGAAAGCTGGGCCTGGCGCATGCGCATGCTGCTCACCGCCGGTTTCCGCTGCACCCGCCGCTATCTCGACTACCACGCCGCGGTGCTCGCTTGCCTGCCGCCGGGGCCCTACCATGTGCTGCCGCTGATCGGCGTACACCCGCAATTCCAGGGCCGCCACCTCGGCGAACGGCTGCTCGACGCGCTGCACGCCTGGTGCGCCGAGGACAGCGATTCCCAGGGCCTGGTGCTGGACACCGGCAACGCCCGCTACCTGGAGTTCTATCGCCGACATGGCTACGAGGAGATCGGCGAAGTGGCCCTGGGGCCGATCCGCGAACACGTGCTGTTCCACCCCAACCCGCAGCCCGAGGCGCGCCTGGCCCAGCGTGGCTGAGGCGCGGCGAAGTCCCTGAAAAGCCGCGGCGCCAAGCCCGCGGCGCTGGATTGTCGCGGCGGCCGTGCTAGCATCCGCGGCATGAGACTTGTCCATGGAACGCTTCGGCTCGCGCTGATCGGACTGCTGTGCTGGATCGGCGCCGCGCTGGCGGCCGAGAGCCAGCTCGACGTACGCATCACCCCCTCAAACTCGGCACTCAAGGCCAACATCGAGGCCTTCGTGGGCACCCTGGAAGGGCGCGACGAGGCCGCCCTTCGGCGCCTGCGGCGCAGTACCCAGGAACAGGCGGTGCAGGCCGCCCAGGCGCTGGGTTACTACCAGGCGCGGATTCGCGTGCGGGTGCGTGGCGACAAGCCGCCGCGCCTGCGCGTCGACGTCACCCCCGGCGAGCCGGTGCGCCTGCGCAACGTCGACATCCGCGTCGAGGGGCCGGCGGCGAAGCTCAAGAGCTTCCGCGTGCCCGGCGGCGACGGCCTGCGCCGGGGCGCGCAGCTCAACCATGGCACCTACGAGGACGCCAAGCGGCTGATCCAGAACCAGGCCTCGCGCTTCGGCTACTTCCATGGCCAGTTCACCCGCCAGCAGCTGCGCGTCGACCCCGCCGCCGGCAGCGCCGACATCGAACTGGTGTACGACAGCGGGCCGCGCTACGCCCTGGGCGCGGTGACCTTCAACGGCGACTTCCCGTTCGACGAGGAGCTGCTGCAGCGCATGGTGCCGTTCCGCCAGGGCGCCGCCTACGACTCCGAACTGATCGCCGACCTCAGCCAGGCGCTGCAGTCCAGCGGCTACTTCGACGGCGTGCGGGTCGACGCCTCGCCGGTGCAGGCCAAGGGTGATGTAATCCCGGTGGCGGTCCACCTGACCGCGCGCAAGCCGCGCTCGCTCGGCGTCGGCCTGGGCTTCTCCACCGACGTCGGGCCGCGCGCCAAGTTCAGCTGGACCCGCCACTGGGTCAACCCGCAGGGCCACAGCCTGGGCACCGAGGCCGAGGTCTCCGGGCCCCGGCAGAACGTCGGCGCCTGGTACGAGGTGCCGCTGGACCCGCCGCTGACCGACAAGCTGCGCTTCACCACCGGCTACCAGAACGAAGACCTGGTGGACACCGAGAGCAAGCAGTTCACCCTCGGCGGCGAGTGGTTGCGCAAGCTGCCCAGCGGCTGGCAACGCTCGTTCTCGCTGGGCTGGCTGCACGAGGAATACCTGCTGGGCGACGACTCCGGCAACAGCAGCTTCCTGATGCCCGGCCTGGGCTACTCGCTGCTGCGCGCCGACAACAAGGTCGACCCCCATGAAGGCTACCGCCTGCAAGTGGAAGCCAAGGTGGCCAAGGAAGGCGCGCTGGCCGACGCCGACCTGGCCTACGCCAGCGCCATGGCCCGTGGCCTGACCACCTTCGCCGGCGGCCACCGCCTGCTCGGCCGGGTGCAGGTCGGCGGTATCGCCACCAACGACTATTCGCGCATTCCGCCGTCGCTGCGTTTCTTCGCCGGTGGTGACCAGAGCGTGCGCGGCTACGACTACCAGACGCTGTCGCCGAAGAACTCCCAGGGCGACCGCATCGGTGGGCGCTACATGGTCGCCGGCAGCGTCGAATACCAGTACCCGCTCACCGAGAAATGGCGCCTGGCGACCTTCATTGACCAGGGCAACTCGTTCAACTCGCTGGACTTCCCGTCGATCAAGACCGGCGTCGGCTTCGGCATCCGCTGGGTGTCGCCGGTGGGGCCGCTGCGCCTGGACCTGGCCGACGGCCTGGACGACGGCGGCTGGCGCATCCACTTCTCCATGGGGCCCGAACTGTGACGCGGCTGTTGAAATACCTGTTGGCCGCGCTGCTCGGCCTGCTCCTGCTGCTGGCC
This sequence comes from Pseudomonas citronellolis, assembly GCF_029335315.1. Taxonomy (GTDB): domain Bacteria; phylum Pseudomonadota; class Gammaproteobacteria; order Pseudomonadales; family Pseudomonadaceae; genus Pseudomonas; species Pseudomonas citronellolis_A. The sequence goes on from NZ_JARJLT010000133.1 coordinate 17,142, forward strand.
GTGGCGCTGGCCGTCATCCTCGGCAGCGAGGCCGGCAGCCGCTGGGCCCTGGCCCGCGTGCCGGGGTTGCAGGTGGAGGACTTCAGCGGGCGTCTCGGCGGCGCCTGGCAGGCCACGCAACTGGCCTGGAGCGACGGCGCCACGGAATTGCGGGTGGAGCGGCCGCAGTTCGCCTGGTCGCCGTCCTGCCTGCTGAAGATGACCCTGTGCGTCGACCGCCTGGTCGCCGAACGCGTGCAACTGAAACTCGCGCCGGGGCCATCGGAACCCAGCGAAGGGCCGATCCAGCTGCCGGCGCTGAAGCTGCCGCTGGCCATCCGCCTGGGCGAGGTGCGCCTGGGCAGCTTCCTGCTCGACGGCAGCGAACAGGTCAGCAACCTGCAGGCCAGCGCGCACTGGGAAGCGGACGGCCTGCACATCGACACACTGCAGGCCACCCGCGCCGGCCTGGCGCTGAACCTCAGCGGCCTGCTGACCCCAGAGGGCAACTGGCCGCTGCGCGCCGAGGGCAGCCTGCGCCTGCCGGCGCCGGGCGAACAACCGTGGGAGCTGAAGCTGCAGGCCAAGGGCGAGTTGCTCGGCCACCTGCTGCTGGAAGCCGACAGCACGGGCTACCTGCAAGGCCACCTGAGCGGCGACCTGCAACCGCTGGCGGAGAACCTGCCGGCCCGCGCGAAGATCAGCGCCGACGGCTTCCGTGGCGCCGCCGAACTGCCCGACACCCTGGTGCTGAACAAGGTGCTGCTGGAAGCGGCGGGCGATCTCGGCGCCGGCTACCAGGTCAACGGCTCGGCCGTGCTGCCGGGGGAGGGCGGCGACGTCGCCCTGGCGCTCAAGGGCCGGGTCGACGCCAAGGGCGCCGACATCGCCGCGCTCGACCTCACTGCCGCGCCCGAGCAGCGCCTGGGCCTGAGCGGCCGGCTCGACTGGCAGGACGGTTTCGCCGCCGACGCCAGGCTGGACTGGCTGGATTTCCCCTGGCTGCGCCTGTACCCGAGCGAGCCGCCGCCGGTGACCCTGCATCGCCTGCAGGCCGACGTGCAGTACCGTGACGAAGGCTACCTGGGCAACTTCGCCGCCGAGCTGACCGGCCCGGCCGGCGCCTTCCAACTGAGCAGCCCGGTGTCCGGCAACCTCGCCGAAGTGCACCTGCCGTCGTTGCAGCTCAGCGCCGGCCAGGGCAAGGCCGAGGGCAGCCTGGGTCTGAAGTTCGCCGACACCCTGGCCTGGGACGCCCAGCTGAAACTCAGCGACCTCGACCCGGCCTACTGGGTCGCCGAGCTGCCCGGGCGCCTGGGCGGCCCGCTGAGCAGCCAGGGCAGCTACAAGGACGGCGTGCTGGCGCTGGAGGCCAACCTCGACCTGCAAGGCCGCCTGCGCAACCAGCCGGCAGTGTTCAAGACCACCGCCAAGGGCCAGGGCGAACGCTGGACGCTCTACGGCCTGGACCTGCGCCTGGGCGACAACCGCATCAGCGGCCAGGCCAGCCTGGACCAGCGCCTGAGCGGCCGCCTGGACATCGCCCTGGCGCGCCTCGGCCAGCTCTGGCCAACGTTGCAGGGGCAGGTGGACGGCCGCCTCGACCTCGCCGGTACGCTCAAGGCGCCGCAGGGCAACCTCGGCCTCAAGGGCCAGCGTGTCGGCCTCGACGGCAACGGCGTACGCAGCCTGGAACTGAACGCCAGCCTGGACGCCGCGCAGCGTGGCCGCCTGGAACTGAACGCCGCCGGCGTGCACGCGGGTGACACGAATTTCGGCCAGCTCAAGGCCAGCGGCCAGGGCAACCTGCAACGCCAGCAGCTTGACCTCAGCCTACAAGGCAAGCCGCTGGCGCTGGCGCTGGGCTTCGACGGCAACTGGAACGGCCGCGACTGGCGTGGCCGCCTGGCCAAGGGCGAAATCCACAGCGGCGGCCAGGACTGGCAGCTGCAGCAGCCGGCGCGCCTGGAGCGCCTGGCCGACGGCCGCCTGAACCTGGGCGCGCATTGCTGGGTGTCCGGCCCGGCCAGCCTCTGCGGCGGCGAGCAGCGCCTGCTGCCGGAACCGCAACTGCGCTGGCAGCTCCACGACTTCCCGCTGGACAGCCTGGGCCGCTGGCTGCCCGAGGACTTCGCCTGGCAGGGCAAGCTCAACGGCGAGGTCAAGCTCGACCTGCCGGCGCGCGGGCCCAACGGCAACATCCTGCTCGACGCCGGCGCCGGAACCCTGCGCCTGAAGGAGCAGGAGCAGTGGGTCGACTTCCCCTACCAGAGCCTGCGCCTGGAAAGCCGCCTCAGCCCCAGCCGCATCGACAGCAGCCTGCAATTCCACGGCGGCAACCTCGGCACCCTCGACGCCCAGGTCAGCCTCGACCCGCGGCCGAAGGCCAAGCCGCTGAACGGCAGCTTCCAGCTGGCCGGGCTCGACCTGGCGGTGGCGCGGCCCTTCGTGCCCATGGTCGAGACCCTCAAGGGTCGCCTGGACGGCAACGGGCGCATTTCCGGCGGCCTGCTGGCGCCGCGCCTGGACGGCGAACTGAAACTGTCCGAGGGCGAAGTGTCCGGCGGCGACCTGCCGACCCGCCTGGAAAAACTCCAGGTGCTGGCGCGCATCGCCGGCGAGCGGGTCGACCTCAGCGGCAACTGGAGCGGCGGCGCCAAGGGCGCCGGCAGCCTGTCCGGCTACCTGGCCTGGAGCAAGGGGCTGGACGTCGACCTGGCGGTGCGCGGCGACAACCTGCCGGTGACGGTGGAGCCCTACGCCACCCTGGAAGTCTCGCCGGACCTGGCGCTGCGCATGGTCGAGCAGAAGCTCAGCGTCACCGGCAAGGTCCAGGTACCGCGCGGGGCCATCGTCATCCGCCAGCTGCCGCCGTCGACGGTGAAGGTCTCCGGCGACACCGTGATCGTCGGCGCGCCGCCCCGCGAGGACAGCGCCACCAACCTGGCGATGGACATCGACGTGCGGGTCGGCCAGGACAAGCTGACCTTCAACGGCTTCGGCCTGAGCGCCGAGCTGGTCGGCCAGGTGCACATCGGCAACGACATGGACACCCGCGGCGAGCTGAGCCTGAACAAGGGCCGCTACAGCGCCTACGGGCAGAAGCTGACCATCCGCCGCGCGCGCCTGCTGTTCGCCGGGCCGATCGACCAGCCGTTCCTCGACATCGAGGCGGTGCGCAAGGTCGACGACGTCACCGCCGGCCTGCGCCTGACCGGCAACGCCGAGCAGCCGCGCAGCGAGGTGTTCTCGGAGCCGGCGATGAGCCAGGAGCAGGCGCTGTCCTACCTGGTCATGGGCCGCCCGCTGAACAGCGGCGAGGACAGCAACATGCTCGGCGAAGCGGCCCTGGCCCTGGGCCTGGCCGGCAGCGCGCCGGTCACCGGCGAGGTCGCCAAGCACCTGGGCATCCAGGACTTCCAGCTCGGTACCGAGGGCACCGGCAACAGCACCAGCGTGGTCGCCAGCGGCCAGCTCTCCGAGCGCCTGAGCCTGCGCTACGGGGTCGGCGTGTTCGAACCGGCGAACACCATCGCGCTGCGCTACCTGCTGAGCAAGAAGGTCTACCTGGAGGCCGCCAGCGGCCTGGCCAGCTCCCTCGACATCTTCTACAAGCGCGATTTCTGAGGCGCATCGATAGCTTTCTCGCGGCGCTCCAGGAAATTTCCGAGAGCAATCCAGCTATCCTGAAAAGCCTGCGCTTACAGTCAGGATGGCTGCTTTGTCTGCCCGCCAGAGAGAAGGATATCCATGGTCTCCGTTTACCAGCTCAAGTCGCGTTTCCAGGGTCTGCTGCGGCCGCAGGTGCGGCGCCTGCACCAAGCCGGGGTGACGGCCAATCAGGTGACCCTGGCTGCCTGCGCCCTATCTCTGCTGGTGGCGGCTCTGGTTGCACTTTTCGCCAGTCATGCCTGGGTGTTCGTCCTAGTGCCGCTGTGGATGTTCCTGCGCATGGCGCTCAACGCCATGGACGGCATGCTCGCCCGCGAATTCGGCCAGCAGTCGATTCTCGGCGCCTACCTCAACGAACTCACCGATGTGGTCGCCGATGCCGCGCTGTACCTGCCGTTCGCCTTGCTGCCTGGGGTGAGCCCGGCCTGGGTGGTGCTGGTGGTACTGCTGGCCATGCTCAGCGAGTACGCCGGAGTACTCGGCAGCATGATCGGTGCGTCGCGGCGTTACGACGGGCCGATGGGCAAGAGCGACCGCGCGCTGTGCTTCGGTGTGCTCGGAGCCGGCGTCGCTTGCGGCTTGCTGCCTGTCGCCTGGATCGCCCCGCTGTTGTGGCTTGTCGCCCTGCTGCTGGGACTGACCATCGTCAATCGCATTCGCCAGGGCCTGGCCGAGCAACGCCAGGGCCAGGCCTGAAAGTCGGCCGGCGCTGAGCCAGCCGATGCACTTCACTCAAGGGGCGGGAAGCTCCCTTTACCGCGAACAACAGGGGATGTCATGCGCGAATACTCTAGCCACGTTTTCACCAGCCACGACGGCGTTGAACTCTTCTACCGCCACTGGCCGGCGCTCCAATCGACTGCCGATACCCCGCGTCGTGCGATACTGCTTTTCCACCGTGGCCACGAGCACTCCGGGCGCATCGGTCATCTGGCCGACGAACTGGAACTGCCCGGTTTCGATGTGTTCGCCTGGGACGCCCGTGGTCACGGTCAGTCACCCGGTGAGCGTGGTGACAGTCCGAGCTTCGGTGCCAGCGTGCGTGACGTGCAGTGCTTCGTCGAGCACATCGCCGAGGCTTATGCCATTGCCGTGGAGGACATGGCGGTGGTGGCGCAGAGCGTTGGTGCGGTGCTGGTGGCCACCTGGGTGCATGACTATGCGCCGCCGATCCGTGCCTTGGTGCTGGCCTCGCCGGCGTTCAGGGTCAAGCTCTATGTACCTTTCGCCCGTACCGGACTGAAATTGGCGCAGTGGTGGCGCGGCAACTTCTTCGTCAACAGCTATGTGAAGGCGCGCTTTCTGACTCATGATCCGCAGCGGGCCGCCTCCTACGATAGCGACCCGCTGATCGCCAAGGCTATCTCGGTGCGCGTATTGCTCGGGCTGTACGAGGCGGCCGAGCGGGTGGTTGCCGACGCCCAGGCGATCCAGGTACCGACCCAACTCCTGGTCTCCGGCTCCGACTTCGTGGTCCACCGCGCCCCACAGCAGCGCTTCTTCCAGGGCCTGGGTACGACGCAAAAAGAGATGCACGTGCTGCCCGGCTTTTTCCACGACACCCTGGGCGAGCGCGACCGCCATCTGGCTATTGAGCGCGCGCGGCGCTTTATTCTGGAGGGCTTCGCCTTGCCGTGGCAGGTACCCTCGCTGCTCAACGCCGATCGCCTGGGCTACACCTGCGCCGAAGCCGAGGCGCTGGCCGCGCCTTTACCGGCTTACTCTCCACGCGCGCTGTATTGGCGTGCCACCCGCGCTGGACTGCGGCTCGGCCGGCTGCTTTCCGAGGGGATAGCTCTGGGCTTCGATACCGGCTTCGACTCCGGTAGCACTCTGGACTACGTGTACCGAAACCAGCCCAGTGGCGCCGGACCCCTGGGCCATTTGGTCGACCGTACCTACCTGGAATCCATCGGCTGGCGCGGCATCCGCCAGCGCAAGCGGCACATCGACGAGTTGCTGCGCCAGGCCATGACCGAGCTGCGCGGGCAAGGCCGCGAGGTACGTATCCTCGACATCGCCGCCGGTCACGGGCGCTACATTCTCGAAGCCCTGCAGGGTGTCGAGCCTGCGCCGGAAAGTGTGCTGCTGCGCGACTACAGCGAACTGAATGTGCGCGAGGGCTCGGCGCTGATCGAACGCCTGGGTCTGGCCGAGCGCGCGCGCTTCGTTCAGGGCGATGCCTTTGACCGCAACGACCTCGCTGCCCTGCAGCCACGACCGACCCTGGCGGTGGTATCCGGGCTTTACGAGCTGTTCGCTGACAACCAGATGGTCGGCCGTTCCCTGGCCGGGCTCGGTGAGGCGCTGGAGGAGGGTGGCTACCTGGTCTACACCGGCCAGCCATGGCATCCGCAGCTGGAAATGATCGCCCGAGCGCTCACCAGCCATCGTGGTGGCCAGGCCTGGGTGATGCGCCGGCGCAGCCAGGTCGAGATGGATCAACTGGTGGCCGCTGCGGGATTTCGCAAGTTGGCTCAGCGCGTCGATGAATGGGGTATCTTCACCGTCGGCCTGGCGGTGCGGGAGCGTCGCTGATGGTGCCTCGCGAGCCTGGTGTACTTCGCCGCGCAGTGCTCTGGCTGCTTGGTCTGGGGCCATTCTTCTTTCTCAGCTACGGCTTCACCAACTGGCTGACGGCGAGCCGTGCGGACGTCGGCGTGCTGGCTTTCGCCTGGGAAAGCTGCATACCACTGTGGCCGTGGAGCATAGTGCCGTACTGGTCGATCGACCTGCTCTATGGCCTGTCCTTCCTCTTGCCGCGCACCCGCCTGGAGTTGGACCGCCATGCCCTGCGCCTGCTCAGTGCGCAACTGCTGGCGGTGGTCGGCTTCCTGTTGTACCCGCTGCGCTTCAGCTTCGAGCGGCCGCCGCTGGATGGTGTGTTCGGCTGGCTGTTCGATGTGCTGATGGGCTTCGACAAGCCGTTCAACCAGGCGCCTTCGCTGCACATCGTGCTGCTGGTGGTGCTGTGGGCCATTTATGCGCGCTACGCCCGCGGTGTCTGGCGTTGGCTGCTGCATGGTTGGTTTGCCTTGATCGGCCTGTCGGTGCTGACCACCTGGCAGCACCACTTTATCGATGTGCCCAGCGGCGTACTGGTGGGCTGGCTGTGCGTCTGGCTGTGGCCCTTGCAGGGGCGCTCGATGGCCGCCTGCTGGCAGCTGACCGGCGATCGCCAGCGCTTGCGCCTGGCGGCGTGCTACGCCTTGGGTGCGGTTGCCCTGGTGGTGGCGGCGTTGGCTGGGCAGGGCGCCTGGCTCTGGTTGCTGTGGCCGGCGTTCGCGCTGGCGCTGGTCGCGGCCTGCTACCTGGGCTTGGGCGCCGAGGGCCTGCAGAAAGGCGCTGATGGTCGCGTGAGTCGCGCGGCGCGTTGGTTGCTGCTGCCGTATCTGCAAGGCGCGTGGCTCAACTCGCGACTGTGGACGTACCGCCAACCGCAGCCGGACGAGGTGCTGCCGGGCCTCTGGCTGGGCCGCCTGCCCGGCGCCGCCGAACTGCACGCCTCGCCCTGTCGCGCCGTGCTGGACCTCAGTGCCGAACTTCACTGTCCGGCAGCCGGTGTGGCCTATGCCAGTCTGCCGATGCTTGATCTGGTAGCGCCCGGCGCCGGGCAATGCCGGCGCGCGGCACAACTGATCGAGGAGCTGCTGCCGCAGGGCCCGCTACTGGTCTGCTGCGCGCTTGGCTACTCGCGCAGCGCCACTGTGGTCGCCGCCTGGCTGCTGCTGAGCGGCCGCGCGGTGTCCGTCGAGGATGCAGTTGCGATATTGCGCCGCGCACGCCCGCGCATTGTTCTGCGCGCCGCGCAGCTGATGGTTCTCGCCGAGTTGGTCGGCGAGCTTCGAACTGGCCTGGAGGTGCGCCATGCCGGCTGATATGGAACTGTCGCTCGGGGCTGCGGTGCTGCACCAAGGCAAAAGCATCGACCAGCTGTGCGGCGGGCTGTCCTTGCTGGCCGTCGGCCTGGGATTGTATGCCGCGCTGGTGCCTGGCGCACCCTCGGGCTTCGCCATCGGCATGGCGTTGCTTGCGCTGCTGGGCCTGGCGCAGAAGGCGCTTGCTCTGCGTGTGGCGCTGGATGCCGAGTTGTTCCAAGCCATGGCTGTAGCGCCGCAGGCGCTGCCCGAGCGCACCGCGCAACTGGACCGAGCTCTGGCCAGCTTGCTCCGGGTGCCCGCTGACAAGGCAGCGCGACCCTGGCCGGAACGTGCCCGCGGCGCTTTGCGCCTGCTGCGCTGGCAGGCGCTGCTGGCAGCGGCGCAATGGCTGTTCGCACTCGTCTGTCTGCTTACCCTGGCCCCCTGAAGGAACCCGCGGATGCTGGAAAAACTCCTCGCCTACGCCATCATCGCCAGCGCGCGCACGGTTACAGGCCTGCGCAGCTTGTGGCTGGGCACCACGCCGAACGCGGCGCAACGTATCTACTATGCCAATCACAGCAGCCATGGTGACTTCGTCCTGCTCTGGGCCTCACTGCCACCACAGCTACGCCCGCGCACTCGGCCGGTGGCCGGTGCCGACTACTGGGGTAAGCCCGGCCTGCGCGGCTTCATCATCAACCGGGTGTTCAACGGCGTGCTCATCGAGCGTCAGCGCAACGAGGCCGGCGGCAACCCGCTGGAGCCCATCGAACGTGCGCTGGCAGCGGGCGACTCGCTGATCCTGTTCCCCGAGGGCACTCGCAACTTGGAGGACGAAGTGCGTCTTCTGCCGTTCAAGAGCGGTATCTACCATCTGTCCCGTGCTCATCCTCAGGTGGAGTTGGTTCCGGTGTGGATCGCCAACCTCAACCGGGTGATGCCCAAGGGACGTGCCTTGCCGTTGCCGCTGCTGTGTACCCTGAGCTTCGGCGTGCCGCTGGCGGCGCAGGCGGACGAGACCAAGGAAGCCTTCCTTGAGCGCGCCCGCGAAGCACTTCTGGCCTTGGCTCCGGCGGAGGGTAACTGACATGGACAAGCAGACCTGGCTGCTGTTCGCCGGCATAGGCGCGATCCTCGTCGCTGCCTCGCTGATTGGCGCAGTGCTGCGCTGGCGGGCGGCCCCCGGCCCACATGCGGTGATCGACAACCTCAATGCGCGGATCAAGGCCTGGTGGGGCATGGTCGTAGTGATCGGCTGCGCCTTCGCCCTCGGTCACTGGGCGGTAATACTGCTGTTCTATGGGGTGTCGTTCTATGCCCTACGGGAGTTCATGACGCTGATGCCGACCCGCCGCAGCGACTACCCGGCGTTGGTGGCGGCGTTCTACTTCGTGCTACCGATGCAGTACCTGCTGATTGCCATCGACTGGTATGGGATGTTCTCTATCTTCATCCCGGTCTACGTGTATCTCTTGCTGCCGATATTGGCCTCGCTGGGTGGCGACGCCAAACACTTCCTCGAGCGTGCCTCCAAGGTGCAGTGGGGGTTGATGCTGGCGGTGTACTGCATCTCCTTCGTGCCGGCGCTGCTGACTCTGGATATACCCGGCTTTGAAGGCCGCAACCTGCTGCTGATCGCCTACCTGGTGATAGTGGTGCAGCTCTCCGACGTGTTGCAGTACGTGTGCGGCAAACTGTTCGGAAAGCGCAAGATAGCCCCCAACCTGTCACCGTCGAAGACCGTAGAGGGTTTCATCGGTGGTGTGGTGCTGGCCACCGGGATCGGCGCCGCACTCTACTGGATCACACCTTTCTCCCCCTGGCAGGCGTTTCTGATGGCCTTGCTGCTGAATGTGCTGGGGTTCTTCGGTGGCCTGGTGATGTCGGCGATCAAGCGCGACCGCGGGGTCAAGGATTGGGGGCACATGATCGAGGGTCACGGTGGCATGCTCGACCGCCTGGATTCTGTGTGCTTTGCCGCGCCGATCTTCTTCCACGCGGTGCGCTACTGGTGGACCTGAGCCGGCCCTTCATTGGGCCTTAAGGAACGCCGCGCAGACTCCCGCTGCCGCCGGCCACGGCGGTAGCCATGGGGAGTCGTCATGCGTTTCGAACAGATCAGGACCCAGCTGCTGCGGTTCCTCAACAAGGGCCTGCCGGCCCGCCAGTTGCGCCGGCTGGCGCCGCGCGACCTGCTGCGCGGCGGGGCGGCCGGGCGCCAGGCGCCGGCGCCGCTGGCCCAGGCGTTGCTGGAATGGTCGGTGCTGGAACCGCAATCGCTGTTCGAACGCCTGGGCAGCCGCCGCGAGGGGCTGAGCGCGGCCGAGGCCGCCGAGCGCCAGTTGAGCGCCGGCCTCAACGAGGTCGAGCAGGAACGTCCGCTGCCCTGGTGGGCGCACCTCTGGCTGTGCTACTGCAACCCCTTCAACCTGCTGCTCAGCGTGTTGGCACTGGTCTCCGTGTTTACCGGCGACGACCAGGCGGCGCTGGTCATCGGCAGCATGGTCGGCATTTCCACCCTGCTGCGCTTCGTCCAGGAAAAACGTTCCAATGACGCCGCCGAGCGGCTCAAGGCGCTGGTCGGCAACACCGCCACGGTGTTCCGCTGCCCGGAGGACGGCCAGGGCCCGGCGCGCCGCCTGGAACTGCCGATCCGCCAACTGGTGCCGGGCGAGGT
>NZ_JARJLT010000134.1 GCF_029335315.1 Pseudomonas citronellolis
CCTACGCTGGGTTGGGGCGGCCAGGGAGGTGATTCCGTCGCGGGATCGATTCCCCAGGCGCCTCTGTCGCTGTGGATAACCCCGCGCTTCTCCGCTCGTCGTCCGCTGTGCTGCCCGGCTCCGGGGCATTCCCTGCCATTTCGCCCGCCGCTAGTGCATAGGCAAGCGGAAAGCGCCTCTATATCATGCGTGCCTTATTGTGGCGGGACGCGAAATGCAGACATTGCTGAAACTACTGGGCGATGGACGATTCCATTCCGGCGAGGAGCTTGGCGCCGCGCTTGGCGTGAGCCGTAGTGCCGTGTGGAAGCGCCTGCAGGGCCTGGAGAGCGAATTCGGGCTCGAGGTCCAGTCCGTGCGTGGGCGTGGCTACCGGCTGGCCGAGCCGTTGGTGGCGATAGACCCGCAACGGGTGCGTTCGCCCTGGCCTCTGGATGTGCTTTTCTCCGTGGACTCGACCAACGCCGAGGCCATGCGGCGCCTCGACGCCGGCGTCGCGACCCCGTTCGCGGTGGTGGCCGAGCGGCAGACCGCCGGGCGCGGGCGCAGGGGGCGGGCCTGGGTGAGTCCGTTCGGTGCCAACCTCTATTGCACGCTGGGCATTTCCGTCAGGGGCGGGCCCAAGGAGCTGGAGGGCTTGAGCCTGGTGGTCGGTCTGGCTGTCGTGCGCGCCGTGCAGTCGCTGGGGATCGAGGGGGTAGGGCTGAAATGGCCGAACGATATCCTTCTCGACGGCAAGAAGCTCGCCGGCATCCTGCTGGAGCTCACCGGTGACCCTGCCGACTTGTGCAGCGTGGCTATCGGTATCGGCATCAATGTGAACATGCGTGCCGCGGAGGGGATCGACCAGCCCTGGACGTCGCTGCGCGCTGCCTCGGGGCGGCCGGTTGATCGCAATCGGCTGCTCGAGGCGTTGAGCAACGCCCTGGACTGGCACCTGGCTCGCCATCGCGAGCAGGGTTTCCTCGCCAGCCAGCGGGAGTGGGAGTCCTTCCATCTGTGGCAGGGGCGCGAAGTCGTGCTCTCGACCGCCGCCAAGCGCGTGGTAGGCCGCGCCTTGGGAATCGACGAGCAGGGCGCATTGCGCCTGGAGATCGATGGCGTCGAAAGTCGCTTCAGTGGGGGGGAGTTGAGCCTGAGGTTGTCTGATGATTCTTGAACTGGACTGTGGCAATAGCCTGATCAAATGGCGGGTGATCCGTTCGGCCGAACTCACCGGCGTGGCCGGCGGTGTCGCCGACTCCGACGCCGCCTTGCTGGATCAGCTCCGCGCTCGTGAGGACCTGGCGATTCGTCAGTGCCGCATGGTGAGCGTGCGTAGTGAGCAGGAGACGGCCGTCCTGGTGCAGGCGCTGGGCGAGGCCTTCGCGGTCAGCGTCAATGTCGCCCAGTCCGCCGAGGTGTTGGCGGGCGTGCGCAACGGCTACCGCGAATACCAGCGGCTCGGCCTGGATCGCTGGGTGGCTCTCGTGGCCGGCTACCGCCTGGCCGGTGGCGCGTGCCTGGTCCTCGACCTGGGTACCGCGGTGACATCGGACCTGGTGGATGCCTCCGGCCAACACCTGGGCGGCTATATCTGCCCCGGTATGCCGCTGATGCGCAGCCAGCTGCGCACCCATACCCGGCGTATCCGTTACGACGACGCGGCGGCGCGCGAAGCCCTGCAGGGGCTTTCCCCTGGCCGGGAAACCGCCGAGGCGGTGGAGCGGGGGTGCCTGCTGATGCTGCGAGGGTTCGTGCGTGAGCAATACCAGTTGGCCTGCGAGCTGCTGGGCGGTGATTGCGCCGTGTTCCTGACCGGTGGCGATGCCGAGCTGGTCAAGGATGAACTACCCCAGGCCCGAATCCTTCCTGACCTGGTGTTCACCGGGTTGGCCCTCGCCTGCCCGCTGGAGTAGCGCCTCTCATGCGTTGGTTCTTCCTGTTCCTGCTGGTGCTGAACGCCTTCTATTTCATCTGGCACCAGCAGCAGACGCCCTTGCGCGCCAAAGAGATCGCGCCTCTCAGTCTCTACCGCAGTGAGCAGAAGAATATCCGCCTGCTCAGCGAGTCGCCCGACGCTGCCCAGCGGCGCCAGGCCGAGGCGCCTGCCGCGGCTCCTGCGCAGGAAAGCGCCTGCCTGTACCTGGGGCCTTTCGGTGACGAAACCCGGGCCAAGGCGCTCGAGCAGCGCCTGACCAGCCTCGACATGCATGTCAGCCGGCAGAAGGTCGATGCTGCCGCCGCGACCGACTATTGGGTGTATCTGCCGCCGCTGGCTTCGCGCCAGGCTTCCTTGTGGCAGTTGCGCGAGCTCCAGGCGCGCAAGATCGACAGCTACATCATCACGGAAGGGGATCTGGCTGACGGCATCTCGCTGGGGATATTCCAGAGCAAGGACTCGGCGGACGCCGTCGTCGAGCGCCTGAAGGTCGCTGGCTACGAGGCGCTGGTGCGCGAACTGGCGCGCAATCAGCACGATCTGTGGGTGCAGGTAGCCCCGGAAAGCCGGCGTCTGGCGGACGATGGACTGCTGCGCCAACTGGTCGCCGATTTCCCGGAATTGCAAAGACAAATAATGCCGTGCAAAAGCGTTGCATCCTCCGAATAGTTTGAATAGAATGGCGCCCGCTTCGAAGGGGTGACCTGAAAGGGGAATCACAAGAAGCCGTTGTCGATGAGCTAAGCTCAAGTTTTTAAAGAAAAAACTGTTGACAACGCGGTGGCACTCTGTAGAATGCCGCCTCACTCGGAGGGGTTCCCGAGCGGCCAAAGGGATCAGACTGTAAATCTGACGTCTCAGACTTCGAAGGTTCGAATCCTTCCCCCTCCACCAGTTTTCAAGCGTGAGCATCGAGCTCCGCGGGTATAGTTCAGTGGTAGAACCTCAGCCTTCCAAGCTGATGATGCGGGTTCGATTCCCGCTACCCGCTCCAAGTTTGATGATTATGTTTGCTCATGTAGCTCAGCTGGTAGAGCACACCCTTGGTAAGGGTGAGGTCAGCGGTTCAAATCCGCTCATGAGCTCCAACTCGCAAAGGCAGATATGAAAATATCTGCCTTTGTTTTATCGGTGATATGGCTTTCTCAATTCCTAGTGGGAGGCGGTCAAAATGGCTAAAGAGAAGTTCGAACGTAACAAACCGCACGTCAACGTCGGCACCATCGGCCACGTCGACCACGGTAA
>NZ_JARJLT010000135.1 GCF_029335315.1 Pseudomonas citronellolis
CCTCCCCCCGACCCGGCCAGCTCGCCGGCGGCCGCAGCGGCGCCCGTCGCGACGGCGCGCGGCTGCGCATCGACTGGCCGGCGACCCTGCTGCGCGGCCGCCCGAAACGCCGCGCCGACCTGCAACTGCGCGCCCGCAGCGCGCGGCCGCAGGAGCTCTGGCTGGTGATCGTCGACGCCTCCGCCAGCACCCGCCGCCACGGCGCCCTCGGCCAGGCCAAGGGCCTGCTGGCGAACGTCTTCGAGCAGGCCTACCGGCAGCGCGCACGCCTGGCCGTGCTGCACGCCGCGGGCAGCCAGCCGCAGTGGCTGTGGCAGGGGCGCAAGGTTTCCGCGCCCTTGCACGACTGGCTGCGCGACCTCGGCGCCGGCGGCGGCACCCCGCTGCCCGAGGCGCTGGCCCAGGCCATCGGCTGGCTGCATGAGCGCCAGCGCCTGAAACCCACCGAGCGCCAGCGCCTGCTGCTGCTCACCGACGGCCGCCTGAACGATTGCCCGGCGCCGCCGCTGCCCTGCCCCGCCCTGCTGGTCGACATCGAGGCCGGGCCGCTGCGCCTCGGCCGCGCCCGGCAACTGGCCGCGCGGCTCGGCGCCGACTACCGCGCCCTCGACGAACTGCCGCTGCGCTGATCCCCCGC
>NZ_JARJLT010000136.1 GCF_029335315.1 Pseudomonas citronellolis
CCTCGAACGGCCGGTGCCCCGTCAGATCGCCGGCAGCGCCCAGTCGATCGGCGCCTTGCCGTTCTGCTCGAGGAACTTGTTGGTGCGGCTGAAGTGGCCGTTGCCGAGGAAGCCGCGATAGGCCGACAGCGGCGAGGGGTGAGCCGACTTGAGGATCAGGTGGCGGGTCGGGTCGATCAGCTTCTGCTTGCTCTGCGCGTGGGAGCCCCAGAGCAGGAACACCACGCCGTCGCAGCGCTCGTTGACCACCTCGATCACCCGGTCGGTGAACGGCTGCCAGCCGGCCTGGGCGTGGGAACCGGCGTTGGCCTGCTCCACCGTCAGCGAGGTGTTGAGCAGCAGCACGCCCTGCTCCGCCCAGTGCTGCAGGTAACCATGGCTGGCGATGGGGATGTTCAGGTCGCGCTGCAGCTCCTTGTAGATGTTCTGCAGCGACGGCGGCGTCGGCACCCCCGGCTGCACCGAGAAGCACAGGCCGTGGGCCTGGCCGGGGCCGTGGTAGGGGTCCTGGCCGATGATCACCACCTTCACCTGGTCCAGCGGCGTGGAGTTGAGGGCGTTGAAGATCAGCGGGCCCGGCGGGAAGATCACCTTGCCGGCGGCCTTCTCGTTGCGCAGGAATTCGCTCAGCGTACGCATGTACGGCTTGTCGAATTCCTCGCGCAGGGCACTCTTCCAGCTCTCTTCCAGTTTGATACGATCGTCGTTCTCGGTCATGGGACACCTGATGGAACATGGCCGCCGCACCCTAAGAAAGCCCGTGCCCCTTGTCAATGCGGCAGACCCCATGGTTTCACCGGACACTTCCCATACCCCTCCCCCCGCCGACGCCGTCCGCTTCGCGCTGTACAACCGTTTCCTGAAGGGCGAGGCCAAGGTGCCGCAGATGCCCGAGTCGCACCTGCGCGTGCGGCGCCTGCTGGGCGACGCGCGCACCTCGCTGGAACAGCTGGCGCGGGTGATCAACGCCGACCCGCCGCTGGCCGCCTACCTCATGCAGTTCGCCGAGAGCCCGCTGCTGCGCGGCGCGCGCCCGTGCGCCTCGCTGCGCGACGTATTGGCGCGCCTCGGCACGCGGCGCCTGGGCAACCTGGTGCTGAGCTTCTCGCTGCGCAACCTGTACATCGGCAAGGAGCGCATCCTCCAGCAGATGTTCCGCGCGCGCTGGAACGCCGCCCGCGAGCGCGCCGCCTACAGCGCCCTGCTCGCCCAGCACAGCCGGGTGGCCGAGGCCGACGACGCGATCCTCGCCGGCCTGCTGCAGGACGTCGGCAGCCTGCCGCTGCTCGCCGAGCTGGAGCGCTGGCCGGAGTACCCGCGCGACGCCGCGTCGCTGCAGCGCCTGTGCGAGCAACTGTCCGGCGACATAGGCGTGGTCATCATGACCGTCTGGAAGCTGCCCACGCTGACCATCCAGTGCGCCCGCGAGCGGGCCAACTGGCAGCGCGAGCACGACGGCCCGGCCGACCTCGCCGACCTCGTGCAGGTCGCCGAACAGCTGCGCGCCCCGGCGCTGGCCGGCGACGCCCTGGCCGAGCTGCCGGCCTTGCGCCGCCTGGCGCGGGACTGCCCGGCGCTGCAGCAGCCGGTCGAGCCGCTGCGTCGCCAGCTGGGCGAGGAAGTGAAGCTCTGGCAGCGCCTGCTGGCCGGGCGCTGAGCCGCCCTAGCCCTGGTGCAGCGCCCGGTAGTGACTGGGCGCCATCCCCACCACCCGCTTGAACAGCCGCGAGAAGTAGTAGGCATCGGCGTAGCCGAGCTGCTCGGCGACCTGGCGCACGTCGAGGTGGCCCTGGTCGAGCAGGCGGCAGGCGTGGGTCATCTTCAGCCGGATGAAATCCTGGATCGGCGCCTGGCCGGTCAGCGCGCGGTAGGTCTTGGCGAAGTGGAAACGCGACAGGCGGAACTGCGCGGCCAGCTCGTCGAGGTTCAGGCTGCTGTCCAGGTGCTCGCGCATCAGCGCCTGCACCGCGTCCACGTCCAGCACCGCGCCGGACTTCAGCCGCGCCGGCGCCGGGCGCAGCGCCAGCGAGGTCAGCAGCGCCTGCAACAGGTGCGCGGCATGGATGAAGTGCGGCAGGCTCAGGCCCTGGCGGCGCAGCGCCAGCAATGCGTCGAACTCCCCGCGCAGGCGCGGCTGCACGCCGATGCGCAGGCGCGGCGAAGCCCCCAGCGGGCGCAGGAACTCCTCCACCAGGCCGCCTTCCAGGTGCACCCAGTAGATCGACCAGGGCCGCTCGGCGTCGGCCCCGTAGGCGTGGGCGACGCCGCGCGGCAGCACCAGCAGGTCACCGGCCTGGACATCGAATCGTCCATCCGCGCTTTCCAGCCAGCCCTCCCCGGCGCTGCAGTAGATCAGCAGGTGGTCGTCCGGCGCCTGGCGCCGCATCACGTGCCCGCTGGCGGCCGGGTAGTAGCCCAGGGCCAGCGGGTAGCAGGCCTGGCCCAGAGGGTGTCGCGCCAAAGTACGACGCAGGCGCGGCGGGGTGATGAAACGGACGCCCTGCTGCGGCAGGGGCCAGGCGGACAGTAGCGGGCTGACGGACATGCTGAGGGAAACCCCGAAGGCGCTTGCCAATGCCAAGATCGTCCATCCTCAAGGCAAGATCGTCAATCCACAGTTCGCCCCGCCTCGCGCTATAACCGTGGGCAAGCAATGCCCTCTCACAAGAACAACCCGAGGATGCTCCATGGAATTCGATCTCAGCGAAGAACAGCGCCTGCTGGTGGAAAGCGCCAAGGCCTTCGCCCGCCGCGAGCTGGCGCCGCACGCGGCGGACTGGGACCGCGACCACCACTTCCCGGTGGACGTCATCCGCCGCGCCGCCGAACAGGGCTACCTGGGCCTCTATATCAGCGAGGACGACGGCGGCCTGGGCCTGTCGCGGCTGTCCGCGGCGCTGATCTTCGAGCAACTGGCCGCCGGCTGCGTGGCCACCACCGCCTACATCACCATCCACAACATGGCCACCTGGATGCTCGCCAGCTTCGGCGACGCCGCGCTCAAGGCGCAGTGGCTGCCGGGGCTGATCGGCGGCGAGTCGCTGGCCTCCTACTGCCTCACCGAGCCGGACGCCGGCTCCGACGCCGCGCACCTGCGCACCCGCGCCCGCCGCGACGGCGAGGAGTACGTGCTGGACGGCGCCAAGACCTTCATCTCCGGCGCAGGCAGCACCGACGTGCTGATCGTCATGGCGCGCACCGGCGAGGACGGCGCCAAGGGAATCTCCTGCTTCCTGGTGCCGGCCAACGCCGACGGCATCCGCTACGGCCGCAACGAGGACAAGATGGGCTGGAAGGCCCAGCCCACCCGCACCATCACCTTCGAAGGCGTGCGCATCCCGGCGGGCAACCGCATCGGCCCGGAAGGCCAGGGCTTCGTCTACGCCATGAAGGGCCTGGACGGCGGCCGCCTGAACATCGCCAGCTGCTCCCTCGGCGCGGCCCAGGCGGCGCTGGAACAATCGCTGCGCTACGTCGAGGAGCGCAAGCAGTTCGGCAAGGCCCTGGCCGAGTTCCAGGCCCTGCAGTTCAAGCTCGCCGACATGCTCACCGACCTCACCGCCAGCCGCCAGATGGTGCGCCTGGCCGCGCACAAGCTGGACCACAAGGACGCCGAGGCTACGCTGTTCTGCGCCATGGCCAAGCGCTTCGCCACCGACCGCTGCTTCGCCCTGTGCAACGACGCCCTGCAACTGCACGGCGGCTACGGCTACCTCAACGACTACCCGCTGGAGCGCTGGGTGCGCGACAGCCGCGTGCACCAGATCCTCGAAGGCACCAACGAGATCATGCGGGTGATAGTCGCGCGGCGCCTGCTCGACCAGGGCGGCATGCTCGATCGCCTGCTGTAGCGCCGCACCACCGCCCTTGTGTAGGAGCGGATTCATCCGCGATCAGCGCCGCGCCATGGCCATCGCGGACGGAGTCCGCTCCTACGAGAAGGCGCTCCGCCCCGCAGCATGGATTGCCCATGCCACAAAGCGCGCGGCGCAGAAAGATGGAAAAAACGCCCAGCCAGGCGGTCCAATCCGAACGCATCGGACATGGACGCGCCCGGCCGGGGCCCCTAGAGTCCCCCGCATACCCCGGCGCCGCCGCAGGCCGCGCCCCGATCAGGAGATCGCCATGAGCACCGCCGTAGAACCCTACAAGGCCGCCCCCTTCGACCTGACCCACAAGCTCACCGTGGAGAAGCACGGCCACACCGCGCTGATCACCATCAACCACCCGCCGGCCAACACCTGGGACCGCGACTCGCTGATCGGCCTGCGCCAACTGGTCGAGCACCTCAACCACGACGACGACATCTACGCCCTGGTGATCACCGGCCAGGGGCCGAAATTCTTCTCCGCCGGCGCCGACCTGAACATGTTCGCCGACGGCGACAAGGCCCGCGCCCGCGAGATGGCCCGGCGCTTCGGCGAGGCCTTCGAGGCCCTGCGCGACTTCCGTGGCGTGTCCATCGCCGCGATCAACGGCTACGCCATGGGCGGCGGCCTGGAATGCGCGCTGGCCTGCGACATCCGCATCGCCGAGCGCCACGCGCAGATGGCCCTGCCCGAAGCCGCGGTGGGCCTGCTGCCCTGCGCCGGCGGCACCCAGGCGCTGGCCTGGCTGGTCGGCGAAGGCTGGGCCAAGCGCATGATTCTCTGCGGCGAGCGGGTGGACGCCGAGACCGCCCAGCGCATCGGCCTGGTCGAGCAGGTGGTGGACAGCGGCGAGGCGCGCGGCGCCGCCCTGCTGCTGGCGGCCAAGGTGGCGCGGCAGAGCCCGGTGGCGGTGCGCACCATCAAACCGCTGATCCAGGGCGCCCGCGAGCGCGGCCCGAGCACCTGGCTGCCGGAAGAGCGCGAGCGCTTCGTCGACCTGTTCGACGCCGACGACACCCGCGAAGGTGTCAACGCCTTCCTGGAAAAACGCGAGCCGAACTGGCGCAACAAGTAAGGATCACCCGATGAATGTACTTTTCGAGGAACGCCACGGCCTGCACGGCTTCCGCATCGGCATAGCGACCCTGGACGCCGAGAAGAGCCTCAACGCCCTCAGCCTGCCGATGATCGAGGCGCTGCTGCAGCGCCTGCAGATCTGGCGCGACGACCCGCACATCGCCTGCGTGCTGCTGCGCGGCGCCGGCCTGAAGGCGTTCTGCGCCGGCGGCGACGTGCGCAAGCTGGTCGACGCCTGCCGCGAACACCCCGGCGAGGTGCCGGAACTGGCGCGGCGCTTCTTCGCCGATGAATACCGCCTCGACCACCTCATCCACACCTACGGCAAGCCGCTGCTGTGCTGGGCCCACGGCTACGTGATGGGCGGCGGCATGGGCCTGATGCAGGGCGCCGGGGTGCGCATCGTCACCCCGTCCAGCCGCCTGGCCATGCCGGAGATCAGCATCGGCCTGTACCCGGACGTCGGCGCCAGCTGGTTCCTCGCCCGCCTGCCGGGGCGCCTGGGGCTGTTCCTGGGCCTCGGCGCGACCCAGCTGAACGCCCGCGACGCGCTGGACCTGGACCTGGCCGACCGCTTCCTGCTCGACACCCAGCAGGACGACCTGCTCGCCGGGCTGATCCAGCTGAACTGGCGCGAACAGCCGCAGGTGCAGCTGCACAGCCTGCTCCGCGCCCTGGAACACGAGGCCCGTGGCGAGCTGCCGGAAGCCCAGCTGCTGCCGCGCCGCGAACGCCTCGACGCGCTGCTCGACGTGGCCGACGCCAGCGACGCCTGGCAGGCCCTGGCGGCCGCGCAGAACGACGCCGACCCGCTGCTGGCCAAGGCCGCGCGGACCCTGGCCGGCGGCTGCCCGCTGACCGCCCGGCTGGTCTGGGAGCAGATCCGCCGCGCGCGCCACTCGTCGCTCGCCGAGGTATTCCGCATGGAATACGCGATGAGCCTGAACTGCTGCCGCCACCCGGAGTTCGCCGAGGGCGTGCGCGCCCGCCTGATCGACAAGGACAACGCGCCGCACTGGCACTGGCCGGATATCGCTGCCATACCTGAGGCAGTGGTGGACGCGCATTTCGAGGCGACCTGGGAGGGCGCGCACCCGCTGGCGGATCTCTAGCCCGCCCCTCCCCTGTAGGAGCGCGCTTGCTCGCGAACCCGCCTGACGCCCATGGCGCCGGGTAA
>NZ_JARJLT010000137.1 GCF_029335315.1 Pseudomonas citronellolis
CCTCGCATGCGCATGAACCCACCGGCCTTCTACGGTGCGGCGGCGCTGATCCTGTCCTTCACCGTCCTGGTCATCGGCTTCCCTGGGCAGGCCGGCCAGTGGCTGCTCGACGCCCAGGCCTGGGCCGCCGCCAACGTCGGCTGGTACTACCTGCTGGCGATGACGCTGTACCTGATCTTCGTGGTGGTCACCGCGCTTTCCGGCTATGGAAAGATCAAACTCGGTGCCGACCACGACGAGCCGGAATTCAGCTACCTGTCCTGGGCCGGCATGCTGTTCGCCGCGGGCATCAGCATCACCCTGTTCTTCTTCTGCGTGTCCGAGCCGCTGACCCACTTCCTGCAACCGCCGCAGGGCGCGGCCGGCACCCAGGAGGCCGCGCGCCAGGCCATGCAGCTGCTGTTCCTGCACTGGGGTCTGCACGGCTGGGGCGTGTTCGCCCTGGTGGCGATGGCCCTGGCCTACTTCGCCTACCGGCACAACCTGCCGCTGGCGCTGCGCTCGGCGCTCTACCCGCTGATCGGCAAGCGCATCAACGGGCCGCTCGGCTACACCGTGGACTGCTTCGGCATCGTCGCCACCGTGTTCGGCCTGGGCGCCGACATGGGCTTCGGCGTGCTGCAGCTCAACGCCGGGCTCGACTACCTGTTCGGCGTCGCCCACAGCCATCCGGTGCAGATGAGCCTGATCGCGCTGATGATGGGCGCGGCCATCGCCGTGGCGGTGTCCGGCGTGGACAAGGGCATCCGCCTCCTCTCCGACATCAACATGCTGCTGGCCTGCGCCCTGCTGCTGTTCGTGCTGTTCGCCGGGCCGACCCAGCACCTGCTCAATACCCTGGTGCAGAACATCGGCGATTACCTGGGCGCGCTGCCTACCAAGAGCTTCGACCTCTACGCCTACGGCGAGAGCGGTGACTGGCTGGGCGGCTGGACAGTGTTCTACTGGGCCTGGTGGATCGCCTGGGCGCCCTTCGTCGGCCTGTTCATCGCGCGCATTTCGCGCGGGCGGACGATCCGCGAGTTCGTCTTCGGCGTGCTGTTCATCCCGCTCGGCTTCACCCTGGCGTGGATGTCGATCTTCGGTAACAGCGCGCTCGACCAGGTGCTCGACCACGGCGCCGTCGAACTCGGCCAGGTGGCGCTCAGCGATCCCTCGATGGCGCTCTACCAGCTGCTGCAGAACTACCCGGGCAGCCGCGCGCTGATCGCCGTCTGCGTGCTGGTCAGCTTCGTGTTCTTCGTCACCTCGGCGGACTCCGGCACCGTGGTGCTCTCCACTCTCTCTGCGCGCGGGGGCAGCGCCGACGACGACGGCCCGAAATGGCTGCGGGTGTTCTGGGGCGTGGTCACCGCGCTGGTCACCGGCGGGCTGCTGTTCGCCGGCAGCATCGACGCGCTGAAGTCGGCGGTGGTGCTGACCTCGCTACCTTTCTCGCTGATTCTGCTGCTGATGATGTGGGGCCTGCACAAGGCCTTCTACCTCGAATCCCAGCGCCAGCGCGCGCGCAGCCACTCCCTCGCGCCGCCGCTGGCGGGCAAGGCCGGCGGCTGGAAGCGGCGCATCTCCCAGGCCGTGCACTTCCCCACCCGCGACGAAGTGTTCCGCTTCCTGGCGAACGTCGTCAGCCCGGCGATGGCCGAAGTGGCCGAGGTGTTCCGCGACAAGGGCCTGCAGGTGGAGGCCGACCTCGACCCGGCCAACCTGGAGCTGAGCCTGCAGATCGGCCACGGCGAGCAGCCCCCGTTCTACTACCAGGTGTCGATGCGCGGCTACTTCACGCCGTCCTTCGCCCGCGCCGGCCTCGGCGGCCTGCACCTGCAGAACCGCCGCTACTTCCGCGCCGAGGTGCACCTGGCCGAGGGCAGCCAGGACTACGACCTGGTGGGCTACAGCCGCGAGCAGATCATCAACGACATGCTCGACCAGTACGAGCGCCACCTGCAGTTCCTGCACCTGGTGCGCTGAGGGCTCGCGACTACAGCTGGTAAGGCAGGCGCACGCCGACGTCGTCGGCGGGGAAGTCCTTGGTGTTGCGGGTGACCAGCAGACGCCCCTGGGCCTCGGCGGAGGCCTTGATGATGGCGTCCGGCAGCTTTACCCGCAGCGCCTGGCGCACCGCCACGGCGCGCTCGGCGATGGGTTCGTCGAGCTGCACCAGGCTGAAGCTGTCGAGGAAGGCGCGAGTGGCGGCGGCGTTGGTCGGGCTGGCGCCGATCATCACCTCCATCCAGCTGATAACGCTGATGGCGCCATCGCTGTAGCGCGCCAGCTCGTCACGAGCCTGCTCGTGGCCGTTGAGGTAGTCGATCAGGATGTTGGTGTCGAACAGCGCCTTCACCATTCCTCACGCACCTTGCGCTGGTAGGCCAGGCCATCGCCGGCACTGTTGTTCCACAGGCCGAAGGCGGCCTCGGCGTCCCGCTGGTGATGCTTGACCAGGTACTCGGCCACCGCTTCGCGGATCAGCGAGGCGCGCGATTGCTGTTGCTGTTCGCCCAGTGCGTTGAGCGCCTCGAGGTGTTCGGCGGGGATGTCGACAAGAGTGCGCATGGCTGCCTCCATATGTGATATCGATAACATATATCACCCACAGACCCATCGACCAAGCCCCGCTTTGTATCAGCCTTTACCCAGCACCTTGCGGTGGAACAGCACGCAGATCACCACGAACACCAGCAACCCCAGCCACTGCGCGGTGTCTTCGAAACCGGCGCCGACCAGCGCCAGCGGCGCGTCCTTGCCGCTGGTGCCGATCAGCGCGGCGAGCAGGATGCCCATCAGGCTCTCGCCGACGATCAGCCCGGAAGCCAGCAGCACGCCGCGCCGGCGCGGCAGCTCGGCGTACTTCTCCTCGTCCACCCCGGCGGCCTGGGCGCGCTTCTTCAGCGCGGTTTCCAGCAGCCAGGAGAGCAGCGCGCCGACCACCAGGGTCATGCCGATGGTCGGCGGCAGGTAGATGCCCAGGCCCACCGCCAGCACCGGCAGGCTGGCCTTGCCGGTGCGGCGCAGGAGGATGTCGAGGAGGATCAGGGCGATGCCCAGGGCCACGCCGATGAGGATCATGTTCCAGTTCAGCGCGTTGTGGAAAATCCCGCTGGCGATGGCCGTCATCAGCGTCGCCTGGGGTGCCGCCAGGGCCGCGCCGGGGTCCATGCCCTCGCGCGGCAGGGCGCCGGTGAAGCCGTAGGCGTTGTACAGCAGTTCCAGCACCGGCGGGATCACCAGGGCGCCGACCAGGCAGCCGACGATCAGCGCCACCTGCTGGCGCCAGGGCGTGGCGCCGACCAGGTAGCCGGTCTTGAGGTCCTGCAGGTTGTCGTTGGAAATCGCCGCGATGGCCAGCACCACGGCGGTGGTGAACAGCGCCAGGGCGATCGCCAGCTTGCCGCCCTGGCGGCTGAGGAAGTCGGTTTCCAGCGAGCCGACACCGAGGATCAGCAGCGACACCAGGATCACCGCGATGATCCCGATGCCGGAGATCGGGCTGCTGGAAGAGCCCACCAGGCCGGCCATGTAGCCGCAGGCGGCGGCGATCAGGAAGCCGAAGAAGAAGGCGAACACCACGCAGGTGCCCACCAGGCCCCAGAAGGCGAAGCCGGTGAGGTCCGGCGCGGCCTCGCCGAGGAAGTGGGCGAAGACCACGAACAGCGCCACCAGCAACACGCCGGCGATGGCCACGATCCACAGCGCCGGCATGTCGCGCTCGGTGCGCAGGTCGCTGCTTTCGGCACGCCCGGTGACCGCGCTGAGCGAGGCCCAGACACCCTGCACCATGGGTTTGAACAGGGTGGCCAGGGTCCACAGCGCGGCCACGCCGATGGTGCCGGCGCCGAGGAAGCGCACCTGGCTGCTCCACAGCTTGCTGGCCAGCTCCGGCAGGCTCTGCCCGGCGGCCAGGGTGCTGTTGACGGTGAGCAGCGGCACCGCCACGCCCCAGGAGATCACCACGCCGACGAGAATCGCGATGCCGGCGGTGATGCCCATCAGGTAGCCGGCGCCGACCAGCGCCAGGGAGAAGCCGGTGGACAGGCGAAACGCCGCCTGGCCTGCGGTGAGCCAGAAGCTGAAGCCCTCGGCGAGCACCCTGAAGCCGCTGCTGAACAGGCTGAACAGCGCCGCCACCAGGCCGCCGGCGAGGATGTCGCGCAGGCCCGGCTGGTTGCCGTCGTCGGCCTGCGGGTGCTCCTCGTCCTGGCTGCCGACACGGAGGATTTCCGCTGCCGCCACCCCTTCGGGGTACGGCAGGCTGCTCTGCACCACCATCACCCGGCGCAGCGGGATGGTGTAGAGCACCCCGAGGATGCCGCCGATGGAGCAGATGGCCGCCGTCTGCCAGAACGGGAAGCCGGCCCAGTAACCGATCATCAGCAATCCGGGGAGGATGAAGATGATCGACGACAGGGTGCCGGCCGCCGAGGCTTGGGTCTGCACCATGTTGTTCTCGAGGATGTTCGACCCCGAGAAATAGCGCAGCACCGCCATGGAGATCACCGCCGCGGGGATCGACGAGGCGAAGGTCAGCCCCACCTTCAAGCCCAGGTAGACGTTGGAGGCGGTGAACACCACGGTGATCAGGGCGCCGAGGATTAGACCGCGCAGGGTCAGTTCGGCAAGGTTCGATTCGTCCGAAATCCGTTCGAGCATGGAAGGAAATCTCTGAAAGTTAACCTGCCAAGCTTAGGCCAGGGCGGCGCGAGCGCCCACGTCGCCGAATGTCGCCCCGGCGACGCACCGGCTTTGCGTAGGAGCAAGCTCGCTCCTACAAGGGCAAGGACTGGCGTGCGGGGGTCAGAACGGCTTGTCGCCGAGGATGGTCGCGCGGTGCATCACCCGGCGTTGCGGGCGGTAGTCGTCCACTGCGTAGTGCTGGGTCACGCGGTTGTCCCAGAAGGCCACGTCGTTCTCGCGCCAGCGCCAGCGAACGGTGAACTCGGGGCGGGCGACGTGGGCGAAGAGCAGGTCGAGGATGGCCCGGCTCTCGGCCGCCGACAGCTCGTTGATACGCGTGGTGAAGCCGTCGCTGACGAACAGTGCCTTGCGCCCGGTGACCGGG
This sequence comes from Pseudomonas citronellolis, assembly GCF_029335315.1. Taxonomy (GTDB): domain Bacteria; phylum Pseudomonadota; class Gammaproteobacteria; order Pseudomonadales; family Pseudomonadaceae; genus Pseudomonas; species Pseudomonas citronellolis_A. The sequence goes on from NZ_JARJLT010000137.1 coordinate 5,057, forward strand.
TGGGTGCGGATCACCGGGTGCGAGCGCGGCGGGTTCTTCAGCCGCGCCTCTTCGAGGCGCGCCAGGTCGGCGTTGGTGGCGCCGAAACGCTCCTGGGGGAAGGACTTGCTGATGTCGTGGGTCGCGCTCAGGCCGTCGAGCAGCGCCTGCAGCGGCTTGGACAGCGCCTCGAAGGCGGCGATGCCGCTGGCCCAGAGGGTGTCGCCACCGTAGGGCGGCAGCTGCTTGGCGGCCAGCACCGCGCCGAGGGCCGGGGTTTCCAGGAAGGTCACGTCGGTGTGCCAGATGGCGTTGTCGCGCACGTCGGTGACGGCGGTGTCGAGCACGATCACCTCGCGCTGCTCGGGCACGCTGGGGTAGATCGGGTGGATGTGCAGGTCGCCGAAGCGCGCGGCGAAACCGGCCTGCTGCTGCGGGGTCAGCGGCTGGTCGCGGAAGAACAGCACCTGGTGCTTGAGCAGGGCCTGCTCGATGGCCTGCTGCTGGGCGTCGTCCAGCGGCTGGCGCAGGTCGACGCCGGACACCACGGCGCCGAGGGCGGGGCTGAGGGGTTCGAGGGTCAGGGTGGTCATTGCTTTTCTCTCTCGTGTTCTGTGCAGGGAAGAGCGCCCTCTCCCCAGCCCTCTCCCTGAAGGGAGAGGGGGCTTGTTCGGTGCGAGCGGGAAGGACGGAGCAGCCCTGCCAACACGCAGATGTCATTCGGAGGCAACGGCCCCTCCGTCGCTCAGGATCAGTCCCCTCTCCCGCTTGCGGGAGAGGGTTAGGGAGAGGGGCCTTTGCCCTGTCTCTCTACTCCCAGGAAGCGAAGCGCCGCTGCAACCAGCGCAGGCTCAGCTCGAACGTCAGCGCGATGCCGGCGATCAGCAGAATGCCCAGCACCACCACGTCGGTGGCGAGGAACTGCGCGGCCGACTGCACCATGAAGCCCAGGCCGCGGTTGGCGGCGATCAGCTCGGCGGCGACCAGGGTCGACCAGCCCACGCCCAGGGCGATGCGCAGGCCGGTGAGGACGTCCGGCAGCGCGCTGGGCAGCACCACGTGGCGCACCACCTGCCAGCGGTTGGCGCCGAGGCAGCGCACCGCCTGGATGCGCGACTTGTCCACGCGGCGCACGCCGGCGGCGGTGGCGATCAGCAGCGGGGCGAACAGCGCCAGGTAGATCAGCAGCACCTTGGACAGCTCGCCGATGCCGAACCAGATGACGATCAGCGGCAGGTAGGCCAGCGGCGGGATCGGCCGGTAGAACTCCACCAGCGGGTCGAGCGCGGCGCCCACCAGCGGGTTGAGGCCCATGAGGATGCCCAGCGGGATCGCCGTGAGCACCGCGGCGCCGAGGGCCAGCAGCACGCGCAGCAGGCTGGTGCCGATGTGTTGCCACAGCGTGGCGTCGACGTAGCCTTCGGCGAGCACCCGTTGCAGGGCTTCGTAGAGCTGCTCGGGGGCCGGCAGGAACAGGGTGTCGACCCAGCCGAAGTGGGTGGCGAACCACCAGAGCGCGGCGAGTGCGGCGATGCTCCCGGCGGCGGCCCAGCGCCGCCCGTCGCGCGGGCGGGCGAGCTTCTGGCGGCGGCCGACGGGCAGCTTGGCGCTGAGGGTATCAGTGGGCATGTTCGGCCTCCGGCTCTTCCAGGAACTCATCCAGCAACACCTGGCGCAGGCGGCCGAACTCGGGGTCGGCCTTGATCGAGCGCACTGGCTCGCCGGCCGCGTAGCGCCGCGCGAAGTCCGGGCGCAGGCGCTTGACGATGCGCGCCGGCGGGCCGTCCATGACCACCAGGTCGGTGGCCAGGAACAGCGCCTCGTCGACGCTGTGGGTAATCAGGAACAGGCCCTTGCCGGTCTTGCGCCACAACTCCAGGGTGAGCACCTGCATGCGCTCGCGGGTCAGCGCGTCGAGGGCGCCGAAGGGTTCGTCGAGCAGCAGGAAATCCGGTTCAACCGCCAGCGCGCGGGCCAGGCCGAGGCGCTGCCGCTGGCCGCCGGAAAGCTGCGAGACGCGGTAGTGCGCGTGCTCCCGCAGGCCGACCAGGGCCAGCACCTCGCGGGCGCGGGCCTCGCGTTCGGCGGCGCCCAGGCCACGGATGCGCAGGCCCAGGGCGACGTTGTCGAGGGCGTCCAGCCAGGGCATCAGAGCGTCGTCCTGGAACACCACGCCACGCTCGCCGCCGGGGCCTTCGAGGGTCCGGCCGTCGATCTGCACGCGGCCACGGTCGGGCTTCTGGAAACCGGCCAGGACGTTGAGCAGGGTGGACTTGCCGCAGCCCGAAGGGCCGAGCACCACCAGGGACTCGCCCTTGGCCACGTCCAGGGTGAGGTCATGCAGCACGCGCCGGGTCTGGCCATGCTGCTCGAAGGAGAGGCTGACCGCCTCGGCCGTCAAACGGCTCATGTTTCTACCCTCCGTAGGGTAAGAAGGAATGCTGGGGGCGCTTCGTACGTTGTGCTCTTCGCTCTTCGTAGGAGCGAGCTTGCTCGCGAACAGCCCGGCACCTTTCTCCACCTCGTCATTCCCGCGTTCGCGAGAATGACGGGGAAGGTGCGGTGTGAAGCGGGTTCGCGAGCAAGCTCGCTCCTGCAGGGAGATCGAGCGGGGAAATCGAGCAGGCCGGTGCGGTCAGCGCTGGCCCACCTGCACGCTCTCCGCCTGGCGCACGTATTCGGCGCTGACGTAGGGCGAGTAGTCCTTGAGTACCGAGGGCACGCGTTTCTGTTCCTTGAGGAAGGCCGCCGTGCCGGCGATGTCCTTGGCGGTGCCGCCGCCCAGCAGGGCGCTGGAGAGCTGCGCCTGGGTCTCCGGGAAGGCGCTGCCGGCGAGCAGCTCGGGCACGTCCTCGGGGGCGGCGCCGGTGAGCTTGGCGATCTTCTTCGCCTGCTCGGAATCGGCGGTCCACTGGGCCTTGTGGGCGTTGTAGTCGGCGAAGGAATCCAGAGTCACGCGGGCGAACCTGGCCAGCACTTCCGGGTGTTTCTCGGCGAAGTCCTTGCGCGCCACCCAGACTTCGAAGGTCGGCGCGCCCCATTTGCCCACTTCCGCGGCGTCGGTCAGCACCTTGCCGCTCTTCTTGATCTCGCCCAGCGCCGGGGCCCAGACGAAGGCCCCGTCGATGTCGCCGCGACGCCAGGCGGCGGCGATCTCGGTGGGGTTGAGGTTGACGATCTTCACCTTGCCCGGGTCGATGTTCCAGTGCTTGAGCGCGCCCAGCAGGCTGTAGTGCGAGGTGGAGACGAAGGGCGTGGCGATGGTCTTGCCGACCAGGTCCTCGGGCTTGGCGATCTGGCTGCCGTTGCGCACCACCAGGGCTTCCGCCGCGTTGATCTGCGCGGTGACGATGAAGGCCACGATCGGCAGGCCGCGCGAGGTGGCGGCGGCCAGCGGGCTGGAGCCGAGGTTGCCGAGCTGCACGTCGCCGGAGGCGATCGCGGCGACCACTTCCGGGCCGCTGTTGAAGCGGCGCCAGTCGAGTTTCTCGCCGATGGCTTTCTCGTAGGTGCCGTCGGCCTGGGGAACCTTGGTCGGGTCCACCCCGGTCTGGTAGCCGAGGGTGATATCGGCCTGGGCGATGCCGGCGACGCCGGCCAGGGCCAGCGCGGCCAGCAGGCGGCGCGGTGCGAAGAGGCTTTTCATGGACAACTCCTGGGAATGCGTTCGGGGCGGCCGGCCGGGCCGTGGCGGGCCGCTCGCGGTGGAGCGGCGGAAAGGGGGTCGGTCAGTTGCGCGCCAGGTCCGGCTGCCAGACCTGCACGGCGCGGGCGTCCACCGGCTTGGGCAGCAGGCCCTGGACGAAGAAGGCGTCGGCGATGCGCTGTTGCTCGTCGAGGCCGTCGGCGCGCACCGGCTGCACGTCGTAGCTGCGGCGGGCGTTGGCCTGCTCGACGGTGCTGGCGTCCAGGTTGCCCCACAGCGGGCCGAGCACCTTGGCCGCGTCGGCCGGGTGTTCCTTGACCCAACGCCCGGTCTTCTGCAGTTCGGCGAAGACCTGCTTGAGCACTTCCGGGTGGGCCTTGGCGTAGTCGTTGGAGGCCAGGTAGTAGCGCTGGTAGCTGGCCAGGCCCTGGCCGTCGGCGAGCACGCGGGCGTGTTGCTGGCGCTGGGCGCTGGCGACGTACGGGTCCCAGGTCACCCAGGCGTCGACCTTGGCGTTCTCGAAGGCGGCGCGGCCGTCGGCCGGGGTCAGGTAGGCCGGCTGGATGTCGGAGAACTTCAGCCCGGCCTTGGCCAGCGCGGCGATCAGCAGGTAGTGGCTGCCGGCGGCCTTGGTCACGGCCACGCGCTTGCCCTTGAGGTCGGCCAGCGTCTGCAGCGGCGAGCCTTGGGGCACCAGGATCGACTGCGCGGTGGGCGATGGGGTTTCGCGGGCGAAGTAGGTCAGTTGCGCGCCGGCGGCCTGGGCGAATACCGGCACGGTGTCGGCGACGTCGGCGGACAGGTCGACGTTGCCGACGTTGAGCGATTCGAGCAGCGGCAGGCCGCTGGGGAACTCATGCCAGCTCACCTGGATGCCCTGCTTGCCCAGCTCGCGCTCCAGGCTGCCCTGGGCCTTGATGATGGTCAGCAGGGTGGAGGATTTCTGGAAGCCGATGCGCAGGGTGCCTTCGGCGTGCGCACCCAGGGCGCCCAGCAGGGCGGCGGAGGCGGCGAGGCCAACGGCGAAACGGCGCAGGAATGGGCTGCGGGACATGGTACGGCTCCTCGGGTACGGGGCGGCCGCCCGCAGAGCGAGGCGGACCACTGGACGGGTCAGGTGTTCTGGATAAGTCCGGTGGTCCGGTGAAGAGGAGATTACAGGCATAAAAAATCAGAAATAAATAATTTTTAGTTATTACTTAAGATCGCCCGGATTCATCCCTCCGTCAGTGCGCAGCCCCCAGCAGCCGGGCCCTCACGCCCTCCGCACGAAGGCTGGCCTGGGCCGCCTGGCGTGCCACCGCCAGGGTCTGGGCGGCGAGGTTGGCGAAGTGGCTGCTACGGCCGAACGCCAGGCTCACGCCGGCCTCCACGTCCTGGTCCAGCTGCGCGGCGGCCTGCTCGCTGAGCACCAGGCCCAGGCCGAGCAGGCGCGACAGCTCCGAGGCCTGGGGCAAGTCCAGGCGATCCGCCGCCTGCAACGCCAGGCCCAGGGCGACGTTGGCTTCCAGCAGCAGCGCCAGCCCGTCGCACAACACCCGGCGCGGGGTCGGCGCGAGCCCGGGCGGCAGCAGCATGTCTTCCGGATGCAGGCGCAGGCCCTGGCACTGCGCGCCGGCGCGCAACACCAGGCCGGCGCGCACGCTCGGCAGCGCGGCCAGCAGGAAATCGCCGCTGGGCGCGTGCCAGGCGCGCAGCAGCAACCAGTCGGCGGCTTCGGCGCTGAAGGCGTCCCACTGCCCGCCGTTGACGCGGAAGCCACCGCGCACGTGCTCCACCGCTTGCAGCGCCTGGCCGTCGTCCTCGCCCAGGGCGCCCCACAGGGAGTCGCGCAGCAGGCTCAGGTGCAGCAGGCGCTGCAGTTGCTCGCGGCTGCCGAGCAGGCGCACGCGGGTCAGTTGCAGGTGGTGCACGGCGAACAGCCGGGCCAGGCCGCCGTCGCGCTCGCAGAGGTCACGCAGGGTCTGCAGGACGTCGCGCCAGGCACCGCCGCTGCCGCCCAGCCGCGCCGGCAGGGACAAGCGCAGCAGGCCCGAGTCGCGCAGGGCGCGAGCCCAGGACGACGGGCCGGCGATAACGGACGGGGCCAGCGGCGGGACGGCAGCCAGCCGGGACGGAACGACGCTCATGCGCACCTCGGGACGACGACGGGATCAGTGCCTGGGCGTGGGGCGCGCGGGAAGACTGAAGCGAGGGGGTTCGGCGGCGCCCCGTTGCGCCGCGCGCGAGGCGCGGCCGGGGCGGCAGCTGGAACCCTATCCAATCGCGGCGCCCAGGTTAAATAACCTTTTCGCCTTAGCTGAGAACCGCTCAACGCTGGCCCACGGCGACCTCCGCCGGCAACCGCCGGGCCACCTCGGTGGCACCGCCGGAGAGGCTGAAGTCGAACGCCGGGGTCACGTTCAGCGCCTTCGGCAGCACGCCCTCGCCATGGAAGAAGTCGGCGGCCTTCTGCAGGGTGGCGGCGATGTTCTGGTCGAACACGATGGGGCTGATGCGCGCCTCGCCGACCCAGCGCCGGGTCACTTCCTGGGGCATGTTCAGGTCCTTGGCCAACGCGGCGGCGAACTGGTCCGGGTGGCCCAGCGCCCAGACCTGGGCGCGCGCCAGGCGGGTCATGAGGTCGGTGATCGCGGCCTTCTTGCTGGCGATGGCGGCGTCGCTGGCCAGGGCGTAGGAGTAGCCGGTCATGATGCCGTCACCGTTGTCGATCACCCGCGCCTGGTCGAGCAGCACGGCGCTGGAGGTGTAGGGTTCCCAGGGCACCCAGGCGTCCACCGAGCCGCGCACCAGGGCCGCGCGGCCGTCCACCGGGCCGAGGAAGGAGAAGGTCACGTCCTCGGGCTTGAGCCCGGCGCGACGCAGCGCGCCGAGGGCCATGAAGTGGCCCCAGCCGCCACGGTTGACGGCGATGCGCTTGCCCTTGAGCTCGGCCACCGAGTGGATCGGCGAGTCCTTGCCCACCACCAGCGCCACCGTCGCCGGGTTGAAGTGCCAGGCGCCGACCGCCTTGAGCGGCGCGCCGGCGGCGTAGACGAAGAGGAACGGGATGTCGCCGGTGAAGCCGATATCCAGGGCGCCGGCGTTCAGCGCCTCAAGCACCGGGGCGCCGGAGGGGAAGGCCGACAACTCCAGCTTGTACGGCAGGTTGTCCAGCTCGCCGGACGCGCGCAGCGAGGCGTAGCGGTCGCCCTTCACATCACCCAGGCGCAGGGTGACAGGGTCGGCGGCGCTGGCCGCGCCGGCCAGCAGGGAGGCGGCCAGCAGGCCGGCGAGAACACGCAGGGTTCGTTTCATGGGGCGATCTCCAGGCGGCTTCGCACGGAAGCCGGGGTTGTCGTGGGGCTATCCGTTCCGCCGGTGCGGTCGCCGATATCTGCCAGGGTTCGGGTTGGGTGAGGCAGGCTTCAGGGGCGCAGCGCCGCCTTGCCCGCCGCGATCCATACGCTGTCCTTCTGCGGCGTGTGGACACGCCCGCACAGCACGTCGCGGTAATGCCGCTGCAACGGGTTGTGTCGGCTCAGGCCGTGGTTGCCGCTCAGCTCCAGGGCCTTCTCGACCACTGCCACCGCATTGTCGGTAACGGCGACCTTGATCAGCCCCGACTCGCTGGCGCTCAGCCGGTCGCGGCAGGCGGCGTCGAGCAGCAGGCGGTTCTGCAGCAGCAGGCCGTCGATGACCCCGACCGCCTCCTGCACGCGCGGCAGGCTGGCCAGGGGCGCGCCGAGGCTGGCCGGCACGCGCTCGCACAGCCAGGCAGCGAGCCAGTCGCGGGCGGCCCCGGCGATGCCGTCGTAGAGCGCGCCGAGCAGCGCCGCGCTGGCCTGGGCGAAGTCGCGCAGCACGGCTTCGTCCGGCGCCGGTGGCTGGTCGTGGGGATACAGGCCGACGGCGTGCTCCAGCGGCACCGGCACGTCCTCGAAAATCACTTCGTGGCTGCCGGTGGCGCGCATGCCGAGGTGGTCCCAGCTTTCCACGAGGCGAATACCCGGGCTGTCGCGGCGCACCAGCCAGGTGCCCACGCGCGGGGTCGGCTCGTCGCTGCGCGCCCACACCGCCAGCCAGGTCAGGCCGGGGATGCCGGTGGTGTAGAGCTTGTGCCCGGACAGCCGCCAGCCGTCGCCGTCACGCCGCGCGACGGTCTGCGGCAGGCCGCCGCGCGAAGGCGAGCCCAGCTCCGGCTCGACCCGCAAGCTGTTGATCAGCGCGCCCTGTTCCAGCGCTTCGCGGGCCACGCGGCGCTTCAGCGCCTCGGGCCAGTCGGGGTTGTCGGCCAGGCGCCGCAGGTGCAGGTACTGCATGCACAGCACCAGGGCGGTGGAAGGTTCGCCACGGGCCACCGCGCCGACCACCCGGCGCAGCTCGCCAAGGCCGGCGCCGGGGCCGCCGAGCGCGCTGGGCAGGGCCAGGCCGAGCAGGCCGTGGCGCTGCAACAGGGCCAGGTTGGCGTGGGGGAAGTCCCCGCTGCGGTCGTAGGCGTCGGCGCCTTCGGCCAGCTGCCGGGTGAGTTCCGGCAGCAGTTCGTTGAGCGCCAGCGGCGCGATCTGCAGGCTGCTCATGGGTCAGGCCGTGGCGCGCCGGCGCTCGCGCTCGGCGACCTTGGCGCGGGTCAGGGGAATCAGTTCGCGGCCGTATTCCACGGCGTCGTTGAGCGGGTCGAAACCACGGATGAGGATGCTCCGCACGCCGAGGTCGTAGTACGCCAGCAGCGCATCGGCGACCTGTTCCGGGGTGCCGACCAGCGCGGTGGAGTTGTGCCCGCCGCCCACCAGCCGGGCGATGCCGGTCCACAGCCGCTCGTCGACGCGGTCGCCCTGCTCCACCGCCTTGAGCAGGCGCTGGGCGCCGACGCTCTGCGGCTTGCCCTTGGGGAAACCGGCCTCGCCCAGGCGCTCGCTGGCGGTCGCGCGGATCGCCTCGGCCTTGGCCCAGGCTTCTTCCTCGGTGCGCCCGAGGATCGGCCGGAACGACAGGCTGAACTCCACTTCGCGGCCATACCGGCGCGCCTGCTCGCGCACCGCGGCGATAGTCTCGGCGGCCTGGGCCAGCGGTTCGCCCCAGAGCATGAACACGTCGGCCTGCTTGCCGGCGACCTGCAGCGCGGCCTCCGAGGAGCCGCCGAAGTACACCGGGATGTGCGGCTTCTGCTGCGGGCGGATGGCCGAGAAGGCCTGCTCCACGCGGTAGTGCTCGCCGTGGAAGTCGAAGGGCTCGGCGCTGGTCCAGCTGCGCTTGAGCACTTCGATGAATTCGTCGCTGCGGGCGTAGCGCTGGTCGTGGTCGAGGTAGTCGCCATCCTTGCGCTGGTCGGCGTCGCTGCCGCCGCTGATGATGTGCACCGCCAGGCGCCCGTCGAGCAGGTGCTCCAGGGTCGCCAGCTTGCGCGCGGCCAATGTTGGCGCGACGAAGCCGGGGCGGTGCGCCAGCAGGAAGTGGATCTTCGAGGTGGCCAGGCCGGCGGTGGCGGCCACCAGGAAGCCGTCCGGCTGATCCGACCAGTAGCCCACCAGGATGCGGTCGAAGCCGGCCTCCTCATGGGCGCGGGCGAAGGCGGCGATGTACTGCTTGTCGAGGATCGGCCCCACCGGGGCGAGGGTCTCGGAGGCCAGGCGGTGGCCGATCATGCCGAGGAACTGGATGCTCATGGGTGGCTCCCTGCTCAGTGGAAGGCTTTGCTGAAGGAGGTGTCGATCACCGCGGCGGTGTCGAAGGCCTTGGGCAGCGCGCCGGTCTGCACCAGGAAGTCAGCGGTGCCCTGGTAGTCGGCGGCGGCCTGGCTATCCACCGGGCCGACGCTCATGCCGGCCTGGCCGATCCAGTGGCGCGACACCGCCGGGTCGAGGTTGGCCTTCTTCGCCCAGATGTCGGCGTACTGCTCCTTGTGCGCCTCGACCCAGGCCCGGGCCTTCTGCAGGCGACCGAGGAAGTCGGCGATCTGCGCGCGCTTGGGCTCGATGGCGTCGGCGTTGGCGGCGATGCTCGACAGCCCCGGCATCAGGTCGCGGGCGGTGAGGAGCGGCCGCGCGCCGGAGAACACGATCTGCTGCGAGATGTACGGCTCCCACACCGGGAAGGCGTCGATGCTGCCGCGCGGCAGAGCGGCGGCGGCGTCGATCGGCATCAGTTTGACGAACTCGACGTAGTCCTTCGGCAGGCCGGCCTTCTCCAGCGCGCGCAGGGTCAGCTGCTGGCTCCAGGCGCCGGGCCAGTAGGCGACCTTCTTGCCCTTGAGGTCGGCGATGGTCTTCACCGGCGAGCCCTTGGGCACCAGCAGCGCGATGGTATCGGGGTTCTGCCGCGACACGCCGATCAGCTTCACCGGCGCGCCCTTGGCGGCGAGGAAGATGAACCCGGAATCGCCGAGGAAGCCCAGGTCCAGGGCGCCGGCCTGCAGCCCTTCGGCCACCGGCGCGGCGGATTGGAAGTGCTTCCAGTCCACCGTGTAGGGCGCGCCTTCGAGCACCCCGGAGGCCTCCATGGAGGCGCGCACGTTGTAGTAGTTCTGGTCGCCGACACGCAGGGTCGGCAGGTCGGCGGCGTGGGCCAGGGGCGCGCCGAGCAGGAGCGCGGCGAAGCCGGCGCGCAGGCGTTGGGTGAAGTTCATCGGGGGCTCCTCAGCCGGCGCGGCGCAGTTGCGGCAGGCGGGCGATATGGTCGTGGATGGCGGGAATCAGGCCCTGGCCGTAGCGCACGGCGTCGCCGAGCGGATCGAAGCCACGGATCAGGAAGGTGGAGACGCCCAGGCGGTAGTACTCGCCGAGGGCGGCGGCGACCTGCTCGGGCGTGCCGACCAGGGCGGTGGAGTTCCAGCGCGCGCCGGTCAGCCGGGCCACCCCGGTCCACAGCCGGGTGTCGAGCACCTCGCCCTGCTGCGCGGCGGCCAGCAGGCGCTGCGAGCCGACGTTCTGCGGCTGGTGGTCGTGCAGCGGCAGGCCCAGGCGCGCGCGGTTCTCGCGCACCTGTTCGAGTACCTCGGCGGCGCGCTTCCAGGCGGCCTCCTCGGTGTCCGCGACTATCGGCCGGAACGACACCGAGAAGCGCGGGGCGCGGCCCTGGGCCTGGGCGGCGGCGCGCACCCGGCGGATATGCCCGTCGACGGCGGCCAGCGGTTCGCCCCAGAGCATGTAGGTGTCGGCGTGCCTGGCGGCGACCTCGATGGCGGCGTCGGAGGAGCCGCTGAAGTAGATCGGGATGTGCGGCGACTGGCGCGGGCGCACGGCCGGCGAGGCGCCCTGGAAGCGGTAGAACTCGCCGGCGAAGTCCACCGGCCCGGTGGCGGTCCAGATGTCGCGCAGGGCTTGCAGGTATTCGTCGGTGCGGGCGTAGCGGCGGTCGTGCTCGAGGTAGTCGCCGTCGCGGGCGAGGTCCTCGTCGTTACCGCCGCTGACCACGTTGAGGGCCAGGCGGCCGTCGCTGAACTGGTCGAGGGTGGCCAGTTGGCGCGCGGCCAGCGGCGGCGCGATCACTCCTGGCCGGTAGGCCAGGAGGATGCCCAGGCGCCGGGTGGCGGCGGCGACGAAGGAGCTGACCACCGCGCCCTCGGCGGCGTTGCTGAAGTAGCCCACCAGCACGCGGTCGAAGCCGGCGTCCTCATGGGCCTGGGCGAAACGCCGGACGAAACCGGCATCCACCGCATCCCCCAGCGGCTGATCCACCTCGGAACTCGGGGTGGCGGTGATCATGCCGAGAATTTCCACGCTCACTGTGTTGCCCTCGCCTGGGCCGCTGCATAAGGTCGGCGGCTTTCGTTATAAGAAAAACGTCTTGAATCACGTTGTTCTTAGAAGCTATAGGCAAGCACTTCATGATGGAAATTCATTTTTGGCATATCCTAATATGCTAATCACGCATATTCAGGATTGGCCAAGTTGCGCGGGGTGCTTTCGCTTTCGTAGGAGCGAGCTTGCTCGCGAACGGAGTTTCCCGGTCATGCCGGTGTCAGGCATGAGAGCGCCCTCTCCCTGACCCTCGGCTGGGGAGAGGGAACGGAGTCGACCAGAGACGACAGCGCTGCCGGGAAAGCCTGTTCGCGAGCAAGCTCGCTCCTACAGGGGGCGAATGAGTGGATCGAAAACTCAGCCCGCCTGCATATCCAGCCCTTCGGCCACCGCGCTGCCGAACAGCCGCGCCGGCGTCTCCAGGTTGCCGAGCAGGCGCGGGCGCACCAGCCACAGCTGGATCAGCGGCTGGAAGTCCTCCAGTTGCAGCACCCGCAGTTGCTCGCGGTAGCGGCTGCGCGCCAGGGCCGGCGCGGGCACCAGGCCGAGGCCGCGGCCTTCGGCGACCAGGCCCAGCTGCAACTCGCTGCCGAAGGTTTCCAGGTTCAGTTGCAGGCCCAGCCCCTGGTCGGCCAGGGCGCGTTGCAGGCCGGCGCGGAAGCCGCAACCGTCGGGGTTGAGCACCCAGCCGTGCTGGTAGCAGTCGAGCAGGCGGCGGGCCTGCAGGTCGCTGTCGCGGGCGGCCACCACGCACAGCTCGACGCGCCCCAGCGGGGTGGCGCCGAGGTCGTCGGGGAATACCTTGCTCGGCGGGAACAGCACCACCGCCGCGTCCAGCTCGGCGTTTTCCAGGCGCGCCAGCAGGTGGCTACCCCAGCCGCTGCTGACCTGCGCGCGCAGCTCCGGGTACTCGCCGGCCAGACGCCGCAGCGCCTCCAGCAGCACCACCTCGCCGATGCTCTGCGGCACGCCCAGGCGCAGCACGCCGCTGGGCGCGGCGTCGCCGGCCACCAGTTCGCGCAGGCCGTCCACCTCGCGCAGCACCCGCCGGCACTGCTCGTAGACCCGCAGGCCGGCGGCGGTGGGCTTGAGCGGCTTGGTGTTGCGGTCCAGCAGCTCCACCCCCAGGGCTTCCTCCAGGCTCTGCACCCGGCGGGTGATGGCCGACTGGGTCAGGCCCAGGCTTTCGGCGGCCTGGCTGAGGGAGGCGTTGCGGATCACCGCGACGAAGGCGTCGATGTCGTCGATCTTCATGGGGCTGGCACCAATTGCAATTTGCGCATATTAGCTTAGATTCAAAATGCATTTCAGGAATAAAAACGCGTTTGCTACCGTAGCGGCAAAACCCTTCGGAGGGAATCCACCCCCATGTCCGCCCCCCTGCGTCTCGACCGCCTGCGCCAGTTCATCGGCGACCTGGCGGCGCTCATCGACACCCGCCCCGAGGAAGCCGAACTGCTCGCCCAGGCCCGCCCGCTACTGGCCGAACTGGTGCGCCACGACGACTGGCTGCCCGAGGCCTGCGCCCAGCCCGACACCCAGCGCTACCAGCAGTACCTGCTGCACGCCGACTCGCGGCAGCGCTTCTCGGTGGTCAGCTTCGTCTGGGGCCCCGGCCAGCGCACGCCGGTGCATGACCACCGGGTCTGGGGCCTGATCGGCATGCTGCGCGGCGCCGAGTACTCGCAGCCGTTCGCCTTCGCCGCCGATGGCCGGCTGCTGCCCGATGGCGAGCCCACGCGCCTGGAGCCGGGCGAAGTGGAGGCGGTATCGCCGCGCATCGGCGACATCCACCAGGTCAGCAACGCCTTCGCCGACCGCCCCTCCATCAGCATCCACGTGTACGGCGCCAACATCGGCGCCGTGCGCCGCGCCGTGTTTACCGCCGAGGGTGAGGAAAAACCCTTCATCTCCGGCTATTCCAACAGCCAGTTGCCCAATATCTGGGACCTGTCGAAAGAGAACCCCGCATGAGTCAGATCGCCCGCCGTACCTTCCACGACATCCGCGCCGCCCTCCTCGCCCGCCGCGAGCTGGCGCTGCTCGACGTGCGCGAGGAAGACCCGTTCGCCCAGGCGCACCCGCTGTTCGCCGCCAACCTGCCGCTGTCCAAGCTGGAACTGGAGATCTACGCCCGCGTGCCGCGCCGCGACACGCCGGTCACCGTGTATGACGACGGCGAAGGCCTGGCCGAAGTCGCCGCGCAACGCCTGCTCGACTTAGGCTACCTCGACGTGGCCCTGCTCGACGGCGGCCTGGCCGGCTGGCGCGAGGCCGGCGGCGAGCTGTTCAAGGACGTCAACGTGCCGAGCAAATCCTTCGGCGAACTGGTGGAAGCCGAGCGCCACACCCCGTCGCTGGCCGCCGAGGAAGTGCAGGCGCTGCTCGACGCCAAGGCCGACGTGGTGGTGCTCGACGCCCGCCGCTTCGACGAATACCAGACCATGAGCATTCCCAGTGGCGTCAGCGTGCCCGGCGCCGAGCTGGTGCTGCGCGTCGCCGAGCTGGCGCCGAACCCGGCCACCCGGGTCATCGTCAACTGCGCCGGGCGCACCCGCAGCATCATCGGCACCCAGTCGCTGGTGAACGCCGGCATCGCCAACCCGGTGTCGGCGCTGCGCAATGGCACCATCGGCTGGACCCTGGCCGGGCAGACGCTGGAACACGGCCAGGCGCGGCGCTTCGGCGACGTCTCCGCAGCCACCCGCGACGCCGCCGCCACCCGCGCCCGCGCCGTGGCCGATCGCGCGCAAGTGGAACGCATCGACCTCGCCGGCCTGCGCCAGTGGCAGGCCGAGGGCGAGCGCAGCACCTACCTGTTCGACGTGCGCACCCCGGAAGAATACGAGGCCGGCCACCTGCCGGGCTCGCGTTCCACCCCCGGCGGCCAGCTGGTGCAGGAAACCGACCACGTCGCCAGCGTGCGCGGCGCGCGCCTGGTGCTGGTGGACGACGACGGCGTGCGCGCCAACATGAGCGCGTCCTGGCTGGCGCAGATGGGCTGGCAGGTGGCCGTGCTCGACGGGCTGTCCGCCGCCGACTTCAGCGAGCAGGGCGCCTGGGCCGCACCGCTGCCGGCCAGGCCGCAGGCCGAAACCATCAGCCCGGCGACCCTGGCCGACTGGCTGCACGAACCGGGCACCCGGGTGCTCGACTTCACCGCCAGCGCCAACTACGTGAAACGCCACATCCCCGGCGCCGCCTGGGCCCTGCGCAGCCAGCTGCAACAGGCCCTGGCGCAGCTGGGCGACGCCGAGCGCTACGTGCTCACCTGCGGCAGCAGCCTGCTGGCGCGCTTCGCCGTGGCGGAAGTGGCGGCCCTGAGCGGCAAGCCGGTGTTCCTGCTCGACGGCGGCACCGCCGCCTGGATCGCCGCCGGCCTGCCGACGGAAGAAGGCGAGAGCCTGCTGGCGGCCCCGCGCATCGACCGCTACCGTCGTCCTTATGAAGGCACCGACAACCCGCGCGAGGCGATGCAGGGCTACCTGGACTGGGAATTCGGCCTGGTGGAACAGCTCGGCCGCGACGGCACCCATGGCTTCCGGGTGATCTGAGGA
>NZ_JARJLT010000138.1 GCF_029335315.1 Pseudomonas citronellolis
CCTGGGCGGCCTTCGGGCCGCCGCTTTTTCCCCCGCACGGGGGATCAAAAGCACCGCGCGAAAGCCCTAGCATGCTTTCCAGGTCATCCGTGGGGCGCCAGGTGGCGCCCCCGACCGAATCGGGCGCAAGCCCGATGCTCGCAAGAGCAACTCCGTGGTTGGGCGGCCTTCGGGCCGCTCCTTTTTCCCCCGTTCAGGGGATAACCCTGCAAGCGCACAGTTCCTAGGATGGGCCACTGCCCAATCACCGTCCGGAACCGCCATGCCCACCGGCCTGCCACCGCTGCCTCCCGAGCACCTGCATCGTCCCCGCCTGCGCGACCCGTTGTTGCAGGGCGCCGCGCGCCTGCGCCTGCTCTGCGCTCCCGGCGGCTACGGCAAGAGCCAGCTGCTACGCGAGTGCGCCCATGCCCGCCCGGACGAAACCGCGCTCTGCTGGCTGGACCTGCGCGGCGCGGCCGCCGATGCCCAGGCGCTGAGCCTGCGACTGGCCGCCGGTCTCGGCCTGGCCGACAGTTCGGTAAACGCGGTAGCGGCGCACCTGGCGCGCCGCGAGCAGCCGTTGTGGATCATGCTCGACCACCTGCCGGCCCTGCCTGGGCCCGGTTTCATCGAGGCGCTAGGCCAATGGCTGGACTGCGCCGCGCCCTGCGTCGGCTGGTGGCTGGCCTGCCGCCGGCGCCCAGCCTTGCCACTGACCCGCCTGTTGCTCGATGGCGAACTGCTGGAAGTGAACGCCCAGGCGCTGGCGCTGACCCCGGCCGAACTCGGCCAATGGCTCGCCGAGCCCCAGGCCGGCGCCGCGCAGCTGCACCGCTACAGCCACGGCTGGTTCGCCGGCGCCAGCCTGCAACGCCTGGCCGCGCAGCGCGGGGAGGGTGCGGCCAGCGCCGAGCAACTGCTGTCGAACTACCTGCACGGCGAACTGCTCGCCGAGCTGGACGCCACGCAGCGCGAAACCCTCTGCCTGCTGGCCTGCCTGCCCAGCTTCGACGCGTGCCTGTACGAGGCGCTGTTCGAACTGCACACCCCCGCCCCCGCGCTGGCCGAACTGCTCGACGCCGGCGTCTTCATCGAGCCGACGGAGCAGGGCTGGCGAGTGGGGCCGGCAGTGGCGGCGCTGCTCGCCGACAGCCTGCCGAAGCGCCGGCGCGCCTGGTTCTACCGCAGCGCTTGCCAGCATTACGCCGGCGCCGGCGACATCCGGCGGGCCATCCACTACGCGCTGCTGGCGGAACAACCGGAAACCGCCGCCAGCCTGGCCCAGCGCCTGGACCTGGAAAGCCTGCTCGGCGGCGACGGCGGCGAAGCGCTGCTGCTCGGGCGCACGCAGATTCCCGAGGAGCTGCTGCGGAGCACGGCGGAGTTGGTATTGCTGCGCGCCTGGGCGCTGTTCCTCGGCGGCCAGTTGGAACCGGCGCGCACCTGCCTGGCGCAGCTGGCGGCCTTCCTGCCGCAGCCGGACGCGGCGCTGCAGGCCGCCTTGCTCGCGCGCTGGCAGGTGCTCGACGGCCATCTGCGACACAGCCTCGGCGAACCTCCGGCCGAAGGGCTGAGGGAAGCGCTGGCGTGCCTGCCCGCCGGGTGCTGGGCCGAGCGGGTGCTGGGCTTGGCGCTGCTGAGCGAGCAGGCCCTGGCCGAGGGGGCCCGCGAACAGGCCCGGCGCCTGGCCGCCGAAGCCACCCAGGTAGCCCGGGAGCGCGGCAGCCTGGTGTTGGAAGCGCTGTTGGTACTGCAACACTCGGCGCAGCTCGAGCGGCGCGGCGAACTGCTGCGCGCCGAAGCCCAGCTGCGCCGGGTGCTCGCCGAGCTGGCGCCGAGCCGAAGGCCGCTGCGGGCCTGGGCGCGCCTGCACCTGGCGCACAACCTCTGGCGCCAGGGGCGCCTGGAAGAGGCCCGCGATGACTACGCCGAGGCACTGCCGCACTGCGCCGGCGCGGCACTGGCCTGGGCCCATGCCGGCCTCGCCGAGCTGGACGCCGCCGCCGGCCAGACCCAGGCCGCCTTCGACCGCCTGGGCGATGCCGAGCGCGCCATGCAACGCCAGGGCGTCGATGAAGTGCTCTACCGGCCGCTGCTGGATCAATTGCGTGGCCGCCTGTGGCTGGGGCAGGGGCATTACCGGCGCTGCCTGGAGCTGGCCGAGGCGCAGCTCGTCATGGCGCGGGGCGTGCCCGGTTGGCGTCTGGCGCTGGCCGGCTTGGCGGTGCGCCCGGCCTTCGAACTGCTCCGGGCGAGGGCGGCCCTGGCCCTGGGCCAGGACTGCAGCCAGGCCCTGGAAGGCTGGCTGAAGCAGGCGCAACTCGCCGGCCTGCACGGCCAGGCCTGGGAGCTGGGCTTCGCGTTGGCCGAGGCGCACCTGGTCGGCTCCCGCCAGCGCAAGGCCCAGGCCGCGCTGTTCGACGCCCTGGCCCAGGCGCGGCGCAGCGGCGACCAGGGCAGCGCCTGCTACTGGCACTCGTTCCGCCCCGAGGTCGCGCGCTGGGTCGGCCGCGCCGGCGACGCTGCCGAGGCCGCGGCCTGCGCCGACAGTGGCCAGCTGAGCCGCCGCGAGCATTCGGTACTGAACATGATCGCCGAAGGCCTGGCCAACCAGGAGATCGCCGAGCGCCTGCACATTTCGTTGCACACCGTGAAGAGCCACGCCCAGCGCATCAACACCAAGCTCGGCGTGTCCCGGCGCACCCAGGCCATCGTCCGCGCCAAGGCCCTCGGCCTGGTGCGCTGAGGGGGCGCATCCCCCCAAGTGGGGGATCAAAGCCCCTTCGGCGCCGTCCCATAGTCCTCGCCGAAGCCCGTTGCAGACCGCACGGGCATACAACAAGAACAGCGAGGACACCCATGGCAGTCCGCATTCCGGCCGCCTTCCTGCTCTGCGTCGCCAGCCTGGCCGCCGCCGAACCCGCGCCGAGTATCCAGCCAGCGGCGGTCACCAGCGTTCGCGTCGACCGCGCCGAACCCAGCGACAAACCGGCCTACCAGGCCCTGTACCGCGCCCGCGTGCTGGACGCCTACAGCCTCGGCGTACAGGCCTACGTGTACGGCTGGCCGGCGGTGGAGAACCTGCGCATCTGCTCGCGCCTGCTCGACCCGCAGTACCGCCAGCACGCGCCGCTGAACAGCTTCCGCCACGAACCGGCGCCGGCCGACGAGCACTACGACCTGTTCGTGACGCCCAACGCCGACCTGCTGTACTCCCAGGCCTGCCTGGACCTGAGCCGCGAGCCGGTCGTGCTGCATGTGCCCGACACCCGGGGCATGCGCTACTGGACGGCGCAAGTCACCGACGCCTACACCGAAACCGTCGCCAACATTTCCAAGCGCTCGGTGCGCAATGGCCCCGGCGACTACGCGCTGGTCGGTCCCGGCTGGAAGGGCGAGCTGCCCAAGGGCGTCAGCGCGGTGCCGGTGGACACCAACAGCGCCTTCCTGCTGCTGCGCACCTTCTTCGAGGACCGCGCCGACCTGCAGCAGCGCACCCGCGCCGTGCAGCAGGGCTTCAGCCTCACGCCGCTCTCGGCCTACCGCGCCGGCAAGCCCTGGCAGGCCCCGGAACTGCCGGCCGACGACCACCGGCGCGCCGCCCTTGGCGAGCAGCAGGCGCTGTCCACCTCGCTCGACTTCTTCCGCGTGCTCAACCAGGCCATGGCCGACGCCGGGCCGCGCCCCGGCGAAGAAGCGCTGTGGGCCAGCTTCCGGCGCATCGGCGTGGGCCCGGGCCTGGCCTTCGACCCGGCGAAGCTCGACAGCGCCACCCGCGAAGGCCTGCAGAAGGCCGTGGCCGATGGCTGGCAACTGGTCCAGGACCGCTCCATGACCGCCCGCACCAAGCTGGTCAACGGCTGGGGCGTGCCCCAACTCGACCAGCCGGTGGGCGCCTTCGGCTACGACTACCTGCAACGCGCAGGCGTGGCACACCGCGGCATCTACTCCAACACCGCCGACGAATACGCGGCCATGGCCGGCGTGCTCGATACCGAAGGCCGCCCCCTGGACGGCCGCCAACGCTACGTCCTGCACTTCGCCAAGGACGCCTTCCCGAAGGTCGAGGCCTACTGGGGGCTGACCATCTACCGGCTGCCGCAGCGCCTGCTGTATCCCAACGCCGCCGGACGCTGGACGATCAACAGCATCGACCACGGCCTGCACTACAACCCCGACGGCTCGCTGGACATCTACATCCAGCGCGACGCCCCGGCCGGCCGCGAAGCCAACTGGTTGCCCAGCCCCGAGGGTGGCTTCCAGCTGATCTTCCGCGCCTACCGCGCGCAGGACCCGGCGATCTTCCGTGGCGACTGGGCGCCGCCGGCGATCCGGCGCGTCGATTGACGGCCCGGCTGGCGCAACCCGATGCAACGCTCGAACCTCGAAGTGCCGACGCCGCTAGCGATTCTGCGCCCGGCGCAGCGTCTCGCTGGGCAGCTCGCCGAACGCTCGGCGGTACTGGTAGGCGAAGCGCGAGAAGTGGCGGAAACCCCACCGGCTGGCGACCTCGGTGATGCGGCAATGCGCCGTGGCGCCGAGCAGGTCGCGCATCACACCGTTGAGGCGGATGTTGAGGAACCAGCGCCCCGGCGGCATGCCCACCGTGCGCTTGAAGATCAGCTCCAGGGCGCGGCGGCCGTAGCCGCAGCGGTGGGCGAGGGCGTCCAGCTCGACGGTCAGGTCGTCCTCGGTCAGGGCCAGGCGCTCGCAAGCCAGCACCAGCTGGAAATTCTGCCGGGCCAGATTGCTGCGTCGGCCGTCCGCCAGGGTGGCCCCGACCAGTTCGGCGGCGTAACTGTCGGCCAGGCCATTGCGGATGCCATCGGCCAGCGCTGCGGGCAGACCGTCGGCAGCCAGGTTGCGGCCCAGGGCGAGGGCATCTTCGGCCAGGCGAACGAGGCGCGCCCGGCCGCCCGCGCGCAGGCGGATAGACATCGCATGGCGCCCCGGCAACTCCAGCGGGCGCCCGGCGTGGGCGACGACTGCGTTTTGCAGCAGCGCGCGCGGCAGGCTCAGGTTGATCCAGCGCGAGGCGCCGGCGGCGTGGTAGAGCAGCTCGGCGCCCGGTGGATACAGCTGGATTTCGTCGTTATCGATGGTGGCGGTGTTGTAGCGCGTGAGCTCGGCGCCATCGGCCATCAGGCCGACGCACACCACGTCCTCGGGCATGACCCCATGGGCGATGACCGGGAAGTCGTAGCAACCGCTTTCCAGCAGGGTGTTTCCCAGCGCCAGGCGCTGATGCTCCAGGTGGGCCTGCCTGGCCGAATGCAGCCGATGCTGGAAATGCCCGCCATAGATGACGTCGAAGGCCCTCGCCAGATCCAGCCCGGCATAGCTGAAACGCTGGAAGGAGACTGTCTGCTGCATGCCTCTGGGTACCCCGTCGGTTTCGTTTTTCGGCTATCGGATTCCTGCTCTCAATCTAGACTGCAATGCCAACGGGTCCAGCATTCCAGCCCATTCGCCGTACCGCTCAGGGTGCGGCAACCACTTCGGACCCCACGGCCACTCGACTGCGTGGCCCCTCAAGCAAAGGACTACTCGATATGACTCTCGATAAGAACCTATTGGCTTCGGCGATCAGTTGCGTGCTGCTGGTGGCGTCGGCCCAGGCCATGGCGGGCAAGATGGAAAGCGTCGATTCCGCAATCGGCAAGCTGGAGTTCGATGGCGGCTATCCGACCCAGCCGACCATGAAGAAGCTGCTGAACGAGATGGACCTGATGCGCGCCACCGAGGCCTACCTGTGGGGCATCCCCGCCTCGGGGATGATCGAGTGGAAGAACGCCCAGAACGACATCTTCAAGATCCCCGACGGCCACCTGGCGTCCTATATCACCCAGAAGCAGAAGCAGGGCATCCTCACCCCCAACTTCACAACCCCCTACATCGCCTCGCTGGCTGACCTGTCCAAGACCGGCCCGCTGGTGCTGACCCTGCCCAAGGGCCTGATGGCCGGCATGATCATGGATGTGAACCAGCGCGTGCTGGAGGACCTGGGCGTGGTCGGTCCCGACAAGGGCGAGGGCGGCAAGTACCTGTTCCTGCCGCCGGGGCACGAGAAGATCGCCCCCGAGGGCTACCATGTGGTGCAGTCGCCATCGAACATCGTGTTCTTCGGCGTCCGCCTGCTGGGCCAGGACAAGGCGGCGGCGGTAAAGGAGCTGGTGCCGAAGATCAGCACGTCGCTCTACAACGACGGCAAGGGCGGGGAAGCCTGGCCGGTAGTGCCTGCCGGAGAGGAACCCTGGAGCGGGACGCCGCGCACCGGCATGGACTACTGGAGAACCATCAACCAACTGGTGCAGTCCGAAGTCGTCGACGAGCGCGACCGTTTCATGCTGGAGCACCTGCGCTTCCTCGGTATCGAAAAAGGCAAGCCCTTCGCGCCCACCGCCGAACAGAAGGCCATCCTCGAGAAGGGCGCGGTGCTGGGCCAGGCGATGGCCAAGGCCAACAACTACGCCAAGCGCTTCGAGCCGCCGTTCTGGAAAGGCACGCACTGGAAACACGCCATTACCGTGGGCACCGACCAACGCGCCGAGAACTGGGACCAGTTCGACGAGCGCGCGTCCTGGTACTACGAAGCCTTCTCCATCTCGAAAGCCATGCTGACCCAGACCCCGGGCGTCGGCCAGCGCTACATCGTGACCTACCAGGACAAGGACGGTAACTGGCTGACCGGCGAGCACACCTACAAGCTGCACATCCCGGCCAACGTGCCGGCCAAGCAGTTCTGGTCCTCGACCGTGTACGACGAGAAAAACCGGCAGATGATCGTCAACGACGAGAAGGCGCCGGACATCGCCGCCGGCAAGCAGGGCCTGAAGACCAACCCCGACGGCTCGGTGGACGTGTACTACGGGCCCAAGCCGGTCAAGGGCTTCGAACAGAACTGGGTGCAGACCAACCCCGGCGAGGGCTGGTTCACCTACTTCCGCTTCTACGCGCCGACCGAAGCCTTCTTCGACAAGTCCTGGTCCCTGGGCGACATCGA
>NZ_JARJLT010000139.1 GCF_029335315.1 Pseudomonas citronellolis
CCTGTCTTCCTCACCTTTTTCCTTTCCCATCCCTCCTAGAGCCGTTCTGTCACCGCTTGACTCGAAGGGGGCGGGGTAGGGGTTGTGTATTGTGATCTTAAAAATAAATTGAACAGATTTTTGATTTATGATCAATTTAAAATTATGCTTCGCCATGAAAGCGGGCCTGACGCGCATGTTGAGTGATGTGTACCCGGCTAGGTCGGTTACATCACGAGCGTTGCGCTACACAAACATAAAAAATGCCACCCTGAGGTATCCAGATTATGCTCATCGATCTTCACGCCCATGCGCCGCATCCCGATTACTACGATCAACATCCCTACTGGGGGCCGGCCTTCGAGTTGCAATCCGATGGCGACATCAAGCTGCGAGTGGGTGACTGGATACTGACCCTGGGGGCTCCGGAACGTAAGAAGGCCCTGCGCGAGGCGCATGCCCGTGGCGAAACGCTGAACGTGGCGGAATACATGGCGAAATGGCGTGATCCGAGCCATCGCCTCGCTGCGATGGATGCGGCGGGTCAGGCTGCTCAGGTGCTCTCGGTGCCGAGCCACTGCTACATGTACTGGGCGGAAGCCGAGTTCGCCGTGCCCTTTGCTCGCCGGGTCAATGATGCGCTGGCAAGTTACTGCTCCGCCGCGCCCAATCGCTTGATGTTCTGGGCCCACGCGCCACTGAATGTACCGCTCGAAGCGGCCAAGGAAATCCGTCGTGCCTGCACTGAACTGGGCGCCAAGGGCCTGGTTGCCGGTGGCTCTAACTTTGGCGGACTGGAATACGACTCACCCGAGCTAGATCCCGTGTGGGAGACGCTGTGCGACCTCGACCTGCCGATTTTCGTGCACGGCTACAACCAGTCCGTGACCTGGGGTAAGGACGCCAATACCGATCGCTATGAGACAACCGCGATCGTCGGTATGAACTATGACGAAACCAAGTGCTTCTGGTACCTGATCAATGGTGGTGTGCTGGATCGCTTCCCGAACCTGAAAGTCTACATCACCCATGGTGGTGGCTTCGTGCCCTATCAGTTGGGGCGCATGGCGCAGACCAATCCCAACCTAGACGTCTATCATAACAAGAAGCCATTTCTGGATTATCTGTCCAATTTCTATTTCGACGTGGAGTTGCACGAGCTCCCCATGCGTCAGGCCATGCTGGACGTAATTGGTGCTGATCGTGTGGTGTACGGCTCCAACTTCGGCGGTAGTGATGCGGTGCGCCATGACCTGACGGATGGGCTGCGTCTGTCCGACGAAGATCTGCAGAAGATCCGCTGGAAAAACGCCTGCGATCTCCTGCACCTGGATCCGACCAAAGTGGGCAAGGTGGGTGCCTGATGAAGCTGGCGCGCTGTTCCTATTTCCAGACGGGGCCCTTCTGGGCTGTCGTCGACCCTGAGCGCGACGAGGTTCATGCCATCGATGGGGAATTTTCCCAGTGGGCCCCTGCATTGGCCAGGGGGGCTGGTATCAGTGCCCTGCGCCTTTCCGGACCGTCGCTACCGCTGTCTAAGATGTGCCTGCTACCTCCGATAGAGCCGGTCAACCGGGTGGTGGTGGCGGGTGCAAACTATGCCAAGCACCTGGCTGACGACTTCGGTCTCGCCAGCCCTTCACAGCCAGTGGCCTTCCTCAAGGCCTACGGTGCGCTGATCGGCGCTAAAGACCCGATTCGCTATCCACCTTTGACCGAGGAGCTAGACCACGAGGTCGAATTGGTGGCAGTGATCGGTAGTTCGGAGATAGACCTCGATGACCCGCTGGCCAGCGTTCTGGGCTACACCGTTGGTAACGACGTCAGCGCACGGGACCTGCAGCGCAGTGGTCCGGCGGGTATCGGCATGGATCTGTTTGCGGCCAAGAGTCAGGACTGTACTACCGGGCTTGGGCCCTGGATCGTCACCAAGGACGAATTTCCAGCCGGCTCGCCTGAGCTGCGCCTAATCCTCAAGGTCAACGGCGAGATTCGACAAGACGGCTCAACTGCAGAGATGACCTGGGATGTTGGTCAACTGATTCGTTTTGTCCAGCAGCGATCCAGATTCGCCTGCGGTGACGTGCTGTTCACCGGTTCGCCGGCCGGTGTCGGCATGGGAACTGGCCGATTCCTCAATCCCGGTGATGTCGTCGAGGCAACCATCGAGGGCATAGGCACATTGCGCAACGTAGTGGGCAAGAAGTCCCGCGACTGAATCGAGAGCGAAGCATGAGCACTGATAAACAAGAAAAGATCGTGGTGGTGGGGGCTGGTCTGATGGGGACCGGTATTGCGCATGGGTTCGCCAGTTCTGGCTATCCCACCGTGCTGGTGGATACCAACCCTGAGTCGTTGTCCCGCGCCAGGGGCAATATCGGCAAGATCCTCGAGGATGGTGTATCTCTCGGCAAAGTCTCTGCTGAGTCGGCGCAAACATCCTTCGCGCGCCTGTCCACCAGTGGCGACTTGGCCGAGGCCGCGCAGGGGGCCGATTGGCTGGTGGAAACGGTTTCCGAGCGACTGGACGTGAAGAGGGCAGTGGTTGCCCAGGCCGAGCCGCTGCTCGCCCCCGGCGCAATCATCGCCACCAATACCTCGGCGCTGAGTGTGACCGAGATCGCTGCCACCCTAGCCTGCCCCGAGCGGGTCATCGGCATGCATTTCTTCAATCCGGTGCACAAGATGAAGCTGGTGGAGCTGGTTCGCGGTCTGGCGACTAGTGACGAGACGCTGGTGCGTACTCGTGGGCTGTGCGATGCCATGGGCAAGACCTCGATCGTTGTCAACGAGTCCCCCGGACTGACCACTAGCCGGATGTCCGCATTGCTCGGCAACGAGGCGATGTACATGCTCCAGGAGGGCACGGCCAGTGCTGAGGATATCGACACGGCTCTGCGTCTGGGCTTCAACCACCCCATGGGGCCTTTAGAGCTGGGCGACCTGACTGGCTGGGATACCCGATTGTCTGTCTTGCGCTACCTGCATCAGACCTTGGGAGAGAAGTTCCGGCCCTGCCCGCTGATTATCAAGATGGTCGCCGCCGGGCGCTTCGGCCGCAAGACCGGGCATGGCGTCTATCGCTATGAGGATGGCAAGCGCGTACCGGGCTCCGGTCTCAAGGCGAGCGCACTATGAAAGACATCGTGATTGTCGATGCAGTGCGTACTCCGATTGGCCGTTTCCGCGGCGGCCTGGCCGGTGTGCGTGCCGACCACCTGGGAGCGCTGGTGATTGGCAAACTGCTGGAGCGCGTAGGTCTGTCGCCAACGCAGGTTGATGACGTGATACTCGGCTGCGTCACCCAGATCGGCGAACAGTCGGCCAACATTGCCCGAACCGCGTTGCTTGGTGCCGGCTGGCCGGTGGATATCCCTGGACTGACCATCGACCGCAAGTGCGGGTCGGGCGAGGTGGCGGTGCATGTCGCTGCTGGCGCCATCGTCGCCGGGGCCGTTGATATCGTGGTTGCCGGCGGCGCGGAGAACATGAGCCGTGTACCGATGGGGAGCAACCGCGAGATTCACGGCGAAGCATTTGGTTGGATGGCCGCCGAGCGTTATGAGCTGACCAGTCAGGGTGAGGCCGCCGAGCGTATTGCTGAGAGGTGGTCGCTCAGCCGTGACGAGTTGGACGACTACGCCTTCGTCAGCCATAGCCGGGCGGCCGCTGCGGCTGATTCCGGACATTTCGCCAATGAAATCGTAGAAGTGCCGGTCGAGGGTTTGCGCGAGCATGGGTTTAGCGAACCTGCAGCACCACTGCGGGCGGACGAGACCATTCGTCGTGACACGTCGCGGGCTAAGTTGTCGACTTTGAAGACCAGTTTCCGCCCCGAGGGCGGCCGCATCACCGCCGGAAACTCCTCACAGATTTCCGATGGTGCGGCAGCACTGCTGCTGATGTCGGCGGAAACTGCTCAGCGTCTGGGATTGAAGCCTCGGGCGCGGATTCGTGCATTCACCACGGTGGGGTCCGATCCGACACTGATGCTCACTGGCCCGATCGCAGCTACGTACAAGGTGCTGCAGAAAGCTGGCCTGGGCATTCGTGATATCAATTTGTTCGAGGTCAACGAGGCATTCGCTTCGGTACCGCTGGCCTGGATGCATGAA
Organism: Pseudomonas citronellolis; assembly: GCF_029335315.1. Classification (GTDB taxonomy): domain Bacteria; phylum Pseudomonadota; class Gammaproteobacteria; order Pseudomonadales; family Pseudomonadaceae; genus Pseudomonas; species Pseudomonas citronellolis_A. The sequence goes on from NZ_JARJLT010000139.1 coordinate 4,095, forward strand.
ACCGGTGTCTCGCACGAGCGACTCAATGTCAACGGTGGGGCCATCGCCCTGGGCCACCCGCTTGGCGCCAGTGGCGCACGGCTGATGACCACGCTGCTCAACGAGTTGGAGCGGCGTGATGCCCGTTATGGGCTGCAGGCGATTTGCTGTGCCGGAGGCATGGGGACCGCGACCATCATCGAGCGCCTTGGCTGAACAGATGGAGAGGGCTGCAGGCATGGCGCGAATTTCCATGGTACCGCTAGAGGATATGCCGGCCGAGCTGCTCGAGGCGATCGTGCGGGGGCAGGAAACCCGCATGCTCAGTTCGACAAGGCCGATTCAGGTCTGGGCGCATCGCCCTGGTCTGGCCCTGGCCTGGCTGGAACTGATGGCCGGCTTCTATCGGGACAGCTTGCTGGGCGAGCGCTTGCGCGAGCTGTTGCGGCTGAAGATCGCCAGTATCACCACCTGTCAGGCGTGCCAGTTGGCGCGCAAGTCCGATGAGGTCAGCGAGGACGACATTGCCTGCTTGGCGATCGACAGCGAGCGCTTCAGTCCTGCGGAGCGGGCCGCTCTGCGTTTTGCCGAACTGTTTGCCGGTGACTACATGGCCATCGACGACGGGCACTACGCGCGAATGTCTGAATTCTTCAGCCCGGCTCAGGTGACGGAAATCAATCTCTATTGTGCCCTGATGCTGGCCGGTGGGCGTATGACTTACGTCCAGCAGGCTTACTGAGTGCGTCTCTCAAACGCCTGGGCTGGACATTTCTTTTCTTGATTTTGGACAAAATGTAAAAAATCGTTCAGATTTTTACGTGGCGTGCCTAATATGTCCGATACGGCGTGTCTCTCGCAGGACCACGCATACCGGCTACATACAACAAGAAAGGAGATGTCCATGTCCGCCCCGGTCCAGAGCAACTTGGAGCAAGTCTTCGCCAATGTCGCGAGCAACTACCGAGGTGCCGATATCGATCTGCACGCGGTATATCGTGAGATGCGCGAGAAATCCCCGGTTCTCCCAGAGAACTTCATGGCGCGCCTTGGCGTTCCATCGATTGCCGGACTTGATCCTGACCGTCCGGTATTCACGCTGTTCAAGTACGACGATGTCATGGCTGTGATGCGCGACGCCACGAACTTCACCAGTGGCTTCATCGCCGAAGGGCTGGGGGCGTTCTTCGATGGCCTGATTCTCACCGCTATGGATGGAGGTGCGCACAAGAACATCCGCAGCCTGTTGCAGCCGGTGTTTATGCCCGAGACGGTCAATCGCTGGAAGGAAACCAAGATCGACCGGGTCATCCGCGATGAGTACCTGAAGCCCATGGTCGCCAGCAAGCGTGCGGACCTCATGGAGTTCGCCCTGTACTTCCCCATTCGCGTGATCTACTCGCTGATCGGCTTCCCCGAGGACCGCCCTGAGGAGATCGAGCAGTATGCTGCCTGGGCGCTGGCTATCCTGGCTGGCCCGCAGGTTGACCCCGAGAAGGCTGCTGCCGCACGCGGCGCGGCGATGGAGGCCGCCCAGGCTCTATACGACGTGGTCAAGGTGGTCGTGGCGCAACGTCGTGCCGAAGGCGCTGCGGGCGATGATCTGATCAGCCGCCTGATTCGGGCCGAGTACGAGGGGCGCTCGCTTGATGATCATGAGATCACCACTTTTGTCCGTTCGCTGCTACCGGCGGCCAGCGAGACGACCACTCGCACCTTCGGCACCTTGATGACTCTGCTGCTGGAGCGGCCGGAGTTGCTCGCGCGTATTCGCAAGGACCGCAGCTTGGTCCCCAGGACCATCGACGAAGCGGTGCGCTACGAACCGGTAGCCACCTTCAAGGTGCGCCAGGCGGCCAAGGATGTCGAAATTCGCGGTGTGGCCATTCCCAAGGGGGCCATGGTCTCGTGCATTGTCACCTCTGCCAACCGCGATGAGGATGCGTTCGAGCGGGCCGATAGTTTCGACATCGACCGCAAGGCCAAACCGTCATTCGGCTTCGGCTTCGGTCCGCATATGTGTATTGGCCAGTTCGTCGCCAAGACGGAAATCAACTGTGCGCTCAATGCTGTCCTCGACCTGATGCCGAACATTCGTCTCGATGTCGACAAACCGGCTCCGCAAATTATCGGAGCGCAATTGCGTGGCCCCCATCACCTGCATGTGATCTGGGATTGAGGCATGCGCCCAGCGCTTTGCGGGGCGCGCCATGGTGCTCCTGGCAGAGGAGTTAATTGAACATTTTTAAATAAAGTGTTTAATTTATTTCAGGCGTGCACTATGATCAGGAGCACATCAGGAACCCGTAAGCCAAGGGGAAAACAACAATGAAGATTGAAGATCTGATTCTCGTCAGCGTTGATGACCACGCGATCGAGCCGCCGAATGCCTTTGCACGCCACATGCCGGCCCGCTTCAAGGGGCGCGAGCCCCACGTCGTCAAGCGCGGAGAGCGCGATGTGTGGGTCTTCGAGGAGCAGGCCACCGGTTACATGGGGCTCAATTCGGTGGTAGGCCGGCCCAAGGAGGAGTACGGCATGGAGCCGCTGGGCTATGAGCAGATGCGTCGCGGCACCTGGAATATCAGTGACCGTGTGGACGACATGAATGCCAATGGCGTACTCGGTTCGCTCTGTTTCCCGACCTTCCCCGGCTTCGCCGGCCAGCGCTTCCAGGTACATGCGGACCGTGACGTGTCCCTGGCGGCCATTCAGGCTTACAACGACTGGCACCTGCATGACTGGTGCAACGCCGCCCCGGGACGCTTCATTCCACTGATGCTAGTGCCTTGGTGGGACATGCAGGCCGCTGCTGCAGAGGTTGCACGTCTGGCTAAGCAAGGCGTGCATGCCCTGTCGCTGTCGGACAACCCCGCGATTCATGGTTACCCGTCGATCCACAGCGACTACTGGGATCCGCTGTGGAAAGCCTGTTCTGACTACAACGTAGTGATCTGTTGTCACATTGGCACGGGCGTCAAGGCAGAGCACGCTTCCGAGCTGTCGCCGATCGATGCCTGGATCACCTCCATGCCGATCTCCATCGCCAACTCGGCGGCCGATTGGATTTGGGCGCCGATGTGGAAAAAATTCCCGAAGCTGCGCATGGCTCTTTCTGAGGGCAGTATCGGCTGGATCCCTTACCTGCTGGAGCGCGCTGATTTCACTCATCGCCATCACAACGCCTGGACCAACTCCAACTTCGGCGGGCAGATGCCCAGCGACATCTTTAAGAAGCATTTCATCACCTGCTTCATCGAGGATAACTTCGGGCTGCAGAACCTGAAGTTCATGAATGAAGAGATGGTCACTTGGGAAAGCGACTACCCGCACTCCGACTGCACCTGGCCGAACTCGCCGGAAACGGCCTGGGAGGGCCTGAGACACTTGCCCAAGGAGACCATCGACAAGGTCACTCACCTCAACGCCATGCGCGAGTTCTCCTACGACCCGTTCGCGATCCTTGGTCGCGACAGCTGCACGGTCGGTGCCCTGCGCGCCCAAGCTGCGCACGTGAAGACCGAGCCGGCTCTGGGGCTCGGCGGCGCCGACCACGGACGTGCCGACGGAAAACCTGTCACTTCCGGCGATATTAATGCGATGTTCGCTAAGGCAGACGCTGGCACCGCTCTCTGATAAGGCACCTGCCAGCCCTCTTCCCTGTGTCGGAAGAGGGCTGGCAGGTTTCGGATCACCTTTCCGTGATTGGCCTTGTGCCCCATTTCGAGAGTTCGCATGTCTATCGCTCAATTCACTTACAGCAAGATTCCCCTTGAGGCGGAGTCGCTCCGTCACGAGGTGCGGGCATTTCTCCAAGACTGTCTTGGCGATTATCCACCGACTGCTATGGCGCAATCCTGGATGGGTTTTGACGCGAGGTTCAGTCGCCAACTCGGCGCCCAGGGGTGGGTCGGTATGGCGTTGCCCAGGCGCTATGGCGGCAGTGAAGCCGGCCCTTTCTCGCGCTACGTGATCATCGAAGAGTTGTTGGCAGCCGGCGCGCCGGTATCGGCACACTGGATTGCCGATCGGCAGAGCGGCCCGCTGATAAATCGTTTCGGGAGTGAGGCGCAGAAAGAGTATTACCTGCCGCCGATCTGCCGCGGCGAAAGCTACTTCTGTATTGGCATGAGCGAGCCGAACTCCGGCTCCGACCTGGCGTCGATCAAGACCTCAGCTCGCCGCAATGACGGCGGTTGGCTGCTCAACGGGCAGAAGGTGTGGACCACAAACGCCCAGCACTCGCATTTCATGATTGCACTGGTGCGCACCGGCGAGAAACAGGCGGCGCGCCATGAGGGCATGTCGCAGTTCATCGTCGATCTGAGTCTACCGGGGGTCACCGTCCGTCCTATCCGCGACCTGGCCGGTGGCGAGCATTTCAACGAGGTGTTCTTCGACAACGTTCAGCTCGATGCGGATGCGCTGATCGGTACCGAAGGCAAGGGCTGGGAGCAGGTCACCGCCGAACTGGCTTTCGAGCGTAGCGGTCCGGAACGCTTCCTCAGTTGCATGGCCTTGCTTACAACACTGGTCGATGCGCTGGGTCATAGCCCGGATGCCCTGCAGTGCCGCGAGATCGGTCGCCTCACGGCTAAGTTACTGACCTTGCGCAACATGTCGCTGGCAGTCACTGCGCAACTGGCTGCCGGCGAGCATCCGACCTGGGCTGCTTCCTGCGTCAAGGATCTGGGAAATCTATTTGAGCAGGAACTGCCCGAGGTTGCCCAACTCCTGCTCGAGGCCGAACCTCGCCTGGTTGGCGGTAGCGAGCATGCCCGGGTTCTGGCCTATCTGATGCAGATGGCGCCTTCCTTCTCTCTGCGCGGCGGTACCCGCGAAATCCTGCGCGGCATCATCGCGCGCGGCCTGGGGTTGCGATAACTATGCGAGAACTATTCGAATCAACCATCGAGCGCCTTTTCGGCAACTTAGCCACGCCGGAATACGTGCTCGGCTGCGAGGGTGGTGTGTGGCCGGCCGAACTCTGGAGCGTCCTGAAGAACTCCGGTTTCAGCCTGGCTGCCGTACCCGAAGCCCTGGGTGGTGCCGAGGCGGGGTGGGCTGATCTCTATGTGCTGGCACGTGCCGCCGGCCGTTTTGCTGCACCAATCCCCCTAGGGGAAGCGCTACTTGCCAACTGGCTGCTTGGCAAGGCCGGGCTCGAGGGGCGTGGTGATGTCCTCAGCTTTGCCGCCAGCGCCCAGCTCAGCCTACGGGGCGACAAGGTGGATGGCCTTGTGCATGACGTGCCTTGGGGCCGGCATACCGATGCCGTGGTGGCCATTGCTGATGCCGCCGATGGCCCACGTGTGGTCCTGTTGGATCGTACCGCGGCGGTCGCACAGTTCCTGGCCCTGAATGTGGCTGGCGAGCCGCGCGATGGTTTGCGCTTCAGTTCGGCTCCGGTGCTTGCCAGCGCGCCACTGCCCACGGGAATGTCAGGTGATGTCCTGCTACTGGGGGGAGCGCTGCTGCGTTCCGCGCAGATCGCTGGGGCCTTGCGAGCGCTGCTGGAAATGACCTCCGGCTACGCTTGCGAACGCCACCAATTCGGCCGTCCGATCGGTGCCTTTCAGGCTATCCAGCAACAGCTCGCGGTATTAGCTGAGCAGGCGGCGGCCGCTGGTGTCGCAGCGGAGGCTGCCTTCGTCGAGTCGGACAGCGCTCTGGCCGCCCTTAGTATTGCTGTTGCGAAGGTCAGTACCGCCGAGGCCGCCAGCGTCGGCGCCGGTATCGCCCATTCCGTGCACGGTGCCATCGGCTTTACCCAAGAGTACTCGCTGCACCTGTTGTCTCGTCGCCTGTGGGCCTGGCGTAGCGAGTTCGGCTCGGCCAGTCTGTGGAGTCAGCGTATCGGTCAACTGGCCTGCGCCGCTGGCGGCCAGGGCTACTGGCCGTTGCTTACAGGGCACGCAGCCCAATCACTACCTGAACTCGGGTGACTACAGCATGAATCCCTTTCTGCAGATCGAGCGGGACGGCGCTATCGTCACCGTACGCATGAACCACCCGGAAACCCGCAACGCGCTGACCTCGCCGGAGCAAATCCAAGAGTTCGTCGACCTGTGCGCCGAACTGCGTCGGGATCACTCGGTGCGGGTCATGGTGCTTACCGGCAATGGCAGCGCCTTCTGCGCTGGCGGCAATGTCAAGGACATGCGCAGTCGCGAGGGGATATTCGCCGGGTCCCCTTACGAACTGCGTAATACCTATCGTGATGGTATCCAGCGCATCCCGCTGGCGTTGTACGAACTGGATGTCCCGGTGATTGCCGCCATCAACGGCCCGGCGATAGGTGCTGGACTAGACCTGGCTTGCATGTGCGATATCCGACTGGCGTCGACCACGGCACTGTTCGCGGAAAGTTTCGTCCGACTGGGGATTGTCCCGGGCGATGGGGGGGCCTGGTTGCTGCCACGCATCATCGGCATCCCCAAGGCAAGTCTGATGGCCTTCACCGGTGACGCCATCAATGCCGCCAAGGCGTTGGAGTGGGGGTTAGTGGAACAGGTCTGCACCCACGAGGCGCTCCAAGCCGAGGCTCTGTCGCTTGCACAGCGCATCGCTGGCAATCCGGGGCATGCGCTGCGTCTGTGCAAGCGGTTGCTGCGAGAGGGCCAGCACCTGCGCCTCGATTCGCTGCTGGAGCTGTCCGCCGCATACCAGTCGCTGGCCCACCACACGGAAGACCACCGGGAAGCGGTCTCCGCCTTCTTGGACAAGCGCAAGCCGGATTATCTGGACCGTTGAGAAGACCGATTGAATTGGAGTGATAGTTATGCGTGGTGTTTTTCGTGAAGACCATAACTTGTTCCGCGAGCAGGCGCGACGTTTCGTCGATCGCGAGATCGTGCCTCATCTGCATGAGTGGGAAAAGAATGGCATCGTGCCCAAGGATGTCTGGCTGAAAGCGGGCGAGACCGGGCTGCTGTGCTCCACGGTGCCGGAAGAATATGGCGGCTCCGGTGGCGATTTCGGCCACTCCGCAGTGATGATCGAAGAGTTGGCCAGGGCCAATGCGACTGCCGTGGGTTTCACCACTCACTCGGAGATAGTCGCACCCTACATCGTCGCCTATGGCAGCGAAGAGCAGAAGCAGAAGTGGCTGCCACGGATGGTCAGTGGCGAGCTGATTGGCGTGATCGCCATGAGCGAACCGGGCATCGGCAGCGACCTACGCTCGATGCGCACACTGGCACGCCGCGATGGCGGAGACTACATCGTTTCTGGACAGAAGACCTTCATCACCAATGGTGGTAATGCCGGACTGGTAGTCACTGCCACCAAGCTCGACCCGGCGGCCAAGGAACTGACCTTGATCTGTATCGAGGAAGAGCGCAAGGGCTTCTCCAAGGGGCGCTTGCTGGAGAAGATTGGCCTCAAGGGGCAGGATACCGCCGAGCTGTTCTTCGACGAGGTGCGGGTGCCGGCTAGCAATCGCCTGGGCGAGGAGGGGCAGGGATTCAAGTATCTGACCCATCAGTTGGCCTGGGAGCGTCTGATCATCGCCATCCGTGCGGCGCAGTCGATCCATACCCTGCTGGAAGAAACCATCGAATACACCCGCGATCGTAAGGTATTTGGAAAGCCGGTACTGGATTTCCAGAACACCCGTTTCAAGCTCGCCGAGGCCAAGGCGCAGGCGACCATGCTGCGGGTTTTCGTCGACGACTGCCTGGCCAAGGTAATGCGTGGTGAACTACCGGCGGATGTCGCCGCCATGGCCAAGTTGCTCGGTTCGGAGATGCAGGGCAAGTTGCTCGACGAGTTCCTCCAGTTGCACGGTGGCTACGGCTTCATGAGCGAATACAAGGTCAGCCGCGCCTGGGTGGATGCACGGGTTGCACGCATCTATGGCGGCACCTCTGAAATCATGAAGGAAATCATTGGACGTACCCTGTGATCGGAGGGCTTCGCGCCAATGACCTCCAAGTTGTCTATCTTTCGCCATGTCTTGCTACTGCTGCTCGGTATGCTTTACCTGTCCAGCGCTCTGGCCCAGGACGAAGGAAATTATGCGGCGGAGGCCACGCAGGCCAATCGTCTGTTGGAACGGGCTGTTGCCTACTACCGGGCAAAGGGGGAGGCTGCTTTTGCGGCCTTCAGTCGTCAGGGAGAGTTCATCGATGGCCAGCTCTATGTCTATGTCGTCGACACTAGTGGTGTGATGTTGGCCAGCGGCGGGCCGTCGGCGAACCTGGTGGGGCGCAATATCGGTGGCGTGCTCGACGCTGAATTGAACAAGTCCTTCAAGGCTGCGTTGGCGTTGCCAGAGGATGGTGAAACCCATACCGCCGACTACCACTGGGTGAACTGGGTTGATGGCAAGGCCGAGCGCAAACGAGTGTTTTTCAGGCGCGTTGGTGAGCGGATCTTCGCGGTTGGCTATTACATGCCTCGCTCCAGCAAGCAGGAGGCTATCCAACTGTTAGCGCGCGCGAGTGCCGCGATGGCAGCCAACCCCGCGAAGGTGATCGAGCAGGTCAACAGCCTGGATGTGGAGTTTATCCGTGATGACCTGTATGTATTCATCGTCGATCTGGATACTTTGAAGTTCAGCGCCCACGGTTACAACCTGCGCCTGGTTGGTACTCAATTCCGTGCCTTGCAGTCCGCCGACCAAAAGCGGATCGGTATACAGATGCTCGAGGCACTGAAGAAGGGCGGTGGATATGCAGAGGTGAGCTATCTGTGGCGCAACCCTGCGAACAGTCGCCTTGAGCAGAAGAACACCCTGCTTCGCCAGGTAGGGCGATATGCCGTGGCGGTCGGCTATTACGTACGCCCTGAGACCTGAAGGGCATTGTCGTACGCGAAGCGGGGAGCGTGTCTGGATGTGCGCTGGTTTCCAGTGACGCCCGGGTTCGTTAGGACGGATGACTCATGATCTATCTGCTCCCCATTCTAGCGTCGCTGATCTGGGCCGGTAGCACGGTAGTCAATCGACTGGCCGTCGGTGCTATCGAGCCGGCGGCCATTTCCTTCTATCGCTGGCTCCTAGCGCTCATCGTGCTTAGTCCCTGGCTGCTGCCCAGGGTCTGGAAGCAGCGGCGGTTGATCCGCCGGCACTTCTGGCAGCTTTTTGCCCTTGGAGTGCTGGGTATGGCTCTGTATCAGTCGCTGGCCTATTTCGCCGCGCATAAGGTTTCTGCCACCTCGATGGGCCTTATTCTGGGCACCATGCCGTTGCTGACCACACTGCTGGCATTACCGTTGATGGGGGTACGGCCGACGCGTACTGTCTGGCTCGGTTGTCTGGTTTCATTCTGCGGGCTCGCCCTGCTTATCAGTGCCGGACGGCCGAGTCGGCTGTGGCGAGAAGGCATGGGCTTGGGCGAGTTCCTCATGCTCATGGCGTCGCTGTCCTATGCGGTCTACTGCCTGCTGCTCAAGCGCTGGCGATTGCCGATAGCGACTTGGGAATCACTCTATGTGCAGGTTTTCTGTGGCTTGATCGTGTTGCTACCAGCGTTCCTGCTGACCCCTTCGGTGCAACTGACAGCACGCAACTTGCCGTTGGTGGCTTATGCTGGTTTGTTCGCGTCGGCGCTGGCGCCTGGGCTTTGGAACCATGCGCTTGGGGAGATTGGAGCGGAGAAAATTGCGGTGTTCATGAACCTCACGCCATTGTTCACCGGCTTGCTGGCAGTGCTACTGCTGGGCGAGGAACTGCATGGCTATCACGCTATTGGTGGCGGCCTGATTCTGTTTGGCATCGCTGTGGTGCAGGGACTCGTACCGATGTCGCGCAGTGGGACCAGGAACGGTACGGGAGGTACGGGACCCAGGTGCTCCAACACCTGAGCCCGCCTCGGGATGATCAGCGGCTGGCCTAGGGTTCCAGTTTGAGCAAACGGATCGCATTGCCACTGCGAATCTTCTCCCGGTCATCTTCGCTCAAGCCCAGGTTCTCGGTGAGGTCGCCATGGGCATAGGCTCCCCCGAAGTTAGTGCCGTAGACCAGCCGATCCACACCGACGACCTCCACCACGCCACGGCGCAGGCCTGGCGCATGAACGTCGAGGTCAAAGTAGAAGTTGTCCAGGTAGTCCATCAATGGCCTGCGGTTGCGGGCGTCCGGTGCCATGGCCTGATTCAGTTCGCTGAGGCGGCCGAGCTGAAACACCGCCATACCGCCAGCATGGGTGATGTAAGCCTTGAGCTTGGGAAACGCATCCAGCGCACCACCGCAGATCAGGTACCAGAAGAACAGCGTTTCATCGACGCAGTCACCAACGATCGAGGTGGTCTCGAACTTGTCGTCGGTGTGCTTCTCGCCCCAGTAGATGGACTGGTTGAAGCCGTGCACCATGATAGGCACATCCAACTGCTCGATTTTCTCCCAGACCGGAAACAGGCGTTCGTCATGGGTCTCGATACCATTGAAATTGGTACCGCCGACACAGACCCCCTTGGCGCCTAGGTGCTGGACAGCGCGCTCGATCTCCCTTGTCGCTGTTTCCGGTTCGGCCAGGTTTGCATGGCACCAGAAGTCGAAATGCTGCGGATCCCGACGGCAATAGGTGGCCATCTCGTCATTGCATATGCGTGCGTATTCGCTCCCGAACTCACCTGCCCAGTACATGAATGCATGAGAGGGTGCAGAGACTACCAGTTTGTCTACGCCGCGCTCGGCCATCAGACGCCGGCGGCTTTCATGGGTCATGCGAGCTAGTAAGTTGGCTTCTGCTTCCTCGTCGCTTTGCGCTTTGGACGGCTGCTTGGTGCCCAGGGAAAAGTGACCGACGGTGAAGCCTGTGGTCTTCATGAAGGGACCCCAGAACTCATGGCGGTTCAGCATTCCCTTTGTCACGAGGTGAGCATGGATATCGATCAGCACGGTGTAGTCCTCAGGGGGAGTTGCAAGGCAGTGGCACGGTTTTATGAAATCTTATTTGAACATAAATGTAAAATTTGTTCATATGATTTCCAGGCAATCATCAAGCCAGCCTTCGACATTGGCTGGCCCAGCAATCCATCGAGCCCGGAGAACAACAATGAGGAAGACTTGGTTCGTCACGGGGGCCACTCGTGGTCTCGGCGAGGCCATTGCCAGAGCAGCGCTGGAGGCAGGTGACAATGTCGTTGCGACAGGACGCCATCTGACTCGTCTCGAGCGGGCGTTCGAGCCCTTTGCCGAGCGTGTACTGGCTCTGCAATTAGATGTCACCGAAGCTGGCCAGGCGGCGACCGTGGTCGAGGCAGCAGTACAACGTTTCGGGCGTATTGATGTTGTCGTGAATAATGCGGGATATGGCCAACTGGGTCCCTTCGAGGAGAACGACGCCGGAGCTGCAGAGCGGCAGTTCGCAACCAATGTCTTCGGTCTGTTCCATGTCTGCCGTGCAGTGCTGCCAACGTTGCGCCGACAGCGTAGTGGACACATCTTCAATGTTTCCTCCATTGCTGGTGTGAGCGGCATGGCTGGTGCGGCGCTGTATTGTTCGGCGAAGTTCGCTGTGGAGGGGTTTTCCGAATCCCTTGCCCAAGAAGTGGCGCAGTTCGGCATTCGCGTAACCCTGGTCGAGCCAGGCGCCTTTCGTACCGACTTTCTCGATGGCAGTTCGGCTGCTTTGGGCAGCATCAGCCTGGAGGACTATGCTGAGCTCAGTCGTCGTATCAAGGCGTCGTCGGCGGCTAACAATCACCAACAGAATGGTGATCCCGCCAAGCTAGGTGCGATGCTTGTGAGACTGGCCGGTGAAGAGCATCCGCCGCTGCGCTACCTGGCCGGTTCCGATGCCCTGCAGGTAATGACAGGAAAACTGGCGGCGTTGAGTCGCGAAGTGGAGCAGTGGCGCGATTGGTCGGCATTCACCGACGGAAATTTCAGCTGAGCCTAGGGAAATCGTTGAGGGTAGGTTCAGCTCTGCCTGGGGCCGGACATTGCCATTGGGTCGAAGGCATCACAGGATTTGTGAAGGAACTTCTACTTGAATCGCGATAACAAGAAAGACAATCGGTTTCAGAGTTACCTGTTGATATTGATGCTGCTGGCTTGTGCCAGGGGAGAGGCTCTGGGAGCACAGGACCGACAGGCGTTGCATGAGATGCGTACTCTGGCGATCCGGGCAGCTGTCAATGCGCTGCTCTACTACAACCTCAATGGCTCCCCCTATGAGGCAGAGAACATGGAGGTCTCCACCCGTGCAATGGGACGCTTGCGCGAAATGGCCACGCAAGTGGGGGATGCGTCTCTAATTGAGCAGGTACGCCGGTTTGACAATGCGGTTGTCGAACTGAAGCACCTGCCACAAAGCGTCGCTGACGCTCGCAAGGTTCAGGCAGCTTATTCCCGTTGGTTGCCCGCTGTCGTTGAGGGGTATTCCAACCTGGAAAGGTCACTGACCGAGCACTACGACGCTGCTCCTGATCCGGGGCAAGTGCAAGACGGACTGCACAAGCTCAGTCAGAATATCGGGCAGATGTTGATCTCCTACCAGCTGGCGTCCTTTCCGAACTTCGGCGGCGACGTCTGGATTCTCGACGATCAAGCTCTCGTCTCGCTGGATAGCAGTATCGAACGGCACTTTGCTGAGTTATCCGCGCGCGGCCACGATCTGTCCACGACTCTGAACGCTCCACTGAGTGACTACCATTTCGTGCGTCCGCGCCTTCTAGAGTCGTCTGGGCACTGGGCGCCGAATGCGGTAGAACGGTACCTGATGAAAGCGATGACCGCCCTTGATGATGAAGTGCGGCGCTTGGGGACGACGCCCAGATAATTCGCGCGTGTAGTTGCTTGGTCCTTAGAAGCCGGAAATTATCCTACGGGGGACTGTAATCATGTTTGCGCATTTGAGTGAGGGCACCAATGACCTGGTAAATGCGCGCGCCTTCTACAATCTTGTTCTTCCTAAACTGGGCTGCGTCTGTTTTGAATCCATGAAGAATGCCGCGGTCTGGGAGGCGCAGGTTCTCGTTTCGTGGTCCTGAAGCCAATTGATGGCAATATCGCAACAGTAGGCACCGGCTTTGACCGCCCCCACCCGGGCTGCGGTGGATGAATTTCACAAGATAGCTCTGCAGGCGGGAGGCGTCGACGCAGGGGGCCCCGGTCTGCGGGACTTCGGCCCTCACGTATATTCCGCGTATGTACGTGATCTGAACGGCCACAAGATCGTTGCCACTTGTCTGAACTCCGAGTGAGTCGGGCAGACGTAGAGTGCGTCCATGGAGCGACGTCGGTCGAGGTGTCGTAATTCCTGGCGGATGCCCGGTTGAGCGCTTCTGCCTGACTAGTCCGGAAAGTAGCCTTGGCCTGAGCCACAGCAGGCTCTTGTCGGTCAGCAGTGTCTAGCGAGAGGTAGCGGCTAATGCTGGATTCGATCTATTCCATCCGCCGTTGCAGCTTAGTACTGGTGAAGTTGATATCACGGTTGTTGACCGATTTGAACTTGCTGCCGTCGATAGCCACCAGCGCTTCTGAGAACAAACCGAGCTGCTGGCACAACACCACGAACTGCCGCCAGACACCACGAATGGCTTTGCCATTGTCCTTGCGGAAGTTGGCGACGGTCTTGAAATCCGGTGTCAGGCGTCCGGTCAGCCACATCAGCTCGACGTTGCGTTGTGCCTCGCGTTCGAGGTGGCGACTGGACTGGATGCGGTTGAGGTAACCGTAGATGTAGATCTTCAGCAGGACGGCAGGGTGGTATGCAGGCCGACCGGTTTCAGCGGGGACGACCCCATCAAAACCGAGTCGGCCGAGGTCGAGTTCATCGACGAATACATCGACTACCCGCACTGGATTGGTGTCCGCGACGTAATCATCCAATGGGCGCGGCGATGTTGTCGGTGAGGAGATTGCGCGCAACCCTGGCATCGCCAATATCTCGTTCACGGGGTCGCCCGCCGTGGGCCCGCATCTGGTGACCACGGGCGCGGCCACGATGAAGCGCGTGACGCTGGAGTTGGGCGGCAAGTCGCCAACCGTGGTGCTCAACGATGCGGACTTCGCCGCCGTCATGCCGCTCGTGCTGATGGCCGGGTTCATGAACAGCGGCCAAGCCTGCATCGCGGGCACGCGCATCCTCGTGCCGCGCAGCCGCCTGGCAGAGTTCGAGCAGGTGGCGAAGGAGGCGGTCTCGCACATCCGGTCTGGCGACCCGCGCAATGCCGACACCGACATCGGCCCGATGGTGAGCCGCAAGCAATGGGAGCGGGTACAGAGCTACATCCGCATCGGGCAGGAAGAAGGCGCCACGCTGCTGGCAGGCTGAGAAGGCCGCCCCGATGGCCTGCACACAGGATGGTTCGTCAAGCCCACGCTCTTCACCCGGGCCAACAACCAGATGCGCATTGTACGCGAGGAAATCTTCGGCCCCGTGCTGACCATCATCCCCTACGAGGACGAAGCCGATGCGATCGCCATTGCCAACGACACGCGCTATGGCCTGAGCGCCCTGGTGCTGGGCACGAACCCGGAAAGCTGCGAGCGCGTGGCGCGCCAGATCGATGCGGGCCGCGTGCTGGTCAACACCCTGGCCCATGAGCCACGCGCGCCCTTCGGCGGCTTCAAGCTCTCGGGGCTGGGGCGCGAGATGGGCCGCTGGGGCATGAGCGCCTACCTGGAGCCCAAGACCTTGCTGACCAGCGCGGGTTGAAGTGGCGATCACTCGCCGGGAGAGCTCCGCAGCGGCTGTTCATCTGGCCCCAGCCTCTAGGCATTGGAACCCGCTTTTAGGAAGAGACAAAAAATACCTCCCACCAACAGTCCCATTTAGGGCTGCCAGCAGGAGGTCGCAAGGGCACTGTTACTCTTGTTCGGCCTGGCAAGCTTTAGCGGCTATCACCACGCTCATGAGAAATGCTTCAGGTGGCGCCGCATTGGGCTTGTTGAATGCCTGCAGTTGCGCCGGGCTGTAGCTGGCTTCCAGCTTCCTGAAGGTACAGGCACAGATGGCTTTCGGGGCGCCGCCTTGGATACACCCGGCAAGGAATTGCCCACGCACTTTCGAGTTCTCGTCAGAGCATCCCGATACCATTGCAACCATTAGAAGTACGGCAAAAGCTGCTCTCATACAGCCTGTCCTTAGCGCAGCACAATGGCGCAGCCGATGAGCGACCCGGCCACTAGGCCGATCACCTGAGGTCCAATGAGCCAGAACACCTTTATCCAGATCAGGTTGAGGATGCCGCCGTTGGTATAGACCGCATCCGGATGGGCGAACTTGCGGATAGCATCTCCAAGCAGGGCACCGATCAGGCCCAATACCGAGCCTACGATCACCGCAAAAACCTTCACGAAGAAGCCTGCACCCAATACCAACGGCGAGTTGTTGAAGACCATGCAGAGAGCCGAAAAGATCACTGCAGCCAGTCCCCAGCCAATTGCCGCGGGACTGATTGGGAAGTCGGCCTCGGAGCTCACCGAGTCCTGTTCGTGTTGTTGTTCCATGCTTATTTCCTGAGGGTGTTGTGTTGTAAGGATTTGTTGGCTACCAGGCCGACTTGCACGAGTTCTCTTTGTTGTTGAGTGGTAACAGCTCGCGGCTCAGATGCTTGGTCGGCAGCTTGACGGTCTTGCCGTGGGCAGTGATTTGCAGGTTGTTGGCCTTGCGAAGTGCCGCCCAGAAGCCTGGGAAGTTGGCACCGCAGGCGTGGCAGTCGGTGAAGAAGGGGTTGCTGTAGGTGACGCCGTCGACGATGACATCGAAGCCCTCGTCGCTCTCGGAGGAGTACTCGTGGCCTGCGATGCTTGCGTAGGCCCTGACAGCTTGGTCGTCATCGCTGGAGCAGGAGATGTTCAGGCCGTTGCCATTGCCATCATCGACAAGGTGCTCCGTTACGCCCTGACCCCAGCCACTGGTCCACTCAAACGTTCCGGCGAATGTGGTGCTGGCTGTTGCCCAGCCTACTAATGAAACCAGGAGGATTTTCTTGCGCATGCAGACGGTCCTTGTGCCTGTGGTTGGGGATCGATCACTAATCAGGTTGAAAATCAACCTTTGGAGTTGATTTTCAACTTGTGATGTTCTTCATGTCAATGAGGCGATGCCCAACCATTCAGGTTGAATGGGGGAGGCGTCATGGTTGAAACGAATCAGAAGGCACTGGCGGAAGCAGTAGGGCGGGCGATTGCCAAGCAACGCGTGCGCTGTGGCATGACGCAGGACGAGGTGGCGGAGATTCTGGGCGTTGGGAATGAGGCGGTATCCCGCATTGAACGCGGAATCGTTATGCCCAACATTGCTCGATTGTTCGAGTTCGCGACGATCTTCAATTGCAATGCGATGGAGCTGCTGAGCGAGGCCAGCTTGCGCCCGGATGATCAGGCTTCGCGGATTAGTGGATTGCTGAATGCCCTGGAGGAGAGCGACCGTCAGATGGTCGTGGAGATGGTGGAGCGGTTGAGCGAGCGACTCAGTCGCGCCTGAGTGGACTTGTATCTGTCGGGTCAGACTAAGTGAGCGGCCAGGCAAGCACTGGCCGTCTTACTCACTCTCTACTGAGGGCAGGAGCAGCTTTATTCGTTGAGCTGAATGAGTGCAGGTGGTCATCGCGATCGCAGGGGATGTTCCTGTTTGTCATCGCACTCATCCGCACAGACAGCCTCTGCTGTGCGATCAAGACGGATCAGGGGCGAGCCCGCATACGAGCCGTAATAGGTACTAGCAACACGGCGACCAGCGCCACAGCTGCCGCTACATAGCCGATCGACGCTAGCCCCAGCTCTGGGATGGCCAGCCCACCTAGCAATGCGCCGAGCCCGATACCAGCATTGGCCGCGGACACGTTCGTGGTTCCGGCCAGTGCCTGTGAGTGCTCCACCGAGCTCATCACGCGTACCTGGCAGATAGGGTACAGGGCTGTGTTGGCAATGCCCCAGAGGGCAAGCGCACCCCACAGCGCAACTGGCCAGTTGGCGAATGGCGCCACCGCGGCCATACCCAGCGCAAGAATAACCAGGAACAGCGCCGTTGCCTTGAGCGGCGAGTGACTGACTGCGCGGCCGCCGATCCAGTTGCCGATTAGACCGATGGCGCCGAAGCCCATCAGCCACCAGCCGACATGCGCCGGCGCCACGCCGGCAATGCGTTCGAGAATGTCGGCGAGGTACGTGTATGCAACAAACATGGCGGTGAAGACCACAACCGACAGTGCCACGTTGGCGAGGAAAAACGGTTCACAAAAAATGCGCGCCTGGCGGGCGAAGTTGACCCGGGCCGTACGCGCCACCGGTGGCATCCACAGGAGCAGGGCCACTGCCATCAGGAGCGACAGGGTCGCCAGAGCCCAGAAAGCGCCGCGCCAGCCGATGGCGTTGGCAGCCAGGGTGCCCAACGGAATGCCCAGCAGCAGGGCGGCGGAGATACCCAGGTAGACGCGCGCTACCGCCTGCCCCTGGTGTGCGGGACTGACCAGGCTCGCAGCGGTTTCGCTAGCCGTTCCCCAAAACAGCGGCAGTGCCAATGCTGGTAGGAAGCGGGCGATGGCTAGCACCCAGAGGTTAGGCGCCGCGGCTGCCAGGGCATTCGAGGCCGCAAACAGCAGCAGGATGCCGGCAAACAGCTTGCGGCGGTCCAGGTGTGCGAGGGCGGCGGTGAGCGGCGGCCCGGCGAGCATCACGGTGAAGGCGAACAGCGTCACTAGCTGCCCTGCTGTCGAAATCGAAATGCCCAGATCGCGAGATAGGCTCGGCAGGAGCCCGACGATTAAGAATTCGGTGGTGACGATCACGAAGGCCGAAATGGCCAGAATCAAGATCCCGATGCGGGCGCGACGAGCAGGTACTACATCGAGCGGGGTTGGTTCGTGTGCGCTCATAACGACGGCTCTTTAAGTAAAGGCCGCCATCTTATTCGTTCGGTAAATTCCTATCGCTGGCGATTATTCATGGGTGTGCGGACTTAAATTCATGAATTGTTCGATACCAATTGGTGCCCGTCGTGCCGCAGCGTGCTTGCCAGCACCTTCAGCAGCACGCTGACCTTGGGCAGCGCTTCCCGCTTTTTCAGCCACACCAGGTTCATCGGCAAGCCATCGGTCGCCAAGTTCGGAAGTACTTCCACCACTTCGCCGTTGGCCTGCTTGTGCTTGACCAGCCAGGTGGGCAGCTGGGCGATGCCATAACCCTGGGCAACCGCGAGAACCACGGCCTCGCCATCACCGATGGTCATCCGCGCGGGCATCTCTCGCCGCTCCCGCTCGCCAGGTTGTGCGCCAGCCAAGTGCCAGTGACTGCCCGCGCCATCGGTATGCCCATAGACGACGATGTCATGGCTATCGAGGTCGCTCTCGGCCAGTGGGGTGCCGCGCGCTTCCAGGTACGACGGTGCCGCGCAGAAAATGAAGCGCTGGGTGCCGATATAGCGGTGCCCCAGTTCCTCCGGCCACACGTCCGAACCGCCAATGCGCACCAGGATGTCGATACCTTCGGCAACGGGGTCGACGAAGGTGTCAGTGAAGGAGATGTGCGGCGTCAGGAGGGGATGGTGGCGCAAGTAGTCGAGCAGCGCAGGCATTACATGCAGACGACCATAGGCGGCCGGCAAATCGATCCGCACACGTCCCCGTGCTTCGACGTAGTCCGCGTGGAGCGACAGCTCGGACTCTTCGAGATCGGCCAGTACTCTCGAGCAGGTGCGGTAGAAGGCATTTCCCGCGTCGGTTAGGGCAAGCCGCCTGGTAGTGCGCTCGAAGAGGCGCAAGCCCAGGCGCGCTTCGAGTCGCGCGATGCTTTTGCTCACCGCCGAGCTTGTGAGACTCAGGCAATCTGCGGCGGCAGCGAAGCTTCCTTGGTCAGCCACACAGACGAAGACATCGATACCTTTCAAACGCTCAGAGGACTGCACTAATTGCTCTCGCTTTGTTTGCCCACGGCCTTCTGAAACCTGCGATAGGCTGCCTAATCAAAAAAAATAATACGAGATTGTGGTGCCACGGATAGCCCGCAGGCTATCCGTGGCGCAGTGACTTCTTCGTAGGGAGAGGTAAGGCATCGATGCCTGTAAGAGCTGCGCTTCGGATCTGTATGCAGAAGCCGATGTAACCCTCCCATGCCTCATAGGTAACCCAGTTCAGCCAGCGATACGCAGCCTTCACTTCCCACCACGATGTGATTACTCCTGCAGAAGGATCTGCAGATAGCTGAATACGTCCTTGGGGTGCTGGAGGGCTTGGCCTTTTCGCATTCGGTGGCAGGCCAGCTGCCTGGCCATTGCGAGGATGTCGTCTTCAGTGAGCGGGGTGTCGGCAATGTAGGTGCCGGCGGTTTCTCCGGCCTTGAACATGGCTGTCATTGGTTGAGCTCCATGGATTTTCTGCGGGCATAAAAAAGCCCGATCAAGTCGTTGGTCAGGCGCATCAATGAGGCGGCCCGCGACGGGGCACGAGCGATTTGCTGGACGGAGAGAGGGAGAGCGCTGTCAGAGAAAGCCGTGCTAGCCGCGAGGCGCGGGCTCTTCGTTGTATTTCGCCCCGCAGCGGAGGCAGAGGCAGTCGTACTCCATGAACTGAAAGCGGCGCACGTCGCGAATGAATTCGCCGGTGCTATTCCAGTTCGCTGCCGCCCCACAAATGCCATCGAGCATTAGGTTGAATGCGCGCTCCAAAGGGCTTTCGCAATGTAGGTCCGAGGGAATCGGCTGTTGGCGAGCTGGCGACTGCTGGATGCCACGTAAGAAACCATCCAGCGTGCCCATTAGCCTGGCCAGCGCTTTGGCGGCGTCCTTGGACAGCACCACGGAGGAATTGCAGATCAGGCACCGTGTAATCATGGTCAGTGCTCCTGTATTAGGCAGGATGAAATGAAGGGGAATCAGTGAACGAGCAGGAGCCTGGATGGCTCCTGCTTTTGCCAGTGTGTGGATCAGGCGGAGATGCGGACGCCGACTTCCTGGAGGAGTTGGCGGAACAGAACGAGTGCCAGCACGATGACCAACAGCAGGGGCCAGAAACGCAGCATGAGCACTAGCAGGGCTATGGCGGCTGCGCAGCTGGCCAACACACCGATAAACGCGAACAGCAAACCAATGAAACGCACCAGGTTCATGGCGCGATCCTCCTCGTAGGTTGATGGGGAAAGACGTCGTGGGTGTTATTTCGCAGCGTGCTGTGCCCGGGTTTCGGCACGAGCTTTCAGCAGCGTCGACAAGGTGGGTTTCGGTGCAGCCGGTTGAGCTGCTGCAGGCACATTCAAAGTTGGAGATTCGACAGACTGTTCCGGGAAGAACTCCTCGGCGATGGCTACGGTTTCCTCGTCGCTGTCTTCGAACGCACCGTTGGCAAAGCCCAGCCGCGCGGTCGCATCCAGCGCTACCTGGTCGAAGCCGGAGGCCTGGCGCGCTTCATCGAGTTCCCGGGCTTGCAGCAGCGCCTCCTCCATCGACAGTCCACTACGTACGGTGATGTCGACATAGAAGATCGGCGAGCCATGGCTCTGCCGGGTGGACTTGCCACGCAGGCGCAGCTCCAGCGGTAGGCATGCCAGGCGGTTACCGGAGATCGCCTGAAAGTACTGCAGTCGGGCCGCAAGGGTGCGAATGCTGTTAAAGCCGGTGGTGCGGAACACGAAGCTGCCCAGCGAATCCTCATCGCCAATGGCCACGTTGAGGCGGCCGTAGGGCTTGCACGCGCCACCTTTCGCTAGTGGGCAACCATCCGGCGAAGGGCAGGGCAGCGAGGCGATTCCGTCCTGGCCCCGACGCTTGCAAGTCTCGCCATTGCCGACACAGATCGGACGTCCAGACTGCCGATCGAACAAGCAGTACTCGGCGCGAAAGTTCAGCTCTGGGGCGTTGAACAACAGGCGGATCGGAATGCGCCGAATCTTGCCCTCCTGGGCTTTGCGCAACTCCTCGTCCAGTGGGTGAGCGAGCCAACCTTCGCGCAACTGGACCTGCGAGGTAATGGTGAATTGATCATCTTTCTCCGGCAGTCGCTTGCCGTTTTTCTCGACGACCTTGCCGATGGAAATCCGCCCGAGCACCGGCGGGGTAATGGCCAAGCCTTTGAGCATGGTGGTTCTCCAGTGGATGAAATAAAAAAGGCCACCGCGGTGCAGGGGAAACACCGGGGTGGCCAAGGGGGAATCGGACGTCAGCAGATCAGGAAGCGGCGACTGCCAACCTTGGTGGTTGGGTAGCGCGCCAGCAGGTAGGGTTTTTCCTTGAGCAGCAGAGGCACATCGAGCACCACGCTGTCTTTGGCCTTGCGCCAGGACACCGAGCCGTTGGCGAACAGCGCGCGACTGCTATCGCCCATGGCCTGTTGCAGTTGCTGCTTCAGCTCGGCCTCACGCTTGCCCTGCATTTCCAGGCTGGCGCGGACACGCTGCAACTCATCGAATGCGGCCGACAGTACCGAGTGCTCGGAGAAGTCCAGGGTGCTGCCATGGTCCTCCGGATACAGGCAGCGCAGGGCCTGCTCTGCTGACTCGGAGCCATCCGCCGGCGGCGGCGTATCGCGTTGCACGTAGCCCCAGAAGTCGCGTTCCAGCTCGATCAATCGGGCGATGAGCTCCTCGTCGCGCTCGATGCGATGGATCTCCAGGCGCTGACCACCGAGCAGCACGGCGACATCGGCCGCCTGCTTGCCGGTCACTGCCAACTGATGCATTACCTGCAATTGCACATAGACCGGCACACCCTCTTTCCACAGACGTGCTCCATTGATGCCGGCGGTTTTGCATTCGAGGACCTGCACATTGCTCGCGCCAATCACCTCGCGATCGATGTTGGCCAGCATCCAGCTCAACGAGGGATCCGGATGCTGCAGCACGGCGTTGATCCGCCTCACCCGGTTGCCGCTGCGGCGGGTGTAGTGGAGAGCGACGATGGGTTCGAGAATGTTGCCCCAGTAGGTCGGGCTCTCTTCGTCGTTCGGATCACTCTTGGGTAGCCCGGCATCGCGGCCGGTTTTCTCCAGCCACAGCTCCAGCTGCGACTTGTAGGGATTGAGGCCAACCGCAGCCGCAGCATCCGAACTACCGATGCCGTGCTTGCGCACCGTCAGCCATTCCTCTCGGGACAGTTCTTTAGTGCCGACCAAGCGCAGGGCAGGGGGCTGCCGGTGCCGACGAGGAGTAGGGTGAGCATGAGTCATGAAAGGTTTCCTTCGGGCATAAAAAACGCCCGACCAGCAGAGCCAGTCGGGCGTTGGAGGGATGAGGGAGAAACTAAAAACAGCAGCGGAAGTGCTCGAGCCATCAAGCCGAAGAGATTGCCGACTGACGTCGCTGTGTGTGATAGGCACGAACCTTCTCGCGCCACTCGGGCGAGAGTGACTTGGCCATGTCGAGATAGCGCAGCGGGCAGCTGTAGTAGCAAGGCGCCGCTGATTCATCCATGGCTTTGTACCCCCACTCGCCGCCACTGCGTTGCAGCAGGTCGCAGCGGATGTAATGCATGGAATCACCGGGAGCGAGGTTAGGATGAACCCCTTCGGTCTTTGCCGTTACTTCAGCGACCGACCACAGCACATTGCCCCGCAAGGTATGGGCGACAACGCGAACGCTGGCGTGCGCATGGTCTTCAGATTGAGTCAGATCCTGGATCAGCTCTGACCGGGTACGAGATGAGAACAACCAGCCCATGAGAGAGGCCTCCGATGAAACTCCGAGGCCCACCCTAAGGGAGTGGGACCCCGGTGGGTGGCAGTGATTGCCCAACACTGAGTTACCTGCAGAACCACTGCTGTAGTTGCAGGATCGATTGGGCGAAGAGCAATAACGAGAAGATAAAACTGCAGTCAGGCGACCAGCTTCAAGGCAGCATCCAGTGCACGTTGCTTGATGATGGCGCCTTGGCCGAACCAGGCCGAGTCCATGCGGTACTCAGTGCTACGAGCTCGCCGCTGGTGATCGACGAACTCGGTGACCGCGTTGAGCAGACCCCAGGCGGTACCGTTTGCCGCTTCGAGACTGCTGCCGCGACCTTGCCCCTGGTACAGGCTCTCCACCTTCTGCATGGCACGGATGTTCGGCACGACATTCGCTTTCTGACCGCTGGGCGAACTATCACCCAGCACTGTGGTAATGAAGCTCAGCACTTCTTTGGACTTCACCTTACGCTCGGCCAACATACGCATGCGGTACATGAAGTCGTCCCATTGCGAGACGGCAATGCCGAGTTGCTTCTTCACCAACTGCGGATCGAAGCGGGTGTTGTGCGGCACCTTGATCGCGCGCGTCGCGCCATCGACGGCAATGGTCAGGGTGTTATTGCACACTACTCGCACAGTGGTGGGCGTGGCGGTGGTGGCCAGGGTGCCGTCACAGGACGTAGCCAGGAGCAGGTAACCATTGACCAGGTCGTTACCCTTTAGTGAGGTGTTCTGCCCGGTGCGCGCCAGTGCCCAGAACTTGCGGCCACCTTTGAGCACTCCCGCGGTTTCCAGCTCGTAGCCGGAGACCTGGGTGAGGTCGCGGTAGAACTCCAACACCTCGCGCGGCTGCACCACCTGATAGCGCTGGGAGACCACGGACAGTGGCGCCTTGGTGTCGGAGCGAAAGAGCACCTTTTGCTCGGGGAAGGAGTGGATGCTGCCCAGGTGGCCAACGGCGTCGGCCTTGAAGTGCACCGGGCTTTCCTGGATCTGCCAGTCCATGCCGGCTTCACGTTGCCAGATTTCCAGTGGTTGTTTCGGGGAGAGGCGACTACCCAAGCCATGCCAGGGGGCTGCGCCAACGTAAGCCATTTGTTCGATGAGATGAGCCATGATGAGTGTCCTTTGAGCAATAGCCGGCCTACAGCGCTGCATGGCTGCAGCACCGGCTGAAGGGAAAGCGAGAAGGGGATAGGAGCTAGAGGTGGAGCGGGAGCAACAGGGCCTCAGTCAGCAAGGCTGAACTCGTGGCCGCACTCCAGGCATTGGTAGTTGTTCAGCACACGCTCATCGATCTGTGAGCCAATCGCGGCGCCGGCCATTGCGCCGGTGGCACCGCCGACAAGCCCTCCCAGGATGGCGCCAGTGAGGCCGCCCAGGGCAATGCCCAGAGGGCCACCGATAGCGCCGATGGCAGCGCCGGCTTCGCCGCCGGCGAGAACGCTGGAGACCCCGCTGGCAGCGCCACCAATGGAGCCGATGACCCCTCCGGCTCTTTTGCCGAGGTCCTTTTTTGCGATGCGCACAGAGCTACACACGGGACAGTTCATGGGGGATTTTCCTATATCAGGTCGAATTGACGATGGGAGAAGGCCTACCGTTAGGTCTTCAAGTCAGTGATATAGGTGTGAAAATTTTTTGATTCAGGTCGGTGTAATCGGGTGTTACGTACGCGCCAATCGCATGCTTATCCGTTCGGCTACACCCTTCTCTCAGAGACGAGTACCGTTGATACCGGCGGAAAGATGGACGGGAGGAGGGTCGGGAAAGCCGGTCAGGTCGAGAGGTTGAGGTGATGGCCGCAATTCAGGCAGCGGATGTTGGCTTGCACATGGCTATCTAACTGGTCGCGAGCTGGGCGCCGAGCGCACAATCGCCGACGCCACAAGCTAGGCCGCCGAGAAAGGCGCCGGATAGCGAACCCAGGGTGATACCCAAAGGGCCAGTGCTGGTGCCAGCCGCCGATCCGGTCTGACCGCCGGCAAGGGCTGTGGATGCACCGCGCGCAACGCCACTGACAGTGCCGACCAGGGCGAAGATCTTAATGGCGGGAATCAGAGATGCGATCTTGAGAGAGATACAGCGAGGGCACTGCAATGACATGGCCGGTAGGCCTCCATGGTAGGTATGTCATTACGGTGATGTAGGGCTGAAGTTTTTTTAGAGTTTGAAGCTTGAAGATTTTGCCGGAATTCCGGTCGCATGTATAAAGATGCAGGCCCTATGAGGCTAGGGCCTGGTCTCGGTCTATTTTCTATAGGCGGCGATGTTTGTTATGTTGTCTGGCAAAGAGTCGTTTTTGAAGATTTCTTGAATTATTTTTTCGGATTGGGTTAGTTTTGAAAGAAATTCTTTGCTTATCTTTAATTCGGTAAGTAAGCCGCCGAAGTTTTTTCCGTATGAACTTCCTAGAATGGAAATTCCCGTGGGAAGCAGTTCTGGTGACTCGGTCGCAATTTCATTGTCGTATTCTTCAGATTTTGTCCACCCATTTTTGCTTAGGTGGATGTTCGCGGTTCTGTACTGAGAGGGGGATATTATTTCTGCTTGATTGAGTCTGTAAATTATTGCTCGAATGCTAATTCCCCACTTTAGCTTCAAAGATATTATTGCTTGCCAGTCTATCCTGGTTCTGCTTCTGCTTTTATAGCCTTGAATCAGGGCCTGGTTCGGAAGTAGGAAATGGCTTGCAAAATAGTCCGCCTGGCCTTCTGTTTCTCTATCGCCTGTCTCAACTCCGTCGTGTAGAACTATGTGAGCCGCTTCATGTGCGATATCCATCCTAATTCTAGGTGCTGATTTTTGAGGGTTTATCAGTATAATCGGTCGACCCCGGTGTAGTGATAAAGCATCTACCTTTTCTGATACGTCACCAAAGCTAGATACAACTGCCCCAGCGTTTTCGACTACCCGTACCATATTTGTTATGGGGCCATTGCCGAGTCCCCAGTACTGCCTGCACTCCATTGCGGCTTTTTCAACATCAAAAAAGTTTTTGGCTTCGCGCTGGGGGAAGTTCACTTTAGGAAGCTCAAGATACTTTTCAAGGGCTTCAGTAAGTTTGTAAAGAAGAGTCGCCCAGGCGGTGCACTCTCTTCTGGATGATACTAGAGTGCTTTTCTGTCTTCTGAAGTGACACTCTTCTTCTTTTACAAGATTTCCTAGCGAGAGGGAGAAGAAGTCTTCTTCAACATTTAACTCGAATGCCAAGGCTCTTATAAGGTCCTGAGAAGGTGTCTTGTCTGTGGTTTCGAGTTGGTGAATATATTGCCGCGTCGTGCCAACTTTTTCTCCCAGATCATTCAAAGAAATGCCCGACATAAGTCGGGCAATGCGTAAATTATCTCCGAAGAAAAACTCTCTTTTACTCATCTTTCCGTGGCTCATCGTTCTCTGCTGCTTTCTCGTCCTTCGGTCTTGGAAGCGAGACAGGAGCAGGTTTAAGATCCTTGGGCGCGTTCTCTGTGCCGTTAATGATAGATGGCAGCGCCGGGACTTTGTGCAGAGGAATAGTGCGCGAAGAAATTACTTCTCCCGATTCGCTCATTCCGAAGAATTCAATTCCAGTAGTAAGCCCTTCGATATCAGTTTCGACTGCATAAGCCCAAACTAGTTTCTCGGGAACCATCATGTTGGAAAGCAGAGACAGTTGACGAAGCTCAGGGTAAGCCTGAGCTCGGCTATAGATATTTTTCTTTGGCTTGCTAGCTGTTCCTTTATAGAAACTGATCTCGACGCTCCCTATTTTGAAAATGAATTTCAAAGTAGGGTTAACTATGGTGACCCAGGATTCAGCCTTGGCCAACTCGATAATTTCCGAGCAACACCAAGTGTAAGCGCGGCAGCCCAGGCTCCATCCGGTGTCACGATCATTGGCCGTATCGAGGTTTTCTGAGCGAACCTGAGCAATCAGGAAGCCAATGCGATCAACGGATTCGTCGGTGAGGCACGAATGGATATCTGATGGTTTTTTGAACATGAAGGGGTGCTCACTGCCTGGAAAGTCAGAGTAAGCTTATGGGCTTTTTCGTGGGTTTGTCAACCGTTCTAGAGAAAGTAAACCTGCGGTGGAAATGTAAACTGCTTCACGGGCTGCAACCCAATTATTATCCGAAATAGCCAAGCGTGAATGAGTGGCTTTAATCTGGCCAATTGATCGTGGGGAGGGGCGCTTGGGGGGGCTGTTGTTCCGGCTATGGAGGGGAGGGCCTGGCAATCTCTTAGGCGCTTACGCTTAAAGTCTCTTTCTCAATGTTCTTCCAGGTGTCCAGCATGTCCGCCCACTGCTGCATCATCTTGGTTCGGTCGGCTAGATACTCTGCGTGGTTGTAGGTGCGCCGAACTGCATTCTGTTCGGTATGTGCCAACTGCTTTTCGATCCAGTCTGCTGAAAATCCCAGCTCATTGAGCCTGGTGCTGCCTGTCGTACGTGTGGCGTGAGGGCTGTATTTTCCGCCCCAGCCCAAGACGTTGAGCATCTGGCGGAACGATGCAGACACCATTGGTCGGGTGCGCACATCTCTGTGCGGAAAGACATGAATGTACTTACCGGTGATGCTCCGAAGGGTCTGCAGCATCTCTAATGCCTGCTTGGGGAGCGGAATTGTGTGTTCCTTTCGCTTTTTCATCCGCTCCGCAGGAATGCGCCAGATGGCCTTGTCCAAGTCAAATTCCGACCATTGGGCTTCCACAGCTTCGTTTGGCCTGCACAGCGTCAGCCACATTAGGCGGAAAGCGCAGAGGGTTTCATGGCGCCCGCCGTGGGATTCAACGTCTCGCAAAAGTTGGCCAATTTCCTCTGTCGAGAGTGCTCGCTTGTGCTGTGTTTTGTTTGCGGGCAATGCTTTTCGAACAGGGTGTACGGGGTCGTTGCTGGCGCGGAGAGTGGCGATTGCCAGTTCGAAGACGCCAGACATAGTCCGTTTGGCTTCAGCTGCGACCGACGGACCGTTTTCCTGGGCTACACCCTTCAGAACCTCAAGGATGTGAGCAGGGGTGATTGATTTAATCGGTATTTCACCGATCCTTGGGAAGACGGTCCGCTCCAGCATTTTGAGCCGCTTGGATTTGGTGATTTCCTCCCAGTCCTTCAGTGTCAGCCACTCCTTAGCGACAGCCTCAAAAGTGATTGCTCGCTCGTGGGCTTTCTTGATTCGCTCTTGTTGACGGTGATGGGCTGGATTGATCCCTTGTATGACAAGCGCGCGTGCTTTTACGCGCTCATCGCGTGCTTCAGAAAGCGTGAATCGTCGGCCATTTCGCCGTTCTTGGGCTTGCTCGGGGGATTCTGCTTTCGGACCGATCACGTAGTCGCCAATCGCGAAGACGCTTTCCTTTTTGGCGTCGCCATCGCTCAGCTCGAACCGATAGCGCCAGGCTTTGACGCCGTTGGGCTTCACCTCCAGGTACAAGCCGTTTCCGTCCGTGAGCTTGTATGGCTTTTCCTTGGGTTTCGCGGTTCGGCACTGAGTATCGGTGAGAGGCATGATGGCTTCCTTCGCTCTGTACCCGGTTATCTTTCCGGGTATGGATTCGCTGTACCCGGCAGCGTACCCGGCTAAGGTGTAGATCGCAACGCGCACTCGTAGATTTTGGTAGACATGAAAAACCCCTTGATACTGCGGGTATCAAGGGGTTTCGTGTACATCAGCGTCTACTGAGATCTATATTTCGATTTAGACGTTGAAGCGGAAGTGCATCACGTCGCCGTCCTTGACGATGTAGTCCTTGCCTTCCAGGCGCCATTTGCCGGCTTCCTTGGCACCCTGTTCGCCCTTGAACTGGATGAAGTCGTCGTAGGCCACGACTTCGGCGCGGATGAAGCCTTTCTCGAAGTCGGTGTGGATCACCGCCGCGGACTGCGGGGCGGTGGCGCCGATGCGCACGGTCCAGGCGCGGACTTCCTTCACCCCGGCGGTGAAGTAGGTTTGCAGGTTGAGCAGTTCGTAGCCTGCGCGGATCACGCGGTTCAGGCCCGGCTCTTCCATGCCCATGGACTCGAGGAACATCTGCTTCTCCTCGTCGTCGTCCAGTTCGGCGATTTCCGCTTCGATCTTGTTGCACACCGGCACCACGACCGCGCCTTCTTCTTTGGCGATGGCGCGCACGGCGTCCAGGTGCGGGTTGTTCTCGAAGCCTTCCTCGGCGACGTTGGCGATGTACATCACCGGCTTGCTGGTCAGCAGGTGGAAGCCGCGCACCAGGCGCTTCTCTTCGTCACCCATGTCCTTGACCAGGCTGCGCGCGGGCTTGCCGGCGGTGAAGTGGGCGATGAGTTTTTCCAGCAGGGCTTTCTGCGCCACCGCTTCCTTGTCGCCGCCCTTGGCGTTGCGCGCGACCTTCTGCAGTTGCTTCTCGCAGCTGTCGAGGTCGGCGAAGATCAGTTCGAGGTCGATGATCTCGATGTCGCGCTTGGGGTCGACGCTGTTGCTGACGTGGATGACGTTGTCGTCCTCGAAGCAGCGCACCACGTGGGCGATGGCGTCGGTCTCGCGGATGTTGGCGAGGAACTTGTTGCCCAGGCCTTCACCCTTGGAGGCGCCCGCCACCAGGCCGGCGATGTCGACGAACTCCATGGTGGTGGGGATCACCCGCTCGGGCTTGACGATCGCCGCCAGGGCGTCGAGGCGCGCGTCGGGCATCGGCACGATGCCGCTGTTCGGCTCGATGGTGCAGAAGGGGAAGTTCTCGGCCGCGATACCCGATTTGGTCAGGGCGTTGAACAGGGTGGATTTGCCGACGTTGGGCAAGCCGACGATGCCGCAGTTGAAGCCCATGGTGGTGTACCTCTGGCGAGACGGGTCAGGCCTTCGGGCTGTGCAGCTTCTGCATCGCGCGCGTCCAGTCGCCTGCGAGCATTTCCGGCAGCACGCCGAGGGCGGAATCGATGCTGGTGTCGAGCAGGTCCTGTTCGCTGCGCGGAGCGCGGCCGAGGACGAAGCCGGAGACCAGGCTGCTGTGCCCCGGATGGCCGATGCCAAGCCGCAGGCGATGGAAGCCGTTCTGGTTGCCGAGCTGGGCGATGATGTCGCGCAGTCCGTTGTGCCCGCCATGGCCGCCGCCCTTCTTGAGCTTGGCGACGCCGGGTGGCATGTCGAGTTCGTCGTGGGCCACCAGGATGGCATCGACCGGGATGCGGAAGAACCCGGCGAGCGCCGCCACGGCCTGGCCGCTGCGGTTCATGTAGGTGGTGGGGATCAGCAGACGAACGTCGCGGCCCTGGTGGCTGAACTTGCCGACCAGGCCGAAGTACTTCTTG
Source organism: Pseudomonas citronellolis (assembly GCF_029335315.1). Taxonomy (GTDB): domain Bacteria; phylum Pseudomonadota; class Gammaproteobacteria; order Pseudomonadales; family Pseudomonadaceae; genus Pseudomonas; species Pseudomonas citronellolis_A. The sequence continues at coordinate 33,883 of NZ_JARJLT010000139.1, forward strand.
TCGAGGCTCAGGCTGACGCGTTCGCGGTCGGCCAGGCGCTCAACGAAAAGGGCCCCCGCGTTATGCCGGGTCTGTTCGTATTCCGGGCCTGGGTTGCCCAGGCCAACGATCAGTTGCACGGCGGTCACGACGGGGGCCCTTTCCTTAGACGCTAGGGGCTGGCGAGTGATTACTCGGCAGCGCCTTCGCCTTCTTCCTTGACTACGCGGGAAGCGTGGATGTTGGCCACGGCCAGGTCATTGCCATGAGCCAGCTGAACCAGTTCCACGCCTTTCGGCAGTTTGAGGTCGGACAGGTGAACGATCTGACCGACTTCGACTTTCGCCAGGTCGACTTCGATGAATTCCGGCAGGTCTTTCGGCAGGCAGGAAACTTCGACTTCGGAGATGACGTGGGAAACTTCACCGCCACCTTGCTTGACGCCAACTGCGGTTTCCTCGTTGAGGAAGTGCAGCGGAACGTGAGCGGTCAGCTTGTGGTCGGCGACTACGCGCAGGAAGTCGGCGTGCATGACGAAGCCTTTGGCCGGGTGGCGCTGCAGGGCTTTGATCAGCACGGTTTCCTTGGCGCCGTCGACGCTCAGGGCGATGACGTGGCTGAAGGCAGCCTCGTTTTCCAGCAGTTTGGCGATTTCGCGCAGTTCCAGGGTCACGGAAACCGGGGCTTTGTCGCCACCGTAGATGACCGCGGGAATCAGGCCGGCGTTACGACGCAGGCGGCGGCTCGCACCTTTCCCCAGGTCGGAACGCGCTTGAGCATTCAGATTAAAGTCAACCATTACACAATCTCCAGAATGACAAGATCGCCCGAACGCTTGCGACCAGCGTTCGGGCGAATCTTCAATTGCCCCGCCGTGGCGGGGCGCGTTCGTCAGGCCTGTTCCTTAGCGGAACATGGCGCTGATCGATTCTTCGTTGCTGATCCGGCGCATGGCTTCTGCGACAACCGGAGCGATGTCCAGTTGGCGGATGCGGCCACAGGCCTGGGCAGCGGCGGACAGCGGGATGGTGTTGGTCACCACCAGCTCGTCCAGTACGGAACCTTCGATGTTCTCGATGGCACGGCCCGACAGCACCGGGTGGGTGCAGTAGGCGATGACCTTGGCGGCGCCGTGCTCTTTCAGAGCCTTGGCGGCGTGGCCGAGGGTGCCAGCGGTATCGACCATGTCGTCGACCAGTACGCAGGTACGGCCTTCGACATCACCGATGATGTGCATGACTTCGGACTGGTTGGCCTTCGGACGACGTTTGTCGATGATGGCCAGGTCGACGCCCAGGGACTTGGCGACGGCGCGAGCGCGCACCACGCCACCGATGTCCGGGGAGACGATCATCAGGTTCTCGAAGCGTTGGTCTTCGATGTCGTCGACCAGCACGGGCGAGCCGTAGATGTTGTCGACGGGGATATCGAAGAAGCCCTGGATCTGGTCGGCGTGCAGGTCAACGGTGAGAACACGGTTGACGCCTACGACGGTCAGCATGTCGGCGACGACTTTCGCGCTGATGGCCACGCGGGCGGAGCGCGGGCGGCGATCCTGGCGGGCATAACCGAAGTAGGGAATGACTGCCGTGATACGAGTAGCCGAGGAACGGCGGAAGGCGTCAGCCATCACCACCAGTTCCATCAGGTTGTCGTTGGTCGGCGCACAGGTCGGCTGGATCAGGAAGACGTCCTTACCACGGACGTTCTCGTTGATCTCGACGCTGATTTCGCCATCGGAAAACTTGCCGACGGAAACATCACCGAGGGGAATGTGCAGTTGGCGCACGACTCGGCGTGCCAGGTCGGGGTTGGCGTTCCCCGTGAAGACCATCATCTTGGACACGCGCAGTACCTGCCGGCTGAGGGTGGGCCTGATGAACCAAAAAGCTGTTCAAAGGCCGTAGCTTCTGAACAGCTTTTTTGTGTATGGCAGGGGCGGCTGGATTCGAACCAACGCATGGCAGGATCAAAACCTGCTGCCTTACCGCTTGGCGACGCCCCTATGAATTTTGCAGTGCAGCGCTTCCGTTCGCGTCGTACGTGAACCCCCGTGGGGTTAATGGCAGGGGCGGCTGGATTCGAACCAACGCATGGCAGGATCAAAACCTGCTGCCTTACCGCTTGGCGACGCCCCTGTATCGTACAACCGAATGCTCTGCATTCCTTCTCAGGTCAACTCTTGAAGCTTGCGATGCAACAGGGAGATGTTGCGACCCTGTGCGACGAAGCTTGGCAGAGTGGCCGGAAGTTGGCGGCGAACTTTATCAGCATCGCCTTTGTTTGGGAAGCTCCCAAACACACAAGCTCCGGTTCCGGTCAGTCTTGCCGATGTGAAATTGTTCAACAACATCAGCGCGTTACGTACAGCTGGGTAACGTTTCTCGACGACCGTCCGACAGTCGTTTCGACCGTCCGCCCCAAGAAGGCTGCGAACTTTAATGGGCGGAGTATCCCGTGTCAACTCGGGATCGGAGAAAACTTCTGCTGTGCTGACAAAGACTTGCGGCACGGCAACGAGGAACCAGGGTTCTTCCAGTTCGACCGGCGTGAGCTGCTCGCCCACCCCTTCGGCGAAGGCCGCGTGGCCGCGTACGAACACCGGTACGTCGGCGCCCAGGCGCAGGCCCAGGGCGGCCAGGCGGTCTTCGTCCCAGCCCAGGTCCCACAGGTGGTTGAGGCCGAGCAGGGTGGTCGCGGCGTCGGAGCTGCCGCCACCGATGCCGCCGCCCATGGGCAGGCGCTTGTCCAGCCAGATGTCGGCGCCGAGCCGGCAGCCGGATTGCTCCTGCAACTGGCGCGCGGCGCGGACGATCAGGTTGCTGTCGTGGGGAACGCCGGGAATCTCGGTGTTCAGGCGGATCTGCCCGTCGTCGCGGAGGGCGAAGTGCAGTTCGTCGGCGTGGTCGAGGAACTGGAACAACGTCTGCAGTTCGTGATAGCCGTCGGTGCGGCGGCCGAGGATGTGCAGGAACAGGTTGAGCTTGGCCGGGGCCGGCAGGGTCAGGCGTTCGCGCATATTAGCGGGCCTGGCCGAGCTGGCGCGGCTGCCAGCTCTTGATCACCACGGTGACGTCGAGATCCTGGCCGTGCAGCTTCAGGCGCTCGGGCAGCCAGTAACCGTTCTGCTGCGCGTAGCTGCTGTATTCCACGTCCCAGCCGTCCTGTTCCAGGCGGGCCAGGTGGCTGTCGCTGTCGAGGGTCAGGCGGCTCTTGCTGTCCGGCGCCGGCAGCCCGCGCACCCACCAGAGCAGGTGGGAGATCGGCAGGCGCCAGCCGAGTTGCTGTTCCAGCAGGGCTTCGGGGGATTCGGCCTGGTAGCGGCCTTGCCCGGCGACCTCCAGGGTCACCGCGCCCTCGCGCCCGGTCAGGCGCGCGGCGCCGCGGCCCAGCGGGCCGGACAGGCGGATGTCGTAGTAGTCCTGGCGTTGCAGCCAGAACAGGGTGCCGCTGCCGGAGTCCTTGGGGGCGCGGATGCCGACCTTGCCGTCGATCTGCCAGCCGTCGAGGGCGGTGACCTGTGCCTTGTGGGCTTTCCAGCTGTCGGGGTTGCCTTGGCCCTGCAGGGCCTCGTGGGAGGTGAGGCCGGCGCAGCCCGCGAGAAGCAGCAGGGCGGCGCCGCCGAGAAGGTGAATCAGGCGCATGGGGAATCTCAGGGGGTCTTGGACCCGGTCAGGCGCAGCAGGGTGTCGCGCAGCACCGGGCTATCGGGCTGGTTCTGCAGGGCGTTGGCCCAGACTTCGCGGGCCTCGCGCTGCTTGCCGCGAGCCCAGAGCACTTCGCCCAGGTGCGCGGCCACTTCGTGGTCGGGGAATTTTTCCAGGGCCTGGCGCAGGTAGGTTTCGGCCTGTTCCAGGTTGCCCAGGCGGTAGTTGACCCAGCCCAGGCTGTCGAGGATGGCCGGGTCGTCGGGATTGAGCTGGTGGGCCTTCTGGATCAGTTGCAAGGCTTCGTCGTAGCGCGTGGTGCGGTCGGCCAGGGTGTAGCCCAGGGCGTTGAGGGCCATGGCGTTGTCCGGCTCGCGCTGGATGATCTGGCGCAGGTCCTGCTCCATCTGCACCAGGTCGTTGCGCTTCTCCGCCAGCATCGAGCGGGTATAGAGCAGGTTGAGGTCGTCGGGGAACTGCTTGGTGCCCTGCTGGATCACCTGCCAGGCGCGTTCGACCTGGTTGCGGTTGGACAGCCCCTCGGCCTCGATCAGGTACAGCTGGATGGCGTAGTCCGGCTGGCGCTCGCGGGCTTCGGCGAGGCGCCGCGAGGCTTCCGCCTGGCGCCCGGAGTCCATGAGGATCTCGCTCTGGCGCAGTTGCGCCGGCAGGAAGTCGTTGCCGGGGCCGACCTGGGCGTATTCCTTGAGGGCGGTTTCCGGGTCTTTCTGTTCCTCGGCGAGGCGGCCGAGGTTGAAGTGCGCCGCGTCGGTATGGCTGTCGCGGTCGACCAGTTCCTGCAGGTAGATCTTGGCCTCGCTCCAGGCCTGGGCTTCCAGGCAGACCAGGGCCAGGGAGAAGCGCAGGTCGTCGTCGTCGGGGAATTGCTGGACCAGCCCGGAGAACTCGGCCTTGGCGTCGTCCAGGCGGTTCTGCTCCACCAGCAGGCGGGCGTAGGCCAGGCGCACGCGCTTGTCGTCCGGGTGCTCCTTCATGCCGTCCTTGAGCAGCGGCAGGGCCTCGTTGCTGCGCTTCATGTTCTGCAGCAGGCGCGCGCGCAGCAGCAGCGGGGCGACCTCGTGGCGGCTCGCGGGTTTGCTTTCCAGCAGGCTCAGGGCTTCCTGCGGGCGGCCGTCCTGTTGCAGCAGCAGGGCCTTGCCGAACAGCAGCTGGCCGTTGTCCGGGTACTTCTTCAGCAGGCGGTCGAAGCTCTGCAGCAGGCCGGCGCGGGTGTCCGGGTCGGTTTCCGCGGCGGACAGCGCGAGGAAGTCGAAATGGGTATCGCCCTGGCCGTTGAGGACCTTCTCCATATACACCATGGATTCGTCGTACTGGCCGGTGCGCGCCAGTTGCAGGGCGGCGGCGCGCTGCGCGTCGAGGTCGTCGGGGGCGGCCTTGGCCCAGATCAGCGAGGTGTCCAGGGCTTCCTGGTCGGCGCCGAGGTATTCGGCGATGCGGAACGCGCGTTCGGCCACGCCCGGGTCGCGGGTCTGCTTGGCCTGGTCGACGTAGTTGGCCAGGGCGATGTCGAAGCGATTGCGCTGGCCGGCGATCTCCGCCACCAGCAGGGAGTACAGGGTGTCCTCGCTGAAGGAGCCGTACTTGCGGTCCTTCTCCGCGCTGGCTGCGCTCTCCTTTGCCGGCTTCGGCGCTGGAGCCTTGTGCAGCATGGATTGGCAGCCGCCGAGCAGCAGCAGGGCGGTCAGCAGCGCTAGGGATTTGTTCATAGACGAAAGAGAGGGACCTGAACGGCGTGGTGGACCCCATCATGACATAAGCGAATCGGCAAGCCCATGGGGTGGGGGCAGGCAAAACCCAGCATAGACGCCTGGAGCGGCGGCATGCATTGCGGTGGTTGTCCTCCATCGGTCGACGTAGGACAATTGCGGGCTTCCCGAATTACCTCAGCGATCCTGCATGGCCTTCATTGCTCTGGGCATCAACCACAAGACAGCCTCCGTGGCGGTCCGCGAGCGCGTGGCGTTCACCCCCGGGCAGATGGTCGAGGCCCTGCAGCTGCTTTGCCGGCTGACCGCCAGCCGCGAGGCGGCGATCCTCTCCACCTGCAACCGCAGCGAGCTGTACCTGGAGATCGAGAACCCGGCATCCGACGACGTGCTGGCCTGGCTCGCCGACTACCATCGCCTGAGCCTGGACGAGCTGCGCACCTGCGCCTACGTGCACCAGGACGAGGACGCCGTACGCCACATGATGCGCGTGGCCGCCGGGCTGGACTCCATGGTCCTGGGCGAGCCGCAGATCCTCGGCCAGATGAAGTCGGCCTACGCCGTGGCCCGCGAGGCCGGCACCATCGGGCCGATGCTCGGGCGCCTGTTCCAGGCTACCTTCAGCACCGCCAAGACCGTGCGCACCGACACCGCCATCGGCGAGAACCCGGTGTCCGTGGCCTTCGCCGCGGTGAGCCTGGCGCGGCAGATCTTCAGCGACCTGCACCGCAGCCAGGCGCTGCTGATCGGCGCCGGCGAGACCATCACCCTGGTCGCCCGCCACCTGCACGAGCAGGGCGTGAAGCGCATCGTGGTGGCCAACCGCACCCTGGAGCGCGCCAGCGTGCTGGCCCAGGAGCTCGGCGCCGAGGCGATCCTGCTGGCGGACATGCCCGAGCACCTGGCGCACAGCGACATCGTCATCAGTTCCACCGCCAGCCAGCTGCCGATCCTCGGCAAGGGCGCGGTGGAGCGTGCGCTGAAGCAGCGCCGGCACAAGCCGATGTTCATGGTCGACATCGCCGTGCCGCGCGACATCGAGCCGGAAGTCGGCGAGCTGGACGATGTCTACCTCTATAGTGTCGACGACCTCCACGAGGTGGTCGCCGAGAACCTCAAGAGCCGCCAGGGCGCCGCCCAGGCCGCCGAGGAGCTGGTCGGCGACGGCGTTCTGGAGTTCATGCAGCGCCTGCGCGAGCTGGCCGCGGTCGACGTGCTGCGCGCCTACCGCCAGCAGGCCGAGCGCCTGCGCGACGACGAGCTGCAGAAAGCCCAGCGCCTGCTGGCCAACGGCGGCGACCCGACCGACATCCTCGCCCAGCTGGCCCGTGGCCTGACCAACAAGCTGCTGCACGCGCCCAGCGTGCAGATGAAGAAACTCTCCGCCGAGGGCCGCATCGACGCGCTGGCCCTGGCCCAGGAACTGTTCGCCCTCGACGAGGGCACCGAGAAGCGATGAAAGCCTCCCTGCTGACCAAGCTCGACACCCTCAGTGACCGCTACGAGGAGCTCACCGCTCTGCTCGGCGACGCCGAGGTGATCAGCGACCAGACCAAGTTCCGCGCCTACTCCCGCGAGTTCGCCGAAGTCGAGCCGGTGTTCCTGGCGTTCCGCGAATTCCGCAAGACCCAGGCCGACCTCGAGGGCGCCCAGGCGCTGCTCAAGGACAGCGACCCGGACCTGCGCGAGATGGCCGAGGAAGAGGTCGCCGACGCCAAGGCGCGCCTGGTCGGCCTGGAAGACGGCCTGCAACGCATGCTGCTGCCCAAGGACCCCAACGACCACCGCAACGTGTTCCTGGAAATCCGCGCCGGCACCGGCGGCGACGAGGCGGCGATCTTCTCCGGCGACCTGTTCCGCATGTACTCGCGCTACGCCGAACGCCAGGGCTGGCGGCTCGAGATCCTCTCGGAGAACGAGGGCGAGCACGGCGGCTACAAGGAAGTGATCGCCCGCGTCGAGGGTGACAATGTCTACGCCAAGCTCAAGTTCGAGTCCGGCGCGCACCGCGTGCAGCGGGTGCCGGCCACCGAATCCCAGGGCCGCATCCACACCTCCGCGTGCACCGTGGCGGTGCTGCCGGAGCCCGACGAGCAGGCCGCCATCGAGATCAACCCGGCCGACCTGCGGGTGGATACCTACCGTTCCTCCGGCGCCGGCGGCCAGCACGTGAACAAGACCGACTCGGCCGTGCGCATCACCCACATCCCGTCGGGCATCGTGGTCGAGTGCCAGGAAGAGCGTTCGCAGCACAAGAACCGCGCCAAGGCCATGGCCTGGCTCGCCGCCAAGCTCAACGACCAGCAGCAGGCCGCGGCGCAGCAGGCCATCGCCAGCACCCGCAAGCTGCTGGTGGGCTCGGGCGACCGCTCCGAGCGCATCCGCACCTACAATTTCCCCCAGGGGCGGGTCACCGACCACCGCATCAACCTCACCCTGTATTCCCTGGGCGAAGTGATGCAGGGCGAAGTCGAGCAGGTGATCGAGCCGCTGCTCCAGGAATACCAGGCCGACCAGCTGGCCGCCCTGGGGGATTGAGGCGCCATGGCTACCATCATGACCCTGCTCGCCGAAGCCGAGCTGCCGGATTCACCCAGCGCGCGCCTGGACGCCGAGCTGTTGCTCGCCGCCGCCCTGGGCAAACCGCGCAGCTTCCTGCGCACCTGGCCGGAACGGCTCGTCGACCGTGACGCCCACGAGCGCTTCAGCGCCTGGCTGGAGCGTCGCCGCGCCGGCGAGCCGATCGCCTACATCCTCGGTCGCCAGGGCTTCTGGAGCCTGGACCTGGAAGTGGCGCCGCACACCCTGATCCCGCGTCCGGACACCGAGCTGCTGGTGGAAACCGCCCTGCAACTGGTTCCTGCCCGCCCGGCACGGGTGCTCGACCTGGGCACCGGCACCGGCGCCATCGCGCTGGCCCTGGCCTGCGAACGCCTGAGCTGGCAGGTCACCGGCGTCGACCGGATTCCCGAGGCGGTGGCCCTCGCCGAGCGCAATCGCGAGCGCCTGCGTCTGGGCAACGTCGGCTTTCGCCAGAGCCACTGGTTCTCCGCGCTGGGCGGCGAGCGCTTCGCCCTGATCGTCAGCAACCCGCCGTACATCCCGGGCAGCGATCCGCACCTGCAGCAAGGCGACGTGCGCTTCGAGCCGAAGAGCGCGCTGGTCGCCGGCGCCGATGGCCTCGACGACATCCGCCTGATCATCGACCAGGCCCCCCGTCACCTCGAAGCCGGCGGCTGGCTGCTGCTGGAGCATGGCTACGATCAGGCCGCGGCGGTACGCGACCTGCTCGGCGCGGGCGGCTTCGTCGACGTGGAAAGCCGCCGCGACCTCGGCGGCCACGAACGCATCAGCCTGGGGCGCCTGCCATGCTGAACGACGACGAACTGCTGCGTTACAGCCGGCAGATACTCCTGCCGCAGATCGACATCGACGGCCAGCTGCGCCTGAAGGAATCCCGCGTGCTGATCGTCGGCCTCGGCGGCCTGGGCTCGCCGGTGGCGCTGTACCTGGCCGCGGCCGGCGTCGGCGAGCTGCACCTGGCCGACTTCGACAGCGTCGACCTGACCAACCTGCAACGCCAGGTGCTGCACGACAGCACCCAGGTCGGGCGCGGCAAGGTCGATTCGGCCATGACCCGCCTTGCCGCGATCAACCCGCAGGTGAAGCTGGTGCCGCATCGTCGGGCGCTGGACGAGGATTCCTTGGCGGCGGTGCTGGCACAGGTCGACCTGGTGCTGGACTGCTGCGACAACTTCGCCACCCGCGAGGCGGTCAACGCCGCCTGCGTCGCCGCCGGCAAGCCGCTGGTGAGTGGCGCGGCGATCCGCCTGGAGGGCCAGCTCTCGGTGTTCGATCCGCGTCGCGACGACAGCCCTTGCTACCACTGCCTGTACGGCCATGGCAGCGAAGCCGAGCTGACCTGCAGCGAAGCCGGTGTGGCCGGCCCGCTGGTGGGCCTGGTCGGCAGCCTGCAGGCGCTGGAAGCGCTGAAGCTGCTGGCCGGTTTCGGCGAGCCGCTGGTGGGCCGCCTGCTGCTGGTGGACGCCCTCGGCACGCGCTTCCGCGAACTGCGCGTCAAGCGCGACCCGCAGTGCCCCGTATGTGGCGTGCGGCATGGCTGACCGGCGGCCGATCGGGGTTTTCGACTCCGGCGTCGGCGGCCTCTCGGTGCTGCGCGAGATACGCGCGCGCCTGCCCAACGAATCGCTGATCTACCTGGCCGACTGCGGCCACGTTCCCTACGGCGAGAAATCCCCGGAATACATCCGCGAGCGCTGCCGGCGTATCGCCGCGTTCCTCATCGGCCAGGGTTGCAAGGCGCTGGTCCTGGCCTGCAATACCGCCACCGCGGCGGCGGCGTCCGACCTGCGGGAGCTTTATCCGCAGCTGCCGATCCTGGCCATGGAGCCGGCGGTGAAGCCGGCCGCGGCGGCCACCCGTAGCGGCGTGGTCGGCGTGCTGGCCACCACCGGGACGCTGAAGAGCGCGCGCTTCGCCGCGTTGCTCGACCGCTTCGCCAGTGACGTGCGAGTGGTCACCCAGCCCTGCCCGGGGCTGGTCGAGCGCATCGAAGCCGGCGACCTGGACGGGCCGCAGACTCGCGCGCTGCTGCAGGGCTTCGTCGCGCCGTTGCTGGCCGAGGGCTGCGACACCCTGATCCTCGGCTGTACCCACTATCCCTTCCTGCGCCCCCTGCTGGCGCAGATGCTGCCGCCGGACGTGGCGCTGATCGACACCGGCGCGGCAGTGGCCCGTCACCTGGAAGCTTCGCTGGCCAGTCGGGGATTGCTCGGCGGTGGGCCGGCAAATAAAACGCACTTCCACTCCAGCGGCGCGGTCGAGATGTTCGAACGGGTGCTGCCGATCCTATGGGGCTCTGACGAGTCGGTCAGCTTCTTTGCCGATTGAGCAACGAAGTTTCCACGGGACGACAACAATCCGCTGACATTTCGCAATCGGGATCTGGCAAATCGCCTTATAATCGTTCGCTATTCGCGGGGATTTTTCATTCAACTTATCCATAAGGGTCTTTCGATGAAGAAGTTACTCTCGCTGGCCGTCCTGGCCGCAACGATGATGGGGGCGAGCGTCGCCGCACAGGCCGTCGACCTCTCCGCCGCGGTGGGGGCTACCGGCCAGGGCGACATGACGCTGCGTCTGGGCGCCGGCTTCAACTGGGACAAATCCTGGTGGGAAAGCAGCACCGGCCACCTGACCGGATACTGGGACACCGGCGTCACCTACTGGGGCGCCGGGGACCGCGCGGGCGCCCGCTATTCGCTTTCCGTCGCCCCGGTGTTCGTCTATGAATTCAATGGCGACAGCGTGAAGCCCTTCATCGAGGCTGGCATCGGCCTCGCCGGCTTCACCGGCGCCGAAGTCGGCGATCGCGACCTGGGCAGCGCCTTCGCCTTCGAGGACCGCCTGGGCTTCGGCGTGAAGTTCGCCGACGGCCAGAAGGTTGGCGTGCGCGCCATCCACTACTCCAATGCCGGGCTCAACCAGCCCAACGACGGCATCGAGTCCTACAGCCTGTTCTACAGCCTCCCGCTGTAAGACCTCGCTGCACGAAAAAACCGGCCCAGGTGGCCGGTTTTTTCATGCCCGCATTTCCCCAGGGCGCGAGCCTCGTCCGCAGAACGCAGAGGGTGGGCAAGCGCAGGGCGAATAACGTTCCACGTTATCCGCCGCCTGGCCGTCATCCCAGGTTCCCCCGGCTTGATTGCCGAGAGGGCCTACAACTGCGCACGGCTGCACGCCCTACCGCAGGTTGCGGAACGCCTCCAGCACCCGCTCGCGGCTGGCGCCCAGGTCGAGCATGGGCGCCGGGTAGCCGGGCGCGCCGAACAGGCCCAGGCGCGCCGGCTCGTGGAGGGCGTCGCCCTCCAGTTGCGCCAGTTCCGGCAGCCATTGGCGCAGGAAGCGGCCGTGGGGGTCGAAGCGCCGCGACTGCGTCAGCGGGTTGAACAGGCGGAAGTAGGGCGCCGCGTCGGTGCCGGTGGAGGCGCTCCATTGCCAGCCGCCGTTGTTCGCCGCCAGGTCGCCGTCGACCAGTTGGCGCATGAACCAGCGCTCGCCCTCGCGCCAGTCGATCAGCAGGTTCTTGCTGAGGAACATGGCCGTGAGCATGCGCAGGCGGTTGTGCATCCAGCCCGTGGCCAGCAACTGGCGCATCGCCGCGTCGATGATCGGGAAGCCGGTGCGGCCCTGCTGCCAGGCCTCGAGGTCGGCCGGCGCGTTGCGCCAGGGCAGGGCTTCGGTCTGCTGGCGGAAGGCGCGGTTGCGGCTGACCCAGGGGAAGCCGACCAGGATGTGCTTGTAGAACTCGCGCCAGAGCAGCTCGTTGATCCAGGCCACCGCGCCGCTGTTGCCGGTTTCGAACTCGCCGTGGTTGTTCGCCAGCGCGGCGTGCAGGCACTGACGCGGCGACAGCACGCCGGCGGCGAGGTAGGCCGAGAGCTGGCTGGTGCCGTCGAGGTCGGGGCGGTCGCGGCGCTCTTGATAATGCGCCAGGTCGTCCTCGGCGAAGGCCGCGAGTCGCTCTCCGGCGGCCGCCTCGCCCGCCGGCCAGAACTCCCGCGCCTGCGGCGCGGTAATGCGGAAGCCTGGGATTTCCTCGGGCAGCGGGTCGCTGGCGATATCCAGCGGCGCCTGCGCGCGCGGTGTCGGCTGGCATGCGGGCAGGGCGCTGGCCAGCCGTTGGTAGCAGAGCTTGCGGAACTGGCTGAACACCTGGAAATAGGTGCCACCACGGGTGAGCAGGCTGCCGGGGGTGAAGAACAGCTGGTCGAGGTAGCTGCGGAAACCGATCCCGGCGTTTTCCAGGGCCGCTTTCACCGCCTGGTCGCGGCGGCTTTCATGGACACCGTATTCCTCGTTGGCCCGGACCACGCCGATGTCCAGTTCCCGGCAGAGTCGCAGCAAGGCCGCCGGGGCCTGCTCCCAGGTGTCCGCCTCGCGCAGCAGCAGCGGGATGTTCAGGTGCGCCAGCTCGCGGCGCAGCGCGTGGAGGTTGCGCAGCCAGAAGTCGACCTTGTTCGGCGAGTCGTCATGCGCCCGCCACTGGCCGGGGCTGAGCAGGTAGCAGGCGATGACCGGGCCGGCCTCGGCGGCGGCGAGCAGGGCGCTGTTGTCCCGCACGCGCAGGTCGCAGCGCAGCCAGAGCAACTGGCGCTTCATTCGCCACCGCCATGCAGCAGGCCTGCGCGTTGCAGGATGTCGCGCGCCTGCAGTGGGTCGCGCGCCAGGTGCAGGTTGGGGTGCGCCTCGCAGAGCGCCGCCAGCTCTTCGGGGTGGATGCTCACGGCGGCGCCGGCCAGCAGGACGGGGCAGGCCGCCCCCTCGATCAACCTCGGCAGTTGCGCCGGCGGCAGCGCCTTGTCGGAATACAGCAGCAGGGCGCGGGGGGCCAGGCGCTGCTCGACCAGGGGAATCTCGCCGGCCGACAGCGGCCCGTCGAACACCTGCACCGGGCAGCCGGCGGAGCTGGCCAGCCAGGCGCAGAGCCAGTGTCCGGTTTCCCGCGGGTGCTCCGACTGGTTGACCAGCAGCAGCGGGCGGCCGTGCTGCTGGCGGTTGTAGTGGTACAGGCGGCCGCCCAGCTTGCTGCGCAGCCAGGCGTGGTAGAGCAGGCGCTCGACGCCGCTGCCGAACTGGCCCTGCCAGCGCCGCTGGAGTTCGGCCTGCAGCGGCAGCATGAGGAATTCGCAGAGGGTCTGCGCCGGGTAGAGCGACAGGGCGCCGTTGAACAGTTCGTCCAGGCGCGCCTCGTCGAGCCGGCCGATGGCCGCCAGCGCCTGCTGCAAAAGGCCGTCCCATGGCGAGGCGTCGTCCGTACGTGCCTGTGGCGGTTCATCGAGCAGGTCGCGGACCTTGCCCACGGCGACGCCGCGCTCCAGCCAGGTGAGGATGTGGCGCACCCGCTCCAGCTGCGCCGGGGAGTACAGGCGGTGGCCCTTGGCCGTGCGTTGCGGGACGACCAGGCCGTAGCGACGCTCCCAGGCACGCAGGGTCACCGGGTTGACGCCGGTGCGCTGGGCCACCTCGCGGATCGGCAGCCAGCCGGCGGCCAGCGCCTCGCGATAGTCGGCGGGAATGAGCGTTGAAGGTTCAGATGGCATTGCGTAGCCCGAGGGCCTCCGGATGGGGTTGCAGGTACGCCTGGCGGGCGATGTAGGGATGCGGGTGGCGACGGAAGTGGTGCTTGAGCAGGGCCAGCGGAACCACCAGCGGCACGACGCCGCGGCGATACTGGTCGATCAGCTCGCACAGTTCGCCGCGATCCTCCGCCGCCAGCGCGCGCTTGAGGTAGCCGGCCAGGTGCAGCAGCACGTTGGCGTGGTTGCCGCGGCTGGCGCAGTGGCGCATGGCCTGGGCGAAGCGCCGGTAGTAATCCGCACCGAAGGTCTCGGCGGCGTGGCGGCCGATGTCGGCCAGCAGGTGACCCAGCTCGGCGTACTGCCGTGGGCTATGGGCGAGCAGTTGGTACTTGTAGCGGGAGTGGAAGTCGAGGATCGCCTTGTGCGTCAGCCCGGCGCGGCACAGCGCCTGCCATTCCAGGTGGGCGTAGACGCGGGTGATGAAGTTCTCGCGCAGCGTCGCGTCGTGCAGCCGGCCTTCCTCTTCCACCGGCAGCTCCGGGCGTGCCGCGCAGAAGGCCTCGGCGTAGAGACCGCGCGCGCCGCCCGCCAGGGGCTGGTCGCCGGCCGAGTAGAGCTTGACCCGCTGCAGGCCGCAGGAGGGCGACTTCTGCATGAATATGTAACCGCCGATGTCCTCCAGCTGCCGGGCCTGTTCGTCACCGTAGCGGCGCAGTGCGTCGCTGTGGTCGCGGCTGGCCTCGCGTGACTCCAGGGCGCGCACGGCGCCGGCCGTTTCGACCAGGCGCAGGGTCGGGCGCGGTATGCCCAGGCCGATGGCGACCTCGGGGCACAGCGGCACGAAGTCGAAGTGCTCGCCGAGTTCTTCCAGGCACAGGCGCGACGCCTTGTGCCCGCCGTTATAGCGCACGTTGGCGCCGAGCAGGCAGGCGCTGATGGCGAGTCGTGGGCGGGGTGGGGGAGTGTGCATGGCGCCAGACCTGTACAAGGTTGCCTTGGTTGTACAACTTTTCGATCAGAATAGGCGAATAGTTGTACGGCGGCAACGTACTTGTACAAGGTGGCGCCCCGGCGGGCGCCGTCGGATCACAGGTGCTGGAGCAGCCGCCGCGCGGCTTCCAGGCCACTCAGCCAGGCGCCTTCGACGCGTCCGGAGAGGCACCAGTCGCCGCAGGCGTAGATGCCCAGGTCGGCGTCGGCCAGCGCGCCCAACTGGTGCGCTTCCAGCGGCCGCGCGTAGAGCCAGCGGTGGGCCAGGGCGAAGGCCGGGGCGGGCACGGCGCAGCCGATCATCTCGGCGAAGGCGCCGCTCAGGTGCTCGATGATTTCTTCCCTGGGCTTGTCGATGTTCTGCCGGCTCCAGCTGCTGCTGGCGTGCAGCACCCAGGTGTCGAGGTGCTCGTCGCGGCCGGGTTTGCAGCGGTTGCTGGCCATCCAGGTCAGCGGGCCCTCCTGGACGAAGCAGCCCTGCACCGGGGTCTGCAGCGGTTCGGCGAAGCCCAGGGCGACGGCCCAGGTCGGCTCCATGGCGATGCTCGCCGCGGCCGCCGCCAGCTTCGGCGCGCCGGCCAGCAGCGCCGCCGCCTGGGGCGCCGGAGTGGCGACCAGGACATGGCTGAACGGCCCGTGGTTGCAACCTTCGGCGTCCTGCAGTTGCCAGTGCTGTTCGCCGCGGAAGACTTCGGTGATGCGACAGGAGAAAGTGGCCTTGAGGCCGTGCAGCAGCGCGCGGGTGATCGCGCTCATGCGCGGGATGCCGACCCAGCGCGGCTGTTCGTCGGGCGACGGGCTGAGCATGCCGTCGCGGTACTGGTACAGGGCCGGGTCCCACTCCTCCACCCAGCCGGCGTCGCGCCAGTGCTGGATGGCGTCGAGGAAGCGGCGGTCGCGGGCGGTGAAGTACTGGGCGCCGAGGTCGAGGGCGCCAGCATCGCTGCGCTTGCTCGCCATGCGGCCGCCGCTGCCGTGGCCCTTGTCGAACAGCTGGACGTCCTGTCCTGCGTCGAGCAGGGCGTGTGCGGCTGAGAGTCCGGCGATTCCGGTGCCAATGATGGCAATGGGGGCGCTCATGACATGCCTCATAGGTTGAGAAGTTCAGGTTAGCGACTCGCACAATCTTGTACAATCGAACTTTCTTGTATAATTGTGCGGCTCGCGTTCGAGCGATGCGGGGAATCCATCCGGCGGCGCGACCATTCCGTCGGGCGCGGCGTGTCGATTCCGGCACTTACAGCGTAGACCGTCGAAACCGGCAGACGGGTTCACCAATGCAAGCGTCATTCCCTCGTCCAGACTGATGGTAGGGGCAGGTCAGCGCAAGGAGGTTCAGATGCACATCCTGATTACCGGCGGCACCGGGCTCATCGGTCGCCGCTTGTGCCAGCACTGGCGCGCCGCCGGACACCGGCTGACGGTGCTGAGCCGGCGTGCGGAACAGGTACCGGCGCTTTGCGGCGTGGATGTGCGCGGCATCTCCGCGTTCGAGGAGCTGGCTGACGAGCCGCTCGACGCGGTGGTCAACCTGGCTGGCGAACCCATCGCCGAGCGGCCCTGGACGTCGCGCCGCAAGGCGCAGCTGTGGGACAGCCGGGTGCGCCTGACCGAGCGTCTGGTCGAGTGGCTGGAGGGCCGCGCACAGCGCCCGGCGGTGTTGATCAGCGGCTCGGCGGTCGGCTGGTACGGCGATGCCGGCGAGCGCCCGCTGGGGGAGGATAGCGCGGCCGCCGGCGAGGATTTCGCCAGCGAACTGTGCCTGGCCTGGGAGCAGATAGCCCTGCAGGCCGAGGGCCTGGGCATCCGCGTGGTGCGCCTGCGCACCGGGCTGGTGCTGGCGCCGGAAGGTGGCTTCCTCAAGCGCATGTTGCCGGCGTTCCGCCTGGGCCTCGGCGGCCAGCTGGGAGACGGCCGGCAGTGGATGCCCTGGGTGCATATCGAGGATGTGATCGGCCTGATCGATTTTCTCTTGCAGCGGAGCGACGCCAGCGGTCCGTATAATGCCTGCGCGCCGCAGCCGGCGCGCAACCGCGACTTCACCCGGGCGCTGGGGCGCGCGCTGCACCGCCCGACGCTACTGAGCGTGCCGGCCTTCGTACTGCGTGCCGCGCTCGGCGAGATGGCGGTGCTGCTGCTCGGCGGCCAGCGGGTCGAACCACGGCGCCTGCTGGAGGCCGGCTTCGTGTTCCGCTACAACGATCTGCCGGCGGCCCTCGCGGCTGTGCTCGCACAGCGCTGAACCGCCGCCCGTCACCGTCACTAAGGATGCTGAATGACCCTCAACGCACTGCTGCTGGTCAACCTGGGCTCGCCGGCCTCGACGGAGGTGGCCGATGTGCGCCGTTACCTGGATCAGTTCCTCATGGACCCCTATGTGGTCGACCTGCCCTGGCCGGTGCGGCGCCTGCTGGTGTCGCTGATCCTGCGCAAGCGCCCGGAAGAGTCGGCCCACGCCTACGCGTCGATCTGGTGGGACCAGGGCTCGCCGCTGGTGGTCATCAGCCGCCGCCTGCAGCAGGTGATGCGCAAGTTCTGGCCGCATGGTCCGGTGGCGCTGGGCATGCGCTATGGCCAGCCGTCGATCGAGAACGCCCTGCTCGACCTTTATGAGCAGGGCGTGCGCCGGGTGACCCTGGCGCCGCTGTATCCGCAGTTCGCCGAGAGCACCACGACCACGGTGATCGAGGAAACCCGGCGGCTGATCCGCCAGCTCGGCCTGCACGGCATGCGCCTGATGGTGCTGCCGCCGTTCTACGCCGAGCCGGAATACCAGCAGGCGCTGCTGACCAGCGTGCAGCCGTACCTGGAGCAGCCCTACGACCACCTGCTGATGAGCTTCCACGGCTTGCCCGAGCGGCACATCCGCAAGCTGGTGCGCGACCCGGCCCACGATCTCAACGCCACCAGCAGCCGCAATGTGCGTCCCGAGGTCCTGGCGCTGTGCTACCGCAGCCAATGCCTGCGCACCGCGGAAATCCTCGCCGAGGCCGCCGCGCTGGAGAAAGGGCGCTGGTCGGTGTCGTTCCAGTCGCGCCTGGGCAAGGCCAAGTGGATCGAGCCCTACACCGAGACGCAGCTGGAAGCCTTGGCCAAGCAGGGCGTGAAGCGCCTGCTGGTGATGTGCCCGGCGTTCGTCGCCGACTGCATCGAGACCCTGGAGGAAATCGGCCAGCGCGGCCGCGAACAGTTCATCGCCGCCGGTGGCGAGGAGCTGGTGCTGATCCCCTGTCTCAACGACCAGCAGGCCTGGGCCCTGGCCCTGGCGCGGCTGTGCGAGCGCCTGCCGGAACCGCTCTGACGCCCGGAACGTAGGGCGAATGAGCGCTTGCGCTTATCCGCCGTTGGCCAAGGCAGCGGAGCCTGACGAAAACGGCGGATAACGCCGTAGGCGTTATCCGCCCTACGTCCAGGGAGCGACGAAGGTGTGAGGATGACGCCTGACTTCCAGTCCGCTCAGGACAGCCCCCTCTCCCTTCAGGGAGAGGGCGCTCTTTAGCCCGGCGCCCATGCCACCGGCAAACCCCATTCGCGAGCAAGCTCGCTCCTACCGGGGGCCGCCAGGGCCTACACCTTGAACTGATTCACCAGCCGCCGCTGCTGCTCGGCCAGCTTGGTCAGCTCGGCGCTGGCCTGGGACGCCTCGTCGGCGCCGCCGGCGACCTGGTTGGCGACCAGGCCGATATTGGCGACGTTGCGGTTGATGTCCTCGGCCACCGCGCTCTGCTCCTCGGCGGCGCTGGCGATCTGGGTGTTCATGTCGTTGATCACCGACACCGCCTGGGTGATCGATTCCAGCGCCTGCGCGGCCTCGTGGGCGTGGCGCACGCTGTCGTCGGTCTTGTCCTGGCTCTGCTGCATCACCTGCACCACTTCGCGGGTGCCGTTCTGCAGCTGCTGGATCATCGTCTGGATTTCCTGGGTGGCCTGCTGGGTCTTCTGCGCCAGGTTGCGTACCTCGTCGGCCACCACGGCGAAGCCGCGGCCCTGCTCGCCGGCGCGGGCCGCCTCGATGGCGGCGTTGAGCGCCAGCAGGTTGGTCTGCTCGGCGATGCCGCGGATGGCCACCAGGATGGCGTTGATGTTCTCGCTGTCGCGGGCCAGGGTCTGCACCACGCCCACGGCGCGGCCGATCTCGGTGGCCAGGGCCTGGATCGCCGCCGAACTGCTTTCGACGATCTGCTTGCCCTGGTGCGCGGCCTGGTCGGCATGGCTGGCCGCTTCCGCCGCGTGGGTGGCGTTGCGCGCCACGTCCTGGGCGGTGGCGGTCATCTCGTGGACGGCGGTGGCCACCAGCTCGATTTCCGCCAGCTGCTTCTGCACGCCCTGGTTGGTGCGGATGGCGATGTCCGCGGTGTGCTCGGAGGAGTCGCTGACGTGCTGCACCGAGGTCACCACCTGGCCGATCATGCCCTGCAGCTTGCCGAGGAAGGTGTTGAAGCCGCTGGCGATTGAGCCCAGCTCGTCGGCGCGGTCGCTGGACAGGCGGCGGGTCAGGTCGCCTTCGCCCTGGGCGATGTCGTCGAGCATGCCGACCAGCTGGCGCAGCGGCCGGGCGA
Organism: Pseudomonas citronellolis; assembly: GCF_029335315.1. GTDB lineage: Bacteria > Pseudomonadota > Gammaproteobacteria > Pseudomonadales > Pseudomonadaceae > Pseudomonas > Pseudomonas citronellolis_A. The sequence continues at coordinate 52,887 of NZ_JARJLT010000139.1, forward strand.
TGCCGTGGCCGACCAGCCAGATCACCAGCAGGCCGCCGGCGGCGATGAGCAGGCCGACCAGGGTCATGCCCAGGGTGTCGGAATCGCTCTGCGCCTTGAGCGCGCCCTGCAGCTGCTTGAGCTCGCCGAGCACGGCCTGGCGGGGGATTTCCAGCATCAGCGTCCAGCGCGTGCCGGTGTCGCCGATGGCGAAGGGCAGGAACAGGTCGATGGTGTCGCGGGCCTCGTCCTGGATGTACAGCGGCTCTTCGCCCTGCAGCTTGGCCAGGCTGGCGGCCTGGCTGGCGTCGAGCACCTTGGCGGCGGCTTCGCCGAGCTTCGCGGCGTCCTTGGTGTAGGCCACCAGGCGGCCGTTGGCGGAGATCAGCGCGAGCTCGCCGGCACCGTCATACAGGGTGGCGTCGGCAGCCTTGAGCAGGTCCTGGATGAAGTCCAGCGACAGGTCGGCGCCGACCGCGCCACGGAACTGGCCGTTGACCACCACCGGGGCGTTGAACGACGACATCAGTACCATCCGGCCGCCCATCTCGTAGGGCGCGGGGTCGATCACGCAGGGCTTCAGGCGCTCTTTCGGGCACAGGTAGTACTCGCCCTCGCGTACCCCGGTGGGGAGCACCTTCTGGCTTTCCAGGGTGTCGCCCATGGCTTCCACGGTCAGGCTGCCGTCGGCCTTGCGGTACCACCAGGGCATGAAGCGTCCGCTGGCGTCGTAGCCGGCGCCGGTCTGCCCGGCGTAGAGGCTGTCGGCGCCGGCGAAGGCGTTGGGTTCCCAGCCGGCGAAGGCGTCCAGCAGCTTGGGGTTCTGCTGCACGGTCTGGCGCAGCAGGTTGGACATCTCGCCGCGGCTGATGCCCAGCATCGGCTTGCCTTCGGCGTCCTTGTCGTCCATCAGCATGTTGGCCTGGGCCAGGCCCTTGACCACCGTCAGCGGGTATTCCAGCTCGCGCTGGATCTGGCTGGCCTGGGCGCGGGCGAGGGCCACCAGGCGTTCGTTGATGACCTTCTCGAGCAGCCCCTGGGTGCGCTCCTGCACCAGGGTCTGGGTGCGCCCGCTGGCGAACAGCGCGTACAGCACCAGCGCCGCCACCACGGCCAGGACGCTGGCTCCGGCCAGCGCCACCACGGAAAACTGGATCGACTTGAACTTCATGACGAAATACCCGCGTACCAGGGAAAGCCTGTTCAGCTGTATCGGCAGGACTCCAGGCTTTCCTTAGGCGGGCGTTGTAATGGGTTGTAACGCCCTTGTGTCGAGAGCCACTCGGAGCGGTTGCCGGCCATCGGGGGGCGGCCTACCATGGCGCGCTGTCCAAGGGTGATTGCATAGTTTCAGGAGAGCATCATGCCCCGCATATTCCGTTTCACCGGCTTGGCCGCGGCCCTGCTGCTGGCCGGCTGCCAACAGGTGAACACCACCAGCGGCGGCGCCGTCGGCGTCGAGCGCAAGCAGTACATGTTCAGCATGCTGTCGAGCCAGCAGGTGGACCAGATGTACTCGCAGTCCTACCAGAAGACCCTCACCGAGGCGACCTCGGCGGGCAAGCTCGACAACGCCAGCAGCGACGCCAAGCGCGTCAAGGCCGTGGCCGCGCGATTGATCCCGCAGACCGGCGCGTTCCGCCAGGACGCCCCGGGCTGGGACTGGCAGGTCAACGTGATCAAGAGCGACGAGCTCAACGCCAACTGCGGCCCCGGCGGCAAGATCATCTTCTATAGTGGCCTGATCGATAAGCTGCAGCTCACCGACGACGAGATCGCCGCGGTGATGGGCCACGAGATCGCCCACGCCCTGCGCGAGCATGGCCGCGAGCAGATGTCGCGGGCCTACGCCGTGCAGATGGGCGAGAACCTCGGCGGCGCGCTGCTCGGCCTCGGCCAGGACAGCATGCAGCTGGCCGACCAGGTGGTGCAGTACAGCATGACCCTGCCCAACAGCCGGCAGAACGAGACCGAAGCCGACCTCATCGGCCTGGAACTTGCCGCTCGCGCAGGCTATAACCCCAACGCCGCGCTGACCTTGTGGCAGAAGATGGGCCAGGCCGGCGGCGATGCCCCGCCGGAGATCCTCAGCACCCACCCGGCGGACAGCACGCGCATGGCCAACCTGCAGGCCACCATTCCCAAGGTGATGCCGCTGTACGAGCAGGCCAAGAGCCGCAATTGATGTGCGGAGGGATC
>NZ_JARJLT010000013.1 GCF_029335315.1 Pseudomonas citronellolis
AAGCACGGCTGGTGGGTGGTGGCGCAGCAGCAGGTGACCGCGCACGACGGCGACGCCTCGCGCGGCCTGAGCCTGTTCGCCAACTTCACCGTGCATGACCAGGCGACCAACAGCATCGACAACTACCAGCAGGCCGGCATGGTCTACAAAGGCCTGTTCGATGCGCGGCCGAAGGACGATATCGGCCTGGCGGTGGCGCGCATCCACATCAACGACGATGTGACCAAGCACCAGAAGCAGGTCAACGCGGTCTCCGGCATCGACGACTACGACAACCCGCTGTTCCAGCCGGTGCAGCACACCGAGTACGACGCCGA
>NZ_JARJLT010000140.1 GCF_029335315.1 Pseudomonas citronellolis
CCTGTGGATATCCGCCGTCGGGCATGGAAACGGCGGATAACGCCTGAGGCGTTATGCGCCCTACGATTCTTGGGGCGGAAAGTCCCTGGGTCCCCGCGTTCGCGGGGATGACGAGGTGGGTGAAGCGTCTCCGCGTCAGAAGTTGCGCCCCAGGTTCAGGTACAGCGCGTGCTCGTCGGCGTCGTTCAGGCCGTAGCTGAACGACAGCGGCCCCAGCGGCGTCTCGAAGCCGAGCATGATGCTCATGGCGTTGATGTAGCCGGTGTTGTAGCTGTTGTCGTTGTTCCACACGCGGCCGCGTTCCAGGCTGCCGCCGAGGTAGAAGGGGAAGTCCAGCGGCAGGAACGAGCGCTCGGTCATGCGCCGGTAGTAGATCACCCGGCCGAGGCTGTAGTTCTGCCCGGCCAGGGCGTCCTGGCGGAAGCCGGAGAGCTCGCGCGCGCCGCCGAGCAGGAAGCTCGATACCACCACTTCGGCGTCGTCCAGGGTGCGCCCGTAGCCGCCGCCCAGCACCCAGGTGTTCGGCCCGCTGCTCAGCGCCTTGTCCAGGCGCAGCTGCCATTGCCGGTAGCGGTCGTCGTCGCCCAGCGACGGGGTGTGTTCGCGGAAGCTGGCCTGGATGTCCTCGCCCTCGCGGGGGAAGTCGACGTTGTCGACGGTGTCGAAGGAGTACTTCAGCTCGGCGTAGCCTTCGTTGAAGTGGAAGTCCGGCAGGTCCTGCTGGCCCACGCGCACGTCGGCCTTGCCGAAGGCCTGGGCGGCGCCCAGGCGGATCTCGCCGTTGTTGGCGATCTGCCGGCCGACGTTGAGGCCGTAGCCGTAGCGCTCCAGGCGGTATTCGGCGATGGGGTCGTCGTTGTCGGTGGCCTCGACGTTGCGCGCCTCGTTGAACACGTAGGGCGCGACGAAGTAGCGCGAACCGGCGTCCAGCGGCTGGTAGAACTCGCTGTACAGCTCCTGCTGGTCGCCGACCTGCAGGCGCGTCAGCCACTCCGCGCCGTAGCGGTTGATGCCGTTGACCCGGTAGCTGGCGCCGACGTTGAAGGTGCTGTCGCCGCGCAGGTCGTCGGAGAGGTTCAGGCCCAGGCGCAGGAAGTCGGTGCCGCTGCGCTTGCCCAGGGCGTGGATGACCAGGGCGTTGCCGTCCTTGTCGTGGACCACGCGGTACTGCACCTGGTCGAAGTAGTCCAGGCCGTAGAGGGTACTCATGTCGCTCTGCAGGCGGTCGAGGTCGAGCGGCTGGCCCAGCGGCTGGCGGATGTAGTGGCGGATCACGTCGTCGCTGACCTTGGAGTCGTTCTCCACGCGGATGCTGGCGATCACCGGGGTGCGCTCGTTGGGCAGGCGCGCCGCCGCCAGCGCCACCGCCTCGGCGTCCTGCGGCTTGCGCAGCGCGGCCAGGCGCGGGGCGAGGATGCTGGTGGCGCGGTAGCCGGCGTCGATCAGCTGCGGCACGCGGCCGAAATCGGTAGAGCTGTAGCCGCTGAGCGGCGGCTGGATCAGCACGTCGTCGGCCTTCAGGGTGGCCAGCTGCGCCTCGGAGTTCTTGCGGGTCATCAGGGTGACCGACTGGTTGAGCATGTCGACCACCGTGGCCAGCTGCTTGCGCTCCAGCAGCGGGTTGCCGATGTCCACCACTATGACCACGTCGACGCCCATCTGCCGCGCCACGTCCACCGGGATGTTATCGACCATGCCGCCGTCCACCAGCAGCTTGCCGTCCATTTCCACCGGGGCGAACACCGCCGGGATCGACATGCTGGCGCGGATCGCCAGGGGCAGGTGGCCATGGTCGAACACCACCTTCTCGCCGCTGGAGATGTCGGTGGCCACGGCGCGGAAGGGGATGGCCAGCTTGTTGAAGTCGCGGGTGCCGCTGGTGTGCACCAGCAGGCTCTCCAGCAGCATGGTCAGGTTCTGGCCCTGGATGGCGCCCAGCGGCAGGCCGAGGGTGCCGTCGTCGCGGAAACTGAGTTTCTGCTTGATGAGGAAGTCGCGGTCGTCCTGCTTGCGGCGGAAGGGCACGTCGACCCTGGGCGGCGAGTCCGACAGCGCCTGCTGCCAGTCGAGGTCGAGGGCGATGCGCTCCAGTTCCTTGGGCGTGTAGCCGGCGGCGTAGAGCCCGCCGATCACCGCGCCCATGCTGGTGCCGGCGATGGCGTCGATGTGGATGCCCTGCTCGTCGAGGGCCTTGAGCACGCCGATGTGGGCCAGGCCACGGGCGGCGCCGCCGGAGAGCACCAGGCCGATCTTCGGCGGATTGCCGGCGGCCAGGGCGGAGAGGGGCAACAGCAGCAGGAGGGCGTACAGCAGTCGGCGCATGGGGCGGGTCCGATCGGGCTTCCAGCCGGCTATTATAGGCATCCCAGCCCGAGGACCCTGCCCGATGAGCCAACCCAGAGCGGAAATCGTCATCACCTATTGCACCCAGTGCCAGTGGCTGCTGCGCGCCGCCTGGCTGGCCCAGGAACTGCTCAGCACCTTCGCCGACGACCTCGCCCGGGTCAGCCTCGAACCCGGCACCGGCGGGGTGTTCCGCATCACCTGCGACGGCGAGCAGATCTGGGAGCGCAAGGCCGACGGCGGCTTCCCCGAGGCCAAGGTGCTCAAGCAGCGGGTGCGCGACCGCATCGACCCGCAACGTGACCTGGGCCATAACGACCGACCGTGACCGCCGATTCGTGTCAAATTGTTAGCAAGCTATCTTTTCCTGCCTTGTATCAAAGGCCGAGGGCGACGCTCGGAATAACCTGAGGGCAATCCATTCTCCACAGGGGAGTGTTCCCTCATGAGCATCATCGTCACCGGAGCCGCCGGGTTCATCGGCAGCAACCTCGTCAAGGCGCTGAACCTGCGCGGTGAAACCGACATCATCGCCGTCGACGACCTGACCGAGGGCGACAAATTCCGCAACCTCGCCGACTGCGACATCAGCGATTACCTGGACAAGCGCGACTTCGTCGAACGCTACGCCAGGGGCGGCTTCGGCGTGGTCCGCGCGCTGTTCCACCAGGGCGCCTGCTCCAGCACCATGGAGTGCGACGGGCGCTACATGATGGACAACAACTACCGCTACAGCTGCGACCTGCTGGACGCCAGCCAGAAGCTCGGCGTGCCCTTCCTCTACGCCTCCTCGGCGGCGGTCTACGGCGGTGGCCGCGACTTCCGCGAGCTGCGCGAGTACGAGCAGCCGCTGAACGTCTATGGCTATTCCAAGTTCCTCTTCGACCAGCGCGTGCGCCGGGCGCTGCCGCAGGCCCGCAGCCAGATCGTCGGGCTGCGCTACTTCAACGTCTACGGCCCGCGCGAGCAGCACAAGGGGCGCATGGCCTCGGTGGCCTTCCACTGCTTCGAGCAGTATCGCGCCAGCGGCAAGGTGCAGTTGTTCGGCGAATATGGCGACTATCCCGCCGGCGGCCACCTGCGCGATTTCGTCTCGGTGGAGGACGTCGCCCGGGTCAACCTGCACTTCCTCGACAACCCCGGCCGCAGCGGCATCTTCAACCTCGGCAGCGGCCGTGCGCAGCCCTTCAACGACGTAGCCATGGCGGTGATCAACACACTGCGCGCGCAAGACGACCAGCAGCCGCTGAGCCTGGAGCAGGCCGTCGCCCAGGGCGTGCTGGAGTACAGCGAGTTCCCCGACAGCCTGCGCGGCAAGTACCAGTGCTACACCTGCGCCGACATCGCCTTCCTGCGCGAAGCCGGCTACCGCGCGCCGATGCTGGGCGTGGAAGAGGGCGTGGCGCGCTACTGCCAGTGGCTGCTGGCGCGCGGCGCCTGAAGCCATTGTATTGGGGGTTTTACCAAGTCTTTACCAAGCGCTGACAGCGGCGGGGCTTCGACCTTGCGATCATAGGCACCATGCACAACGGGCGGCGCGCCGCCCGCGTAACAGGGGTGTTTTGTAGATGTCCTCGCGCTTGGTGTGGAAGTCGATCGCCGCGGCACTGGCCTTGAGCCTGTCCGCCGTTGCTCTTGCCGGCCCGCCCGGCTACGGCCCGGGGCCTGGTCCCGGACCGGGTCCGTATCATGGCTGGGGTCCCGGTCATGGCCATGGCCTGCCGGATTACGCCCGCTCGTTGTGGATCGGCAGCGCGCTCTACTTCGTGGCTGCCGGCACCTACTACCTGTGGAACGCCGACCGCCGCCAGTACGTGGTGGTCGAGCCGCCGCCGGCGGTGCAGCAGGCCCCGGTGGGCGTGAGCTACGACGTGATCGCCTACCCGGCGCGCGGGCAGACGCCCGACCAGCAGAGCCGCGATCGCTACGAGTGCCATACCTGGGCCGTTGGCCAGAGCGGCTTCGACCCGGCGGTGGCCAACCAGGCGCCCCAGGTCGGCGTCGCCGACACCTACCGGCGGGCCCTTGGCGCCTGCCTGAACGGGCGTGGCTACAGCGTCAACTGATTCAACCGGCCAATGCGCCGGAACCTACAGGCCGCTTCGCAGGCCATCGTGCGGTGATTCCTTGGCAATCCCTCCCCAGGGCAAGGATTCGGGTTACGCATGCTGCGGGGCGGCCTTCTTTTTTGCCTGCAAGGGCGGCCCAGGGTGTTTGCGTCCGGGCTTGTCGTAGGGTGGATAACCGTTCGCGGTTATCCGCCGCGGCCTGAGTTCCGGTATCGGCGGATAACGCCTGGGGCGTTAGCGCCCTACGCGGCACTGCGCGCGCTGAGGAAGGTGGCGAAGATGATCAGCGCGCCACCGGCGAGCATGCGCAGGCTTGGCTGTTCGCCGAACAGCACGGCGGCGAAGGCGATGCCGTAGACCGGCTCCAGGGCGAAGATCACCGCCGCCGTGCGCGCCTTGATCAGCTGCAGGCTGGCGACGAACAGGCTGTGCGCCACGCCCGTGCAGAGCACCCCCAGCAGCACCAGCCAGAACCAGTCCAGCGCGCGCACTGCCGGCAGCTCGAACGCCGCCAGGGGCAGCAGGCAGACGATGATCGTGAGGTTCTGCGCGAAGGCCGAGAGGATCGGGTCCAGGCCGCGCACGCTGGCGCGGTTGGCCAGCGACAGCAGGGCGAACAGCAGGCCCGAGACGATGCCCCAGAACAGCCCTGCGGTGGCGCCCTGGCTGAAGTCCAGGTTCGGCGTCACCAGCACCAGGCCCAGGCACACCAGGCCCACCACCAGGTACTCCAGGCGGCGGATGCGTTCGCGGAACAGCAGCCCTTCGAGCAGCACGGTGAAGGCCGGGAAGCTGGCGAAGCCAAGGGTGGCCACGGCGACGTTGCCGACCTTCACCGCGAGGAAGAAGGTCAACCAGTGCGCGCACAGCAGCAGTCCGCTGCCGGCCAGCGCCGCGGCCTGGCGCAGGCTCGGCCGTGGCTGCGCCGCCAGGTGCGCGCCGAAGGCGCCGCCCAGGGCCAGCACGCCGAACAGCGCGCGGCCGAAGACGATCACCAGCGGGCCGGCGAGGATGAGTTTGCCGAAGATGCCGGTCAGGCCGAACATCAGGGCGCCGATGTGCAGGCCGATCAGGGCCGAACGGGGCGTGAGGCGGGGAACGCGCATTGCTTCTCGGATCGTGGTTGGTTGTCTGGCGGGAAACGTCTCAGGCGAGGCGCGCGCCGTTGGGCAGCGGCTTGTCGAAACCGGCCAGCACCACCTTGTCGTCGTTGTCGTAGACGCCGGTGACCAGCACCTCGGAGCGCACCCCGGCGATCGACTTGGGCGCGAAGTTGCACACGCACAGGACCTGGCGCCCGAGCAGTTCGTCGAGGCCGTAGTGCGCGGTGATCTGCGCGCTGGAGGTCTTCAGCCCGAGCGGGCCGAGGTCGACCTGGAGGATGTACGCCGGCTTGCGCGCCTTGGTGTTGGGTTCGGCGTGGACGATGGTGCCCACGCGCAGTTCGACGCGCTCGAAGTCCTGCCACTCGATGGTTTCTGCCGACATCGCCGATCTCCTCCGCTCTTCTGCTCGATGATGGCCGGCAGTCTAGGGCGTGGGCGGGCTTTTGTCTGTCGAGCGACTAGCGGGAATTGTCGCGCGTCTCGCGGCGCAGCTGCCGTGGCGTGCTGCCGAACTGGCGGACCAGGGCGGCGGTGAACGCGCTCTGCGAGGCGTAGCCGACCCGCGCGGCGATCTCGCCGACCGCCAGGTGGGTGGAAGCGAGCAACTCGCGGCCCAGTTGCAGGCGGCGCTGGCGCACGTAGTCCATCGGCGTCTGCCCGGTCTCGGCGAGGAAGCGGGCGTGGAAACGCGCCGCCGACAGCCCGGCCAGCCGCGCCAGGTCGGCGACCTGCAGCGGGTGCCCGGCGTGGCGGTCGATGTAGCTGTCGAGGCTGGCCAGCGGGAGCCGCGCCGGCTCTTCCGCCGCGTGCATGCCGGCGAGGCTGGCGAGCAGCAGCAGGGCGCCCTGGCGGGCGATCACCGGGTCCTGCAGGGGGCTGGCGGCCAGCCAGTGCACCAGTTGCCCCTGGGCGGGGTTGAGGGTCAGCGCGGCGGGGCGTTCGAGCAGCCGGCGGATGCTCTGCGCGTGCTCGCCGAGGCCACGCAGCAGCAGGTCTTCGTCTTCCAGGTCGAACACCAGGCACTGGCTGCCGCCGGGTGCGGCGCAGGCGTGGTGGGTGTCGCGCGGGACCACCGCCAGGCGCTGGCGGCCGACCTGGCTGCCCAGGCCGCCGACTTCGAACTCCAGGCTGCCGGACAGGCCCAGGACCAGCTGCGCGTGGTCGTGGCTGTGGGCGAGGTGTTCGTGGCTGTAGCGGCGCAGGGAGAGGATCTGGCTCATGGCGGGCTCCGAAGGCAGGTGCCCAGTCTAGCGCGACCCGGGCTGTCACGGGACTGTCGCGCGGCCGTCATGAGCGGGTCACCGGCTGGCCGGAGAATCGACTAAACCCCGCGGAGCACGCCAATGACCAGCGCCCAGCGCCTGACCCCGACGAAAAAACAACGGGTGCGCACCCTGTGGATATCCGACGTCCACCTGGGCACGCGCGATTGCCAGGCCGAACACCTGGCGGCTTTCCTCAAGCGCTACCACGCCGAGCGCATCTACCTGGTCGGCGACATCATCGACGGCTGGAAACTGCGCGGCGGCATCTACTGGCCCCAGGCGCACACCAACGTCATCCGCCGCCTGCTGACCATGAGCAAGCGCGGCACCGAGGTGATCTACGTCACCGGCAACCACGACGAATTCCTGCGCCGCTACTCCTCGCTGCTGCTGGGCAACATCCGCCTGGTCGACGAGATCGAGCACACCACCGCCGACGGCCGCCGCCTGCTGGTGATCCACGGCGACCAGTTCGACGTCATCACCCGCTACCACCGCTGGCTGGCGTTCCTCGGCGACTCCGCCTACGAGTTCACCCTGACCCTCAACCGCTGGCTGAACCACTGGCGCAGCCGCTATGGCTACGGCTACTGGTCGCTGTCGGCGTACCTCAAGCACAAGGTCAAGACCGCGGTTAACTTCATCAGCGACTTCGAGGAGGCCATCGCCCACGAGGTGCACAGGCGTGGCCTCAACGGTGTGGTCTGCGGGCACATCCACCATGCGGAAATTCGCCGTATCGGCGAGGTCGAGTACCTCAACTGCGGCGACTGGGTGGAGTCCTGCAGCGCGCTGATCGAGCACTGGGACGGCAGCATCCAGCTCTATCGGCTGGCCGAGGAGCAGGCCCAGCAGGCCGCCGAGCTGGTCGTCGCCGAGCCGGCGGCATGAGGCTGCTGATCGTCACCGACGCCTGGGCGCCGCAGGTCAACGGGGTGGTCACCAGCCTGCGCGCGCTGGTCGCCGAACTGGAAAGCCTGGGGCACCAGGTGCGCCTGCTGTCGCCGGCGGAGTTCCGCAGCCGGCCCTGCCCGAGCTACCCGGAAATCCCCCTGGCCTGGGACCTGTGGAAGGTCGGGTCGGCCATCGAGGCGTTCGCCCCGGACTGCGTGCACCTGGCTACCGAAGGCCCGCTGGGCTGGGCCGCGCGGCGTTGGCTGGTACGTCGCGGGCTGGCCTTCACCACGGCCATCCACACGCGTTTCCCGGAGTACCTGAACAATCGCTGGGCCTGGCTGCCGCTGTCCTTCGGCTACGCCGTGCTGCGCCGCTTCCATGCGCCCAGCGCGGCGGTGCTGGTGAGCAGCGAGCGCATGCGCGGCGCCTTCGCCGACTGGGGCGTGCGGGCCCTGGAGCTGTGGCGCAAGGGCGTCGACACCACACAGTTCCAGGTAGGGCCGGGACCCGCCGTGGGCCCGGTGTTCCTCTACGTCGGTCGCCTGGCGCCGGAGAAGAACCTGGAAGCCTTCCTCGAACTGGAGTTGCCGGGGCTCAAGCGGGTGGTCGGCGACGGCCCGCTGCGCGCCGAATTGCAGGCGCGTTATCCCCAGGTGGAGTTCCTCGGCTACCGGCATGGCGAGGCGCTGACCGAAATCTATCGCACGGCCAGCGCGCTGGTGTTCCCATCGCGCACCGATACCCTCGGCCTGGTGATGTACGAGGCCCTGGCCTGCGGCACGCCGGTGGCGGCGTTCCCGGTGCCGGGGCCGCTGGATGTGTTGCAGGATGGCGTCACCGGGGCCATCGACGTCGACCTGCGCAAGGCCTGCCTGCGCGCCCTGCTGCTGGAACGCAGGGCCTGCGCCGAATGGGCCGCCGGGCAAGCCTGGCGCTATTCGGCGCAGCAGTTCCTGGCCTTGCAGCGCCCGTTGGGCGAGCCGGGCGCGCTACCTGCGGGCGAAGCCCTGGCCGACTAGTGGAACAGGTCGCGGTCGCCGTCCAGGCTCTGGTCCACCAGCCATTTGCCGTGGGCGATCGAGGCGTGCTGGGCGGCGTCCAGGTCGGCCAGGAAGGCCATCTTCGTCGGCAGCGCCTGGCGCCGCGTGGTGCGCCCGTCCGGGGCGGTGATCTGGCAGCCGGCGGCGAAGGGCGTCGGCAAGCCCGGATGCTCGAAGACGCGGGCGATGATGGTGTGGTCGCGGTGGGTGCATTGCAGGCTTTGCATGGTGCGGACCTCGCTGTGCGGGGCCAGGGGCGCCGCCCGCGCCTTCACGGCGCCAGGCGCCGCTCTGGCGGGGCTGTCCCGCCGGGCGGCGGGGCCTGTGCATTGCGTCACCCCACCATAGAACAGCGCGCCGCTCGCGCAAGGAGGGGGCGACGAAGGGCGCCACCGGTCTTTTCTTCCGCCGCGCCCGGCCCCAGACTGTCGGGCATGCCGATCTACCGACTTTCCCGTCTCAGCGAACTGCCGTCCGGCCAGTGGGACGCCCTGCTGCCCGACGCCCAGCCGTTCCTTCGCCACGCCTTCCTTTCCAGCCTGGAGGACAGTGGCAGCGTTACCGCGCGCACAGGTTGGCGCCCGGCGCACCACGTGCTGCGCGATGACGCCGGCCAGCCGCGCGCGGCGCTGCCGGCCTACGTGAAGGCGCATTCCTACGGCGAATACGTGTTCGACTGGGGCTGGGCCGAGGCCTGCCAGCGCGCCGGCATCCGCTACTACCCCAAGCTGCTGGTGGGCGTGCCGTTCTCGCCGGTGAGCGGCGCGCGCCTGCTGGGCGAGGCGGACGCCATCGGCGAGTTGCTGGAGGTGTTGGGCGAGGGGTGCGAAGAGGGCCTGTGGTCGGGCGTGCACGTGAACTTCACCGACCCGCGCGCGGACGCGCTGATCGCCGCGCAGGACGGCTGGATGGAGCGCCTGGGTTGCCAGTACCACTGGTTCAACCGGGATTACCGGGACTTCCAGGACTTCCTCGACGCCCTGGCCTCGCGCAAGCGCAAGCAATTGCGCAAGGAGCGCGAACAGGTCGCCGGGCAGGGCATGGAGTTCCGCTGGCTGGAAGGGCCGGAGCTGACCGAGGCCGACTGGGACTTCGTCTATGCCTGCTACGCCAGCACTTACGAGGTGCGCGGCCAGGCGCCGTACCTGACGCGGGAGTTCTTCAGCCTGCTGGCCGAGCGCATGGGCGCGGCGATTCGCGTGGTCTTCGCTCGCCGCCACGGCCGGCCGGTGGCCATGGCCTTCAGCCTGGTGGATGGCGACACCCTCTACGGGCGCTACTGGGGCTGCCTGGCGGACTACGACCGCCTGCACTTCGAGACCTGCTTCTACCAGGGCCTGGACTACGCGCTGGCCGCCGGGCTGCGCCGCTTCGACGCCGGCGCCCAGGGCGAGCACAAGCTGATCCGTGGCTTCGAACCGGTAATCACGCGCTCCTGGCACCGTCTCGGGCACCCGGGGCTGCGCGCCGCGGTGGCGGACTTCCTCGGCCAGGAGCGCGCCGGCATTCGCGCCTACGCCGAAGAGGCGAGGGCGGCGTTGCCGTATCGGCAGGCGGAGTAGGCTGGTGCAGTGAAAGATCGGCCCCCGGTCGCTACAACAGGCTCGCGGGGTTGGCCAAGTCGACCAGGGGCCGATGCCGGGTCGGGGCTCAGGCGTGGCTAGCCTGACCGCCCCATTCGAGGAAGCGTACGCGGTGCGTCTCGCCCTCGTGGTCCTGGTACACCAGGTAGGCGGGGACCATGCCCACCTTGTGCGAGTTGTCGGTACGGTGCAGGACCTTGTCGATGTCCAGTTGCATGCCGTAGTGGTACTCGACCGGGGTGATCTCGGCGCCGGGCTCCTTGAGCGCGTCCTGCGCGAAGGCCATGGGAGCGAGGCTGGAAATTACCGCCGATACGACAGAAGCAATCTTCATTCTGGTGGTCCTCATAGCGAGTGGGATGTAGCCCCGCCCTGGAGCGCTGGCATCGGATGTCTGTCGTCGGGTCCGGGTCGGACAGGGGTCGATGCTGCAGGCGTCCACCGCTTGGCGGGGCGTGGGACAGATATGACCATCGAACCACCCCGCGCGAGAAATTGATGTGCTTGCTAATGATCATCGACCGGGGTGATGCGGCGTCTTGTCGCAGGCTCCGACGCGAGGCTTAACGTTCCATTAACGCGTGGCCGGCATTCACGCCGGCCAGTCGCGGCGCCAATGCTCGCAGTCGCCGCGGCAGCTGCCGGGGCAGGCGCAGCCGTTGCGGCTGCGGCCGGTGGCGCGCTCCATGCGTCGCGCCACCTCCTCGTCGTC
>NZ_JARJLT010000141.1 GCF_029335315.1 Pseudomonas citronellolis
CCTTGGCCGGGGCGTTGTCCTTGACGTCGACCGGGTCCGGGCCCATCTGCAGGTGCAGGCGCTCGCCGCTGTAGGGCGAGTGGCGGCGCACCACCTCCATGTCCAGCTCCACGCCCAGGCCGGGCTCGCTGGAGGGGATGATGTAGCCGTCTTCCCACTGCAATGGCGTCTTGAGGATTTCCGCGTGGAAGCCGTCCCAGGTGCCGATGCTTTCCTGGATCAGGAAGTTCGGCGTGCAGGTCGCCAGCTGGAAGCTCGCGGCGGCGCCGATGGGGCCGTTGTACAGGTGCGGGGCGATCTGCGCGTAGAAGGCCTCGGCCATGGAGGCGATCTTCTTGCCTTCGAGCAGGCCGCCGCAGCGCCCCACGTTCATCTGCAGGATCGACGCGCCGCCGGCCTGCAGCAGGCGGAAGAACTCGTACTTGGTGGTCAGCCGCTCGCCGGTGGCGATGGGGATGCTGGTCTTCGCCGCGACCTGGCCCATGGCCTCTTCCTGGCCCGGCGGGATGGGCTCCTCGAACCACAGCGGGTCGTATTTCTCCAGGCGCCTGGCCAGGCGAATGGCCGAGGACGGCACCATCTGCCCGTGGGTGCCGAACAGCAGGTCGCACTGATTGCCCACCGCCTCGCGAATCTTGCGGCAGAAGGTCTCGCAGCGCTCCAGCACCTCCAGCGACAGCTGGTGGCCGGAGAACGCGGTGTAGGGGCCGGCCGGGTCGAACTTCAGCGCGCTGAAGCCCAGGTTCATGTTGTGCACCGCGCACTCGGCGGCCAGGTCCGGGTCGGAGTAGTCGTACTCGCCCTGGGCGTTCTTCGGGTACAGGTAGGTGTAGGAACGCAGGCGCTCATGGACCTTGCCGCCAAGCAGCTCGTACACCGGCTTGTTCGCCGCCTTGCCGACGATGTCCCAGCAGGCCATTTCCAAGCCGCTGACCACGCCCATCATGGTCAGGTCCGGGCGCTGGGTGAAGCCGCTGGAATAGGCGCGGCGGAAGAAGCGCTCGATGTGGTGCGGATCCTGGTCCAGCAGGTAGCGCTGGAACACGTCCTCGATCACCGGGACCATCGCCTTCGGGTGGAAGGTGGCGGCGTAGATTTCGCCGACGCCCTCGATGCCGCAGTCGGTCTTCAGGGTCACGAACAGCCAGTACATGCCGCCGATGTGCGGCGGCGGAACGGCGACCACGTGGGTCTGCAGGGAGACGACTTTCATGCTTGGCGCGCTCTCGTGTCGATGCGTTTCTTCAGGATCAGGGTGGCGACGACGCCCAGCAGGCCCACCGCCACGACGTAGGAGAAATAGATCTGGTAGCCGACGAAGCCGGGGAAGCGGTCGGTGATCCAGCCGTTGAGCAGCGGCAGGAAAACGTCCGGCGAGTAGCCGACCAGCGAGATGATGCCGATGGCCAGGCCGGTGACCCGCAGGGGGATGTGGCAGTCGTCGAGGATCGCCCAGTACAGGCCGCGGATGGCGTAGGTCATCAGGCCGATGAAGATCACCAGGAACACCAGCATGCCGAGGCTGTGCAGGCTCGGCAGCAGCACCAGGCCGAGCATGCCCAGGGCCGACAGCAGCATGGCCCAGGTCAGCACCCCGGCCTTGGAGAAGCGGTCGCCCAACCAGCCGCCGCCGATGCCGCCGACCGGGCGCATCCACAGCTTGATGGTGGTGATCAGCCCGGCCATGGTCGCGCTGAGGCCGAAGCCGCCTTCCTGCAGGTAGGCCGAGAAACTGTAGGTGGCCCAGAAGAAGTGGTAGCCGCAGAACACGATGGCGGCCACCAGCCACAGTTCCGGGATGCGCGCCAGGGTGCGCAGGTCGTCGAGCAGGTTGCCCTTCTCCACCGCCGCCTCGGCCCGCGCGCCCTGCGGGTCGCGCAACAGCATCAGCACGGCGCCGAGCAGGATGCAGCAGGCGGCATAGAAGTGGATGACCAGCTGCAGGCCCTCGGCGTTGCGCTCGCCACGGGTCTCGGTGACGTAAGCGAACAGCGCGATGGCCACGGTCGCCAGCAGCGCCTCGACCAGCCCGCGCCCGCCGTCGAGCACGCCGAAGAAGCGGCCCTGCTCGTCGTCCCCGGCGAGCATCTTCACCCGCTTGATCAGCGAGGCCCAGAAGGTCAGCCCGGTGGTGATGCCGAAGCCGCAGAAGATCACCAGCAGCGTGCGGAAGCCCGGCAGCTGCGCGTACCACAGGCCCAGCGCGCCGGTACCCAGCAGCGAGAAGCTGATCAGGAAGCGCGGGGCGATGCGGTCGGCCAGCCAGCCGCTGGGCAGGTAGCTGAGCAGGAAGGCGGTGCCGAGGATGGAATACAGGTAGCCCAGCTCGCTGTTGCCGATGGCCAGGGCCTCGAGCATGGTGCTCTGGTACACCTGGCGCAGGTAGAGCATGGGGTAGATGGCGCCGGCGGCGATCACCAGCAACGCCAGTTGCAGGTAGCGGGACAGGTTGGCGCTGGACGGAACGGCCATGGGCATGGCCTCTGCACTTATTGTTTTTTTCATCATGCGTCTCGTGGCCGGCGCGGGCACCGGCGGGTTGTCGGAAAAACGCGGCGCGCGCCGGGCGCAGGCAGGCGCCCGGCGTGGCTCGTCAGTACTTCAGGACCACCAGGCGGGTCTGGGTGAACTCCAGCATCCCGTGCTTGCCGTCGTCGCCGCCCAGGCCCGAGCGCTTCCAGCCGGCGTGGTAGCCCTGGTAGGGGTCGGCGGGGGTGCGGTTGACGTACAGCTCGCCGGCCGCGATGGCGTTGGCCACCTTCATCGCCGTGCGATAGCTCTCGCTGTAGAGCACCGAGGACAGGCCGAACTGGTGGTCGTTGGCCATCGCCAGGGCTTCGTCGAGGGTCTCGTAGCGCAGCACCGGCAGCACCGGGCCGAAGATTTCCTCCTGGACGATCTCCATGTCCTGGCGGCAGCCGCTGAGCAGGGTCGCCGGGTAGAAGTGCCCTGGCCCCTCCGGCAGCACGCCGCCGCATTCCAGCCGCGCGCCGTCGGCCAGGGCGCGCTGCACCTTGGCGTGGATCTCCTGGCGCGAGCGGGCGTTGACCAGCGGGCCCATGCGGCTGGCATCTTCGGCGCGGTCGCCGCTGCGCACGGCGGCGAGTTTCTCGCGCAGCAGGGCGAGGAAGCGGTCGTGCACGCTGGCCTGTACGTAGACCCGCTCGATGGCCGTGCACAGCTGGCCGCAATGGGTGGTCTTGGACGCGGCGATGGCGCTGGCGGCCTGCTCCAGGTCGGCATCGGCCTCGATGATCGCCGGGGTCTTGCCGCCCAGCTCCAGCGACGGCTTGGCGATGTTCGCCTTGCAGTAGTCGAGCACCGTGCGCCCGGCGCCGACGCTGCCGGTCAGGGTGATCATGCCCACCGCCGGGTGCTGGCAGAGCGTGGCGGCGACCTCGTGGACCATGGTCAGCACGTTGAACACGCCGGCCGGCAGCTCGGCCTCGGCGGCGGCGCGGGCGATCTCGAAGGCCGAGGTCGGGGTGTTGTTGCTCGGCCGCACCACCACCGTGTTGCCGGTGATCAGCGCCGGGGCGACCTTGCGCAGCAGCGTATAGACCGGGTAGTTGAAGGGGATCAGGCAGGCCACCACGCCGATCGGCTCGCGCTGCAGCAGGATGGTTTCGTCGCGCGAGTCGCTGGGGATCACCTCGCCTTCGATGCGCCGCGCCCATTCGGCGTGGTAGCGGGTGATCTGCGCGGCGTAGAGCGCCTCGTTGGTGGCGTCCGGCAGGCTCTTGCCGGATTCGCGGGCCAGCGCTTCGCCGATGCGCGCGGCGTTGCGCTCGATAGCCTCGGCGAAGCGCCGCAGGTATTCGCCGCGCTCGATGGCCGGCAGCTTGGCCCAGTCGCGCTGGGCGCGTTGCGCGGCGTCCACGGCCTGGCGCACCTCGGCCTCGCTGGCGGCCGGCACCTCGGCGATGCAGGCTTCGCTGGCGGGGTCGAACACGGCGATGCGGGCGGCCTCGGCGGAGTCGCGGAAGTGGCCGTCGATGAAGTTTCGATCAGTACGCATGGGAATTCCTGTGGTTCAAGCGGCGCGGTGGCGGAGGAACGACAGGCGGAACGCGGGGCGGGCGCGAAGCCACGCCGGCAGGCGGGTGCGGGCAGGCATGGGGAACACTCTTGTCGTTCTTGGATGGGCCAAGTGTCGACAGGCGCGGCAGGCGGGACAAACGATTAATAACGCCGGGTAACCTGCATTTTCCGCATGTTACCCGGCGCGACGCGGGCGCCTCAGAGCGGGCTGACGATATGCGCGGCGTGGCCCAGGCTGCGCTCGGCCAGGCGCACTTCCTCCAGCAGCCAGTCGCGGAAGCGCGCCACGTGCTCCGGCAGCGCCTGGCCGGGGCGGCTCACCCACCAGTAGGACTGGTGACCCTCGACCTCCACGTCGAGCAGTTGCACCAGTTGCCCGGCCACCAGCTCGCGGGCCACCATCTGGCGGTCGGCCATGGTCACGCCGAGGCCATCGATGGCGGCGCGGATGGCCATGTCCAGCAGGTCGAATTCGTAGCCCCCGTGCAGGTCCACACCCTGCAGCCGGGCGGCGTCCAGCCAGTGGCGCCAGGTCAGGTAACGCTGGTCGTCGCGGGCCAGCACATGCAGCAGGGTCATGCGCCCCAGGTCCACGCCCTGTTCCTCATGCTGCGCCAGCAAGCTCGGCGCGCACACCGCGATGTGCTTCTCGTGCATCAGCAGCGAGCTGTCCAGGCCGTCCCACTCGCCGTTGCCGAAACGGATGGCGCAGTCCAGGCCGGCGGCCTCGGCCAGGTTGTCCTGCAGGTGCGTGGTGAGGGTCACTTCCAGCCCCGGATGCGCCTCGCGCAGGCGCCCCAGGCGCGGCAGCAGCCAGCGGCTGGCGAAGGTCGGCGGGGCGTTCAGGCGCAGGCGATTGAGGTGCTGGCGCTGCTGGATGCCGCGCACCGTCAGCTCGATGCGGTCGAACGACTGCTGCAACGCGAGCAGCAACATGCGCCCGGCGTCGGTCAGCTGCAGGTGGTGGTGGCGGCGCTGCAACAGCGGCTCGCCGAGCTGTTCCTCGAGCTGGCGCACCTGACGGCTGACCGCGCTCTGGGTGACGTTGAGCAGCTCGGCGGCGCGGGTGAAGCTGCCGGTGCTGCCGGCCACCTCGAACGCCTTGAGTGCATTGAGCGCCGGAATCTTGCGCTTCATCGCTGGCCCTCCCCTCGCGCCCACGGCGGGCGCGGCATGCGTCTTTGAGTATGGCTACGGCCACGGAGTCACCGTGGCCGTGCGGGGCGCTCGCTCAGAAGTAGTAGCCGACGTTCGCGTACAGCTGGTTCTCCCAGTGATCGGTGCCGCCCTGGGCCAGGCTGTTGGTGTAGCTGCTGCCACCGATGTACGGGTCGTTGCGGCCGTTGAGCCATTCCACCGCGATGTAGAAGTCGCGCACCGAGAACGAAGTGC
Organism: Pseudomonas citronellolis; assembly: GCF_029335315.1. Classification (GTDB taxonomy): domain Bacteria; phylum Pseudomonadota; class Gammaproteobacteria; order Pseudomonadales; family Pseudomonadaceae; genus Pseudomonas; species Pseudomonas citronellolis_A. The sequence goes on from NZ_JARJLT010000141.1 coordinate 5,434, forward strand.
CGAGGATGAAGCGCTGGGAAGCGTCGAAGCCGCTGGCCGACTTGTCGAAGCGGCTGTAGTTGCCGTAGACCTTCACCCCGCTGACCCAGCCGCCGACGAAGGTGCCGGGAATGCTGTAGCTGAGGTCGCCGACATAGAGATTGCCGCGGCTGGCGACGTTGAAGGTGCCGTCGTAGCCGCCGAAGCTGACCACCTCGTCGCTGCCCGGGTTGCGCGGCGACATCTGCTGGCGCGCGGCCTGCAGCTGCACGCCCCAGGGCCCGTTCTGCCCCAGGTAGTGCAGGGCGTAGGCGTTGCGCCGGCCGTTGTCGCCGGTGTCCTTGTTCTCCAGGCGCGAGGTCAGCGCCGACACGCCCACCTCGGACTTCCAGTCGCCCAGTTGCAGCGAGCGCGCCAGACGCCCCACCAGGATCTGCCGCTCCTGGTTGCGGTTGCCGTCGGGCACGTAGTCGTCGGCCGAGGTCACCACGGTCGAATAGGTGCTGCCGTTGCTGGTGCCGCGCCCCGGCCACGCCGGGCGGCCGTAGGCGCCCACCTGCAGGTTCCAGTCGCCCTGCTGCTGGATGTACTTGGCGCCCACCGCCGACACGTCCTCCAGGCCCACCACGTTGCCCAGGGTCTCGTAGAAGGTGCTGCCGAAGTAGGGTTGCAGGCCGAAGGGAATCTGGTTGAGGCCGACCTGCACCTGCCGGTCGGCATCGAAGCGGTAGCCGACCCAGGCGTACTCGGCGAAGGAAATGTCGCCCACGTGGTCGGTGTACTGGTACGGGTAGTCGTGGCCGTAGAAGCGGTAGCGCACCGCGCCGATCCAGCTGTCGGAGGTGTAGGTGGCGCGCAGCATCAGGGTGTCGAAGCCGGCCTTCTCGATGTCGCGGTCCGGGTCGTGGTCGAAGCGTGCGCGAATGGCGCCGCCGACGTCGAGGTTGTCGGTCACCGGCAGCGCCAGGGCGCCGCCGCTGCAGGCGAGGAAAGCGGGAAGCAGGAAGTGCGCAGCGCGCACCGGATGAAGGAGTCTGGCCACGTTGGAAGCCTCGGGGCTGTTTTTGTCGTTATTCGGTGTCGCCGCACCGAGGCCCTCCGCCCCGGCGTGCGCGGCCGAAACTAGCCGCAGGCCGAAGCCCCGCACAAACGACTAAATCGCCGGCCAAACCCGAGAAAAACGCATGATTGCCAGCCACCAGCCGGGGCTAGAATCGCTGCACGAGAACACGCCCGCGCGGCTCGCCGCGCCTCTTTCGGAAGCCGCCCCATGCGCAGCCTGCCGCCCCTGAACATGCTCCGGGTCTTCGAGGAAGTCGCCCACCACCGCAGCTTCAACCGCGCCGCGGAGGCGCTCAACGTCACCCAGGGCGCGGTCAGCCGGCAGATCAAGCAGCTGGAGGACTACCTGGGAATCAGCCTGTTCGTACGCACCCCGCGCGGCCTCACCCTGACCGAAGCCGGCAACGCCCTGGCGCCGCACCTGGGCGAAGCCTTCGACCGCATCGAGCGCGCTCTGCAGGCGGTGCGCGTGCCCAACCTGCGCCAGCGCCTGCGCATCCTGGTGCCGCCCACCTGGGGCACGCGCTGGCTGTCGCCGCGTCTGCGCGGCTTCCTGCAACGCTACCCGGACATCAGCCTGAGCGTGACCAACGCGCTGGAACACGACGCCCCCAGCGAGCTGGACTGCCGCGTGCGCTTCGGCCTGGACGCCGCCGCGCACGGCCACAGCCGCCTGCTGGTGATGGAACGGCACATCGCCGTGGCCAGCCCGGAGCTGTTCGACGGCGAGCGGCCCCCGGCGCTGGATGCCCACCCACTGCTGCACATCCTCCACGAGGGCAAGCGCCTGAAGGTCTGGGAGAACTGGCTGGAGGCCATGGGCCGGGCCGACGTCGACGCCGGCAGCGGCATCGAGTTCAGCACCCTCGACCAGGTCATCCACACCGCCCTGGCCGGCGGCGGCCTGGCGGTGATCGACCGGCAGATGATCGAACGCGAACTGGCCGCCGGCAGCCTGCTGCCGATCACCCCGGTGGAAGTGCTCGGCCCCTACGGTTACTGGCTGGACATTCCCGCTGACCGGCACGGCCTGTCCAAGGTGCAGCGCTTTGCCGACTGGCTGGAACTGATGAGCAACCCCTGAGCGGCGATTAAGGGTTTCCGTACAGGATCGCGAACCTCGGGAAAACTCCGTATCAGTCTCGGATGGATTGCACAGGCGACGCCGGCACGGCCGCACGCCGGTAGAGCGAAGATCAGCGCAAGAGAACCCTGCATAGCCGCGCAGGCGCCAACGCGCGGCACCATTCCCGGAAGCCCCGCCATGCGCCTGAAGACCACCCTGAACCTGATGGACGAGCAACTGCTGAAGGACCTGTTCGACGCCGCCCAGGAAGCCCTGAACGACACCCAGACCAGCCAGCGCGTGGGCCACGTCCTCGGCCTCGAAGCGCCCCGCGTGCAGGCCCTGGCCCAGGTGGCCCTGCGCCTGTCGCTGCTGGAGGAAAGCCCGCAACCGATCGGTACCCGCCGCCAGCTCGACGCGCTCACCGACGAGCTGCGCGAGCTGATGGCCTGAGCGCGGCGAAGCGAGGGCGCAAGGGCGCGTTTCCCACCTTCCCGGCGACGCGCCAATCTCGAAAATTCCCACGCAATTCTCGCCTTGCCGTCTGACAAAACGCGTCGATAGATTCCGTCCCTGTCACGGTCAATCCCGTGGCCGGGCGTCGTAACCCGAGTTCAACTACAGAGCGCACGAAGCGCCTTCGCACCTAGCACAGGCGCTTTTTTCAGGCCTGCTGCTAGGTGCAGCCATGGCGGGTCGTGCGGGGCAGGCTCACGCCTGGCCGGTTGTTGCTCTGTACAGCTGGTTACGACCTCCGCACGATCCGCCTCCCCTCTTCCGGGGTGGCGGTTTCTCTCTCCCTGGAAGGAGTAACGGCAATGCGCAATCCCACTCTACTCGCTGTCCGTACCCTGCTATCCCCCCTGTCCCTCGCCTCCGCCCTGGAGGTGCAGCATGGCTGATCAAAAACTGGTGTCCCTGTACGCCCAACCCGACCCGGTGTTCTTCATCGACGCCAAGCGCCCCGCCGGCGAACTCTCAGAAGCCGCCGAACGGCGCCTGGTGGCGGTGGAAGACATGCTGCGAGTGCTGGAATACCACCAGACCGACGACGTGCTGATCCACGAGACCGCCCGCCTGGCCTCGGCGCTGGTGCCGCTGGTGGGCGAAGCGCGACAACTCTACGAACTGGCCCTGGAGGCCCCGCGCTAAGCGACGCCCCGCGCGCAAAAAAAAAGGCCGGCCTCGGCATGTCCGGGCCGGCCTTCGATTTTTTCACTACTCAAAGGACGGTGGCCGTGGACGAAGCGAATGCATTCACATTGCTGGCACGCAACCGGCGCGAATTGCCTCTGGCCGTCCTGTTCATCCTGCTAGCCAAGCTGAGCTCGGTAAGCGTTCCACTGATTCTGGGACTGCTGATTGATCGCTTTTCCGAGTTGCCGGACCTCAGAGACAGCTCGACGATGGCCTGGCTCTTCGTCGCCTTCTGTCTTGCGGGCGTCGTACAGGTCGCGGTTCTACCCCTGCAGGCGTTCTTTCTCAGCAGGCTGATTCAGGGAATATTGCTCCTGGCATCGAAGTCCTGGATACGCCGCCTCATGGCCAAGGACTTCGACCTTTTCTCCACCGTTCGCGTTGGCGCGCTGCTCAGTGCGGTGGATCGAGGCGTCGCCGCCAATGAGAGAATGCTGACCTACCTGCTGCAAACGGCTGTGCCAGTGATCGTCGAAGCGCTTGTCGTTGGTGGCCTGTTGCTGGTGGTCGGCGGCTGGGGAATGTTCGCCTTCGTTTTTTCATCGGCGCTGCTGTACCTGCTTGCCAGCCACGGAATCATTACCTGGCGGCGTGCGCATATCGAATCGGTCAATCACTCCGAGGACAAGGTCGCGGAGAGTTTCGCGAGCCTGTTCATCTCCGCCCCGGTGATCAAGGTCGAAGGCACTCCCGCATCGGCGTTCAAGGCGATGGACTCGGCGCTGGGAGGATACGCGGCGGCCGCCGCGACAGTGGGCTATTCAGCCTCGATCCTGGCCGCCCTGAAGGCGCTCTTCGTGTGCGTGACGACCGCAGGGATTCTACTGGTCGGCCTGTTCCAGCCCTTCTCCATCGGCGCGTCCATGACTGCCGGGCAACTGGTCGCGCTCTTTTCGGTGACGACCAGCTTCATCGGCTCCATCGCCGCGCTGTCGGAAGCCTACCGTTTCACCGATCAGTTCCGGGCGGACCAAAAGAGGTTCAAGGAGGTTCTCGGCCTACCGAGCAGCATTCCAATCAACCCTGCGGTCGAGCAAACACTTCCCGAGCGCGTCGACCTGGCATTGCGCGCCCTTCAAGTACGCAATGACGCGGGCGCACGCCTGGACTTGCCCCAAGGCTTCCATCTGCGGTGCGCAGAACAGGTTGCCGTAATAGGTACCAGCGGCAGCGGCAAGAGCACGTTGCTCGATGCCCTGGCGGGCACCTGCAGCCAGTCACTGCACGCTCTCCGTATCGGCGGAAGAGGGGTCAGCGAATGGGGTTCGATACGGCAATTCGAGCTGATTCGATATTGTCCGCAACGTCCGGCCCTTCTGGCGGGCAGACTTCAGGATGCCGTGTTCTACGGGCAAAGCTATGACGAGGACTTCACGCCGTTTCTGCGATACCTGGGGCTAGAGTCGCTCTCCCGCACCTCGGACGACTTCGAGTTCAGTGAACAGGGAGGCAATGTCTCCGGTGGCGAAGCGAGGCGCCTGTCGCTCCTGCGCGTAATCATGCGGCCGGGCCTGTTCAACCTGTTCGACGAACCAACGGCCGCGCTGGATGGCATCAGCGCAGCCAGGGTCTGGGACCTGCTGTTCGAGCGTTTCCAGGGGCGCGCATTGCTCTGCGTTACTCACGACTTGCAGCGTATCCAGCACTTCGACCGGGTAGTGGTAATGGATGGTGGGCGGATTCTGGCCGAGGGGCGATGGCAGGACCTGGCGGATCAGCCCAAGGTGCGAGAGATCGTCCAGGCCATGCGTGGAGAAACCACCGCACACTGAATTTGCTTTGGGTGCCCATTTTTTATTACACCTGGCCCTGGCAGCACTCCTGTGTGAAGCCGGAAAGGCGTCGCCCTTCCGGCTTCCGCCAAGTTCAAACCAACGCCACCCTCGCCCGCGGCGTCGCGCCCGGCTCGCCTTCGCCCTTGCCGGCGTCGGTCAATGTCAGGTACTTGGTTTCCGGTGCCCAGGCGATGGAGATCAGCGCGCCGAACAGGAGGATGCCGGCGAGGATCGCCACCGTTGGGTTGAGGCCGATGCCGGCCACGCTGACCGGCAGCAGGAAGGTGCTCAGCGCCGAGCCCAGGCGGCTGGCGGCGGTGGCCAGGCCGATGCCGCCGGCGCGCACTTCGGTGGGGAAGCTTTCCGCCGGATAGACGCCGACCAGGTTGCTCACCGCCGACAGCACCAGGGTGAACAGGCCGAAGGTCGCCACCAGCAGCCAGGCCAGGCTGTTCGGCAGCAGGGCCAGGAGGAACAGCGCGGCGGCGAGGATCAGGAAGGAGCCGATGAGGAAGCCGCGCCGGCTGAATTTCACCGTGCACCAGATGCCCAGCAGGGCACCCACCACCAGCAGCGCGTTGAGCAGCATCTCGGTGCCGAAGCCTTCGGCCAGGCCCATCTTCTGCAGGATCGACGGCAGGAAGGTGTAGATGGCGAAATACGGCATGACGATGCAGATGAAGAACAGGCAGTTGAATGCGGTGCGCTTGCGGTACTGCGCGCTGAACAACTGGCGGAAGCCGCCCTTGTGTCCCTCGGCGATCTCGTCGTCGAGTACCACGTGCGCCCCCAGGTGCTTGCGGACGATGGCCCGGGCCTCCTCGATGCGGCCCTTGTGCACCAGCCAGCGCGGCGACTCGGGGGTGCCGATGCGGGCGATCAGGATCAGCGCGGCGGGGATCGCCGAGGACGCCAGCATCCAGCGCCAGGCGTCGTCGCCCAGGCCGAGCATGGCGGTGCCGACGAAGGTGGCGGCAACGTAGCCGAAGGTCCAGATCACGCTGAACGAGCCGAGCAGCACGCCACGGTGCTTCTTCGGCGAAAACTCGGCGAGCATCGCGTGGCCGACGCTGAAGTCGCCGCCCAGGCCGATGCCGATCAGCACCCGGCAGAGGAACAGCTGGAAGGCCGTTTCGGCGAAGAACTGCAGCAGCGAAGCCAGGGTGATCAGCACGAAGCTGATCAGGAAGATTTTCTGCCGCCCCAGGTGGTCGGAGACCCAGCCGAAGAACAGGCTGCCGAAGAACAGGCCGAGCAGCGCCGAGCTGCCGATCAGGCCCTGCCAGAAGGGGTCGAGCTGCATCTGCGGGTTGATCAGGGTGAAGGCGATGCCGATCAGCCCGAGGATGTAGCCGTCGGTGAAGTGGGCGCCGAAGGTGAGGCCGGCGATCTTGATGTGGAACCTGCCGATCGGCAGGTCGTCGATTCTGACTGGGGTACCCGACATGTTCGTCTCCGATTCGTTCTTGTTGGTCTGAGCGGGATGCGGGCCGCCGCGCCGGTCATGGCGCGGCGGTAGAACTCCTTAGCGGCGGGAGCCGCGCGTACCGGCCGGGCGGGCCTCAGGAAGCGAGGCCGCCGAGCAGCAGGTATTTGATCTCCAGGTAGTCGTCGAGGCCGTACTTCGAGCCTTCGCGGCCCAGGCCGGATTCCTTGATGCCGCCGAAGGGCGCCACCTCGGTGGAGATGATTCCCTCGTTGACGCCGACCATGCCCGCCTCCAGCCCCTCGGCCATGCGCCAGACGCGGCCGATGTCGCGGCTGTAGAAGTAGGCGGAGAGGCCATAGGGCGTGGCGTTGGCCAGGCGCAGCGCCTCGGCTTCGTCGCGGAAGCGGAAGCAGGCGGCCACCGGGCCGAAGGTTTCCTCGCCGGCGATGAGCATGTCGGCGTTCGCCTCGGCCAGCACCGTGGGCTCGTAGAAGGTGCCGCCCAGGGCATGGCGCTGGCCGCCGCAGAGCAGCCGGGCGCCCTTCTCCAGGGCGTCGCCGACGTGCTGCTCGACCTTGGCCAGGGCCGCCTCGTTGATCAGCGGGCCCTGCTCGGTCTCGCCTTCCAGGGCGTTGCCCACGCGCAGCGCGCGCACCGCCTCAGTGAGCTTGGCGGTGAAGGCCTCGTAGACGCCCTCCTGCACGTAGAAGCGGTTGACGCACACGCAGGTCTGCCCGGTGTTGCGGAACTTCGAGGCCATGGCGCCGCACACGGCGGCGTCCAGGTCGGCGTCGTCGAAGACGATGAAGGGCGCGTTGCCGCCCAGTTCCAGCGAGACCTTCTTCAGGGTGTCGGCGGCCTGGCGCATGAGCAGCTTGCCGGTGCGGGTGGAGCCGGTGAACGACAGTTTGCGCACCACACCGGAGGCCTGCAGCGCGCCACCGATGGCCACGGCATCGCCGGAAACGATGTTGAACACCCCCGCAGGGATGCCCGCCCGCTCGGCCAGCACGGCCAAGGCGAAGGCCGACAGCGGGGTTTCCTCCGAGGGCTTGAGGATCAGCGTGCAGCCCGCCGCCAGCGCCGGGCCGACCTTGCGGGTGACCATCGCCAGCGGGAAGTTCCACGGGGTGATGGCGGCCACCACGCCGATCGGCTCCTTGGTGACGAGGATGCGCGCGTCGGTCTTGTGCGAGGGGATCACGTCGCCGTACACGCGCTTGGCTTCCTCGGCGAACCATTCGAGGAAGCTCGCGGCGTAGGCCACCTCGCCTTTCGCTTCGGCCAGCGGCTTGCCCTGCTCGCTGCTGAGCAGGCGGGCCAGCTCGTCCTGGCTGGCGAGCATCAGCTCGGCCCAGCGGCGCAGGCGCGCCGCGCGTTCCTTGGCCAGCAGCCCGCGCCAGGCCGGCAGCGCGCGTTCGGCGGCGGCGATGGCGGCGCGGGTTTCCTCGGCGCCGGCGCGCGGCACCTCGGCGATCACCTCGCCGGTGGCCGGGTTGCGCACCGGGTAGGTCGGGCCGCCGGCATGCCACTGGCCGTCGATGTAGTGGCCGGCTTTCAGCAGCGCGCTCATGCCACCGCCTCCTTCAGCGCGAAGGTTTCACGCATCGGCCGGGGCACGCGGAGGATGCGCTTGCCGGCGGTGTAGTCGTTGATGACGTCGCAGGGCGTGTAGTTGCGTTCCAGCTCGTACAGCTCTTCCTCGTCCAGCCGGGTGTCCAGGGCGGCCAGGGCGCTGTCGAACTGCGCGGTGCTGTCGGCGCCGACCAGCATGCAGTCCACGCCGGGGTGGTTGAGCACCCAGGCCTGGGCGATCTGCGCGTTGCTCACGCCGCGCCGCTGCGCCACGCGCTGCACCGAGCGGGCGATCTCGAAGGAGGCTTCGTCGGCGTACATCTGCTGGGTGAAGAAGTCGGTCTGGTTGCGCGTGGATTGCACGTCGCCGGTCAGCAGGCCACGGGCCAGCGGGCTGAACACCGAGACGCCGAGGCCCTGGTCGCGGCAGAACGGCAGCATTTCGCGCTCTTCCTCGCGGTAGGCGCAGTTGAGCTGCAGCTGCATGTTGATCGGCTTGACCCAACCGTTGCGCTCGCAGGCCATGAGCAGCTTCGCCAGTTGCCCGGTGAGCATGGTGGAGACGCCGATGTAGCGGGCCTTGCCGGCGCGGACGATGTCGTTGAGCGCGCCCATCACCTCTTCCACCGGGGTGTTCAGGTCATGGAAATGCAGCATGTAGATGTCGACGTAGTCCATGCCCAGGCGCCGCAGGGAGGCGTCGATGCCATCCATGATGTGCTTGCGCGAGTGACCGCTGGCGTTGATGCCCGGGCGGGTGCCGTAGCCGACCTTGGTGGTGATGACGATGTCCTCGCGGCGCACCAGGCGCTTGAGGATGCGCCCGAGCACTTCTTCGCCGACGCCGGCGGAGTAGAAGTCGGCCAGGTCGATGAAGTTCACCCCGGCGTCGAGCGCGTGCTTGACGATGGGGGTGCTCTGCTGCTCGTCGAAGATCCACGGTTTCCAGTCCGGGGTGCCCATGTTCATGGTGCCCAGGCACAGCTTGGAGACCTGCAGGCCGGAATTGCCGAGACGGATGTAGTGCATGGCGGCGACCTCAGGCTTTCGGGGTGTAGAAGGGGTTGGCGATCTGCCCGACCACGTCGGCCAGCTGCGCGCGCTCGGGCTTGCAGGCCAGCGCCGCGCGGATCGCGGTGCGGCAGGCGTTGTAGTTGTTCAGGTAGACGGCATCGAGGTCGTCGCAGGCCGGGTTGACCCAGTTGGCGGTGACGATGGCCCACTCGTCCTCGGCCTCGGCCGGCAGGGTGCCGTCGAGCAGCGCTTCGCTGACGGCCTTGGCGATGCCGGCCTGGGACGCGCCCCAGGTGGCGTTGGCGTGCAGGTCGCCGTTGATCTCGGCCTTGTTCACGTAGAGGGTCATCGGCTTGACCGGGATGTTCGGCTGGGCGATCACCATGAACGGGCAATGGCCCTGGCTGGGCGAGGCCAGGCTGTTGGCGAAGGCCTGGCCGGCCGGGCCGCCGCGCGGGCCGAGCAGGATGTTGATGTGCGCGGCGTTGACGCCGGGGCCTTCGAAGCCTTCACCGATGTAGAGGGCGAGCTGTTTCATGGAGTACCTCGTGGGATCGTCGGGGCGAGCGGGGGCGCGGGCCGCAAGGGTCCGTGCGCGGG
>NZ_JARJLT010000142.1 GCF_029335315.1 Pseudomonas citronellolis
CGAAACCCAGAACCACTGCGCCGTGTACCGCCCCTGGGGCAGCTACGACTCGGTGGACATGGGCGGCCGCTTCCAGGTCAAGCACATCACCGTGAAACCCGGCGCGCAGCTCTCGCTGCAAATGCACCACCACCGCGCCGAGCACTGGATCGTGGTCTCCGGCACCGCCCAGGTGACCTGCGACGACAAGGTGTTCCTGCTCACCGAGAACCAGTCCACCTACATCCCCATCGCCTCGGTGCACCGCCTGGCCAACCCCGGCAAGATCCCCCTGGAGATCATCGAAGTGCAGTCCGGCAGCTACCTCGGCGAAGACGATATCCAGCGTTTCGAAGACGCCTACGGCCGCGGCGGGCGGCAAGCGCAATCGGCCGCGCCCGACGCGCCCTGACGCGCCCCGCCGCATCACCCGAGCTGTCGGAAAGCCCTGATTCAGGGGCGCCCGGCCCCTGGCCAGCATTGAGCTGGCCAGGGCCCCGCCGCACAGAATCCTGCACCGACGGCGCGCACCGCGCACCGCCCGTCCCAGGACAGGAAGTGCAGCGATGAACACCCCCGAACAACAGCCCCATTCAGACGCCTCGCTCGACAGCGGCCTGGCCTGCCTGGTCACCCTGGCGCGCTACCACGGCATCGCCGCCAGCGCCGAGCAACTTCGCCACGAATTCGCCGACGGCGCGCAACCCTTCGACCGCGACCGCGTGCTGCTGGCCGCGCGCAAACTCGGGTTGCTCGCCAAGGTTGTGGAAACGCGTAGCGCGCGCCTGGCGCAAACGCCATTGCCGGCCATCGCCGAGACCCCGGACGGCGCCTTCTTCATCCTCGCCCGCTTCGACCAGGGCACGGCGCTGGTCCAGATACCCGGAGCCGAACGACCGCAGACCCTGCCCCAGGCCGAACTCGAACGCCACTGGAGCGGCCGCCTGATCCTGTTGCGCTCGGAAGCGTCGCTCAGCGGCGAACTGGCGCGCTTCGACTTCACCTGGTTCATCCCGGCCATCGTCAAATACCGCAAGCTGCTGGGCGAAGTGCTGCTGGCGTCCTTCTGCCTGCAACTGTTCGCCCTGGTCAGCCCGCTGTTCTTCCAGGTGGTGATGGACAAGGTGCTGGTACACCGCAGCCTGTCCACCCTCGACGTGCTGTGCCTGGGGCTGCTGACCATCCTGCTGTTCGAGAGCCTGCTCAGCGGCTTGCGCGGCTACGTGTTCGCCCACACCGCCAGCCGTATCGACGTCGAACTGGGCTCGCGCCTGTACCGCCACCTGATCGGCCTGCCCCTCCCGTACTTCCACGCGCGCCGCGTCGGCGATTCGGTGGCGCGGGTGCGCGAGCTGGAGAACATCCGCAGCTTCCTCACCGGCAACGCCATCACCCTGCTGCTGGACCTGCTGTTCTGCGTGGTGTTCATCGCCGTGATGCTGTTCTACAGCGGCTGGCTGACGCTGCTGGTGATCGCCTCGCTGCCGCTGTACGGACTGCTCTCGGCCTTCATCACCCCGCCGCTGCGCGCGCGCCTGCAGGAAAGCTTCAACCGGGGGGCGGAAAACCAGGCATTCCTGGTCGAATCGCTCAACGGCATCGACACCCTCAAGGCCATGGCGGTGGAACCGCAGTCGGTGCGGCGCTGGGACAACCAGCTGGCCGCCTACGTCGCCGCCAGCTTCAAGACCCAGGTGCTGTCCACCCTGGCCAACGAAGGTGTGGGCCTGATCGGCAAACTGGTCACGGTGGGCACCCTCTGGCTCGGCGCGCGCCTGGTGATCGAGGGCCAGTTGTCGCTCGGCCAACTGATCGCCTTCAACATGCTCGCCGGCCGCGTGGCCCAGCCGATCATGCGCCTGGCCCAACTGTGGCCGAACTTCCAGCAGACCGGCGTCTCCGTGCAGCGCCTGGGCGACATCCTCAATACCCGCGGCGAATCCGGCCTCGGCCAGCGCAGCCCGCTGCCGCCGCTGCAGGGCCGCATCGAATTCGACCAGGTGCACTTCCGCTACCGCAGCGACGGCTCGGAAGTGCTGCGCGGCATCGACCTGCGCATCGTCCCCGGCGAGGTGATCGGCATCGTCGGCCGCTCCGGCTCCGGCAAGAGCACCCTCACCCGCCTGCTGCAACGCCTCTACGTGCCCGACCGCGGCCGCGTGTTGGTGGACGGCATGGACCTGGCGCTGGCCGAGGTGTCATCGCTGCGCCGGCAGATCGGCGTGGTGCTGCAGGAGAACCTGCTGTTCAACCGCAGCATCCGCGAGAACATCGCCCTCACCGACCCCGGCACCCCACTGGAAGCGGTGATGCATGTCGCACGCCTGGCCGGCGCCCACGACTTCATCCTCGAATTGCCCGAGGGCTACGACACCCTCGTCGGCGAACACGGCGCCTCGCTCTCCGGCGGCCAGCGCCAGCGCATCGCCATCGCTCGCGCGCTGCTCGGCAACCCTCGCATCCTGATCTTCGACGAAGCCACCAGCGCGCTGGATTACGAGTCCGAACGCATCATCCAGCAGAACATGCAGCAGATCTGCCGGGGCCGCAGCGTGATCATCATCGCCCACCGCCTGAGCGCGGTACGCCAGGCCAACCGCATCGTCGTCCTGGACCGTGGCTGCATCGTCGAACAAGGTACTCACGACGAACTCCTGGCGTTGCAGGCCGGGCACTACTCGCGCTTGCACAGGCTGCAACAGGGCTGAACGCCAGGAGGTGAAGCGTGAGCCAGGCATCCGCTGCCCGTCGTCAACTTCTCCAGCGTTATCGCGAGGCATGGCGGCATGCCTGGAACAGACGCCGCGCCATGGAGCCGCCGGCACGCCGGCCCCATGAAACGCAGTTCCTTCCCGCCGCGCTGGCGCTGCAGGAAACCCCGGTGCATCCGGCGCCACGCTACCTGCAATGGCTGATCATGGCCTTCGCCGCGCTCGCGTTGCTGTGGGCCTGCCTGGGCCAGGTCGACGTGGTGGCCAGCGCCAGCGGGCGCATCGTGCCCAGCGGCCGCAGCAAACTGATCCAGCCCCGCGAGGTATCGGTGGTCAAGGCGATCCATGTGCGCGACGGCCAGGCAGTGAAGGCCGGCGATCTGCTGGTGGAACTGGACCCCACCCAGACCGCCGCCGACGTCGAGCGCCTGGGCGGCGACCTGCTCGCCGCCCAGGTGGACGCCGTGCGTGCCAACGCCATGCTGGAAGCCATCGCCCTGCAGCGCGCCCCCGTCGACATCACCCCGCTGCTACCCACCGCCAGCGCCGACCAGCAACGCGCCGCCAACCAGTGGTTGTACGGGCAATACCAGGAGTTGCAAAGCACCCTGGCGCAGAACGACGCCCTCATCGCCCAGCGCGAAGCGGAGCTGCGCTCCGCGCGCCAATCGGCCGCCAAACTCTCGCAGATGCTGCCGATCACCCGGCGCATCACCACCGACTATGCCCACCTGGCCGAACGCGGCCTGGTGCCCAAGCACCACGCCCTGAACAAGCAGCAGGAACAACTGGAACAGGAACGCCAGCTGGCCGAACAGCGCAGCCGCAGCCTGGAACTCGCCGCCGCCCTGCAGGCCGCACGGCAACAGCGGGAAACCACCCTGGCACAGAACCGCCGCGCCCTGCTCGACCTGCTGCACCAATCCGAACAGAAAGCCGCCGCCCTGCGACAGGAACGCTACAAGGCCGAGCGCCGCGACAGCCTCACCCGCCTCACCGCCCCGGTGGACGGCACCGTGCAGCAACTGGCCATCCACACCGCCGGCGGCGTGGTCACCGAAGCCCAGCCGCTGATGGTGCTGGTGCCCAGCGACCAGCCGGTGGAGATCGAGGCGCAGCTGGAGAACAAGGACATCGGCTTCGTCCGCCCCGGCCAGGACGTGGCAATCAAGGTGGAGACCTTCAACTTCACCAAATACGGCGTGCTCCACGGCAAGGTCCTGAGCCTGTCCGACGACGCCATCGAAGACGAGAAGCGCGGCCTGCTCTACAGCCTGCGCATCGAACTGAAGGAAAAGCGCATCCGCGTCGGCAGCGAAGACCTGCCCCTCACCCCCGGCATGGCGGTACGCGCCGAAATCCAGACCGACCGCCAACGCGTCATCGACTACTTCCTCAGCCCGCTGAAGCGGTATGTCGACGAGAGCCTGGAAGAGCGTTGAGCCAGCCGCCCTTGGCGGCTGGTATTAGCCCCCCGGCGCTTCGGGGGTGTTTGAGATGGGCCGTGCCCGATGAAGTACGGCGGCCTTGCGCCGCCGGGAAGTGGATGGAGCGAGTCGCGGCCAATGTGCAATGTGCCAATCACAAGGAAAACGACATGAGCAACATCGATAACGCAGCCGCCCCGGCATCGCTCGGCGATGAACTGGATGAGTCCCTGCAGGATACCAACTGGGCGAACACCGTCAGCGCGGGCGGCGGCAACGGGATTACCGATAATCGCAGCAGCATCTTCGCTTTCGACGGCAGCTCGCGCAGCAATACCGTCGGCATCGACAACCTGATCTTCGGTGGCTCGCCAAGCAACATAGTGGGTGCCAAGTGGGGTAACGCACTCAGGCAAGGGGCGAATCTCACCTACAGCTTCAGCACGCCCTCCTCCACCTATCTCAGCGGAAGCCCCGGCTCGTTGCTCACGCTCACGGCCGAGCAGATAGCCACTGCCCGCGCGGTAATGCAGACATTCGCCAACGTCAGCAACCTGACCTTCAGCGAAGTGGCCGACAGCGCCAACGGGGCTGGCGACATTCGCTGGGGACGCACCGGCAACACCAGCGCCATTCCTACCTCCGCGGCCTATCGGCCGGCCCAGGGCCATCCCTTCAGCGGCGACATCTGGATTGGGGTGAGCAACAGCCAGTACACCAACCCCAGCCAGAAAGGCAGTTATGGCTACCAGACTTTCCTGCACGAACTTGGCCACGCCGTTGGGCTGCTGCATCCCCACAACGGAGCGGTAGCCCCCGTTGTCGCGGAAGACCAACTCAAGTACAGCGTCATGAGTTACCGGAGCTTCGAGGGCGCAAGTCTGACATGGGGCTACTCGAACAGCTTCTACCCCACCTCGCTGATGCTCAACGATGTAGCGGCAATCCAGTACCTGTATGGCGTCAACTCGGGCTACCAGACCGGTAACAACACCTATAGCTGGACAGCAGACACTTCCATCTTCGAGACCCTAGTCGATGCAGGTGGAGTCGATACTCTCGACGCCAGCAACCAGACCCAGGGCGTTCTACTCAACCTCAATTCAGGCACCTGGTCGCAAATCGGAAAAGCCTTCTGGAACGGCAAGGAATACGTTCGCGACTGCCTGACCATCGCCTACACCACCACCATCGAGAACGCCACCGGTTCGGCCTACAACGACACCCTGATCGGCAATGCCGTGGCCAACGTGCTCGACGGTCGCGCCGGTGCGGACAGCATGCAGGGTAACGGCGGGGACGACCGTTACATCGTCGACAACAGTGGTGACACCGTCACGGAACAAGCAAACGCTGGGTACGACTTGGTGGAGATATCTGGTAGCGGGATAAGCCAATATACCCTGCCCGGCAATGTCGAAAGCCTTGATCTTGTATACGCTGCTGGCAACATCAACGGCACGGGAAATGCTCTGAACAACTACATCCGTGGTAATCAGGCCAACAATGTGCTCACTGGAGGAAAAGGCTACGACAAGCTCAGCGGCCAGCGGGGTAGCGACACGTACATTTTCAATAGAGGGGACGGTTTCGACAGCATTTCTGAAATTGGTAAGGACGACGCGTCAGCAAGTGTGGATGTTGACGTCTTGAAATTTGGGACTGGTATCAAAACCGACCAACTCTGGTTCAGCAAGGAAAGTTACGATGGTGTTCTGGTAGTCGGCGTAATCGGTACCGAGGACAAGGTTTCGATCAATTACTGGTATGCCAATCAGCAAACCGCTTGGTCTGAGGCCCGCATCGAAAAAATGCAGACCAGCGACGGCAAAACCCTCACATACGACAAGGTCGACCAACTGGTCAACGCCATGGCCGCCTTCTCTCCGCCCGCCATGGGCCAAACCACCCTCCCCTCCAACTACCAGCAAGCCCTCGCGCCCGTAATCGCAGCAGCCTGGGCCTGACGCCCAAGGCGGTGAGCGGCTTGCCGCTCGCCGCCTTTCCCGAACAAGAGGAAGAAGGACGTTTATCGTGCCCAAAGTCAGTATCGTGCTGCCGGTATACAAAGGCGCAGCCCATCTGGGTGAGTGCCTGAATGCATTGTTGCAACAGAGTTTCCGTGAATTCGAAACCCTGCTGATCGACGATTGCTCCACCGACAACAGTCCGGAGGTCATTCAAAGCTTCCTGCACGACACGCGCATTCGCGTGTTCCAGAACCCAGTCAATCTGGGTACGGCCAGCACCACCAACCTGGGTCATCGCCTGGCGCGCGGCGAGTACATTGCCAACCTGCCGGAAGTGCTGTTGCAGTACCGCGCTCACCCCGAACAGCAATCCGGAAATCCGGTCCAGACCCTGGCCATTACCAGCCGCATTCGCCAACGGGTGATCAACGAGTTCTTTCCGGCACTCACGCACAGCGACGCCCAGCAGGTGGAACCCCTGCTGCGCTGGCACAATCCACCAGCACTCTCGCGCGACTTCGTCGAAGCCGGCCTAGCCCTGCTCCCGCAACTACGCGCTCACGAACCTTCGCGCCATGGCGAAAGCCGTGACCAGCGCGACGGTTTCCTGCAGGCCTGCGAGCGTCGTTGGCGCGTAGCGTTGGAGAGTCTTTAAACCCTCGAACATGTCCTGCCCCAAGGCACAGGCGAGGCCAAATCGGCCTCGCCCTGCCCTCTCGTCAGGCGCCGCTGCGATCAGCGGCGGCGTACAGCCGTTCGCTGTCGGCAGCCAGGTACTCCAGGCAGGCGAAGGCGCCGCTCAGCACGTCCTCGGAAGGCGCGCCCAGGTCGCGGGCGCCGGCCAGCAGGCGGAGCATGTTGATCAGGGCGGTCTGGCGGGATTGCGCGTCGTCGTAGAGCGACGCGGGGTCCTTGTGCTCACGGGCAGGGACGAACAGATTTTTTGCTGCGTTCATAGGTGTAACTCCGATTAAGTTTGCTTTCCGCACCCTGACGCCAATCAGGGAGAGCGGACCGTACAGGTTGGCGTACCGGAATCGGGACCGGCGCATCCGAAGATGCCCTGCACGGCCCGCCCATAACGCGGGTGCTGCCGTGCAAGGCGCCGAGCTTTCGCTCAACGCCATCCAATTACGGGACGCCAATCCCATACCGCCCATGGGGGGCGGCGAGGCCACCTTAGGCAGTTGCCGCCGGGCTGTCAAACGGTAGTCGGCCCGGGCTCGCAGGATGAGGCATCCGCGCTGCCGAAGCGTTCCCTTGGCTAATCCGAGAGCCACGCCGGGAAGCCCCCGCCGCTGTGCGTGAAAGGCCTGAATCCCCCGACGGGCCTTGCCGGACAGGGCCTGCGCTCGCGCAGAATCGCTACCGTACTGACACCGTTGCGCCCTCCTGACGGGAGGCGACGGGTGCCACTTTTCCACAAGAACCAGGACCTGTCGCCATGCCCGAAGTCCATGCCGTGCCACCCGTGCGTTCCGCTTCCGCCGCCGTGGAAACCTCGTCGCCAATCCCGTGCGGGCCGGCCTGCCCGTGCGGCGAACCGCGCCGGGGCGAGCCGATCCAGCGGCCTCGCGCCTGAGCCCGCGCCATGAACCGCAAGCTGCACCCCATCGTCACCGCCCTCAACAGTGGCGCGCCGCGCCGCGCAGAAGCCCAGGCCCGGCAGTTGCTGTGCCGCGAGCCGCGCAATGCCGAAGCCCAGCACCTGCTTGGCGTGGCCTGCATGCAGCAGGGCAAGCTGGATGAGGCCCGTACGCATTTCATCTGGGCGCTGGCCCTGCGCGAGGACCCGGACTACCACCTGAACCTGGCGCTGACGCTGCAACGCCTGGGCGACGACGCGGCCGCCCTGCAATCGCTACAGCAGGTGCTGCGCCTGGCCCCGGACAACGTCCAGGCAGCCAATAACCTGGCCAACCTGTACGCCAAGCGCGGCGATACCGCGCAGGCCGAGCAGGCCCTGCGCCAGGCCCTTGCCCATCGCCCCGGCTATGCCCTCGCCTGCCAGAACCTGGGCATTCTGCTGCGCGGGCAGCGACGCCTGGCCGAGGCGGAAACGTTGTTGCGCCAGGCCCTCGCCCTGACGCCAGGCAGCGCCACGGCAGTCATCGAGCTGGCGGCGCTGCTGCGCGAGACGGGCCGCCTCGACAACGCCGAGGCGCTGTTGCGCCAGGCTGCCGCAGGGGTGCCGCCGGCGCCGCAGGTGCTGGTCGAACTGGCGCTGTTGCTGGAGCAACGCAAGCGCTACGGCGAAGCCATCACGCTGCTGCACCGGGCCCGGCAATGGGGCGACCTGCAGCGCCTGCTGCGCACCCAGGCGGACTGGCGCGCGCTGGCAGCGGCAGACCGCGCCGTGCTCGACCAGTTGGGCAACGGCAACGACGGCGGCCTGACGCCCTGGGGCCTGCTCAACCTGCCCGAACTGGGCGCCATGGCCCACCGCGAGGCGGGCCGCCGCTTCGCCTTGCGGCGCTGGGGGCGCGAACTGGAGCTGCCGCCGGCACTGCTCGAAGCGGCGCCGGCCGACGGCTGCCTGCGCATCGGCTATCTGTCCTGCGACTTCTACGACCACGCCACCCTGCATCTGCTGATGGGCGTGCTGGAAGCCCATGACGCCAGGCGGGTGGAGGTGCAGCTGTTCGACTTCAGCCCACGGCGGATCGACCCCCTCACCCGCCGCCTCGCCATCCTCGGCCTGCCGCGGCACAACCTGCGCGAGCTGTCCGATGAGGCGGCCGCGCGGCTGATCGCCGAGCAGCGCCTGCACCTGCTGGTGGACCTGAAAGGCTTCACCCATGGCGCCCGGCCGGGTATCTGCGCGCGGCGGCCGGCGCCGGTGATCGTCAACTGGCTGGGTTACCCCGGCTCGCTGGGCCACCCGCGCCTGGCCGATTACCTCATTGGCGATGCCCTGGTTTCGCCACCGGAGCACAGCGCCTGTTTCAGCGAGACCCTGGCGCTGCTGCCGCACTGCTACCAGTCCAACGACCGCGAGCGCGCCCTGCCCGCGCCGCCCAGCCGCGAGGCGGCAGGGCTGCCGGAGCACGGCCTGGTGTTCTGCAACTTCAACCAGTTGCTCAAGCTCAATCCGTCGGAGTTCGACCACTGGTGCCAGTTGCTCAACGAGGTGCCGGGCAGCCTGCTGTGGCTGCTCGACCCGGAGTGCGCCCAGGCCCGCGCCAACCTGTGGCGCGAGGCCGGGTTGCGCGGGATTGCGGCGGAACGCCTGGTGTTCGCCCCGCGCCTGTCGCAGGTGGAGCACCTGGCGCGGCTGCAGCTGGCGGACCTGGCGCTGGACTGTTTCCCCTGTACTTCGCACACCACCGCCAGCGACCTGCTCTGGGCCGGCGTGCCGTTGGTGACGCGGGTGGGCGCCACTTTCGCCAGCCGGGTGGCGGCCAGCCTGTTGAGCGCCCATGGTTTCGCCGAACTGGTCTGCGTTGACGCCGCCAGCGCCTACCGTCTGGCCCGCGAGCTGGCCGAGGACGGCGAACGCCGCGCAGCGTTGCGGGAACGCCTGGCCGTGGCGCGCCGGGAAAGCCCGCTGTTCGATACCACGGGTTTCACCCGCCACCTCGAAGCGCTGTACCGCGCGATCTGGCAGCGCCATCGCACAGCCCCGCAGGACCACTCGCCGGTGTTCGCGGAGACCACGCCCCAGGGCTGACCTGGGGCGCGGGCCATGCCCGCGAATCGCGCGCATGGTGCGCTCCTACGGAGCCAAGACCGTAGGGCGCATAACGCCTCAAGCGTTATCCGCCGCAACCCTTCGCGCCGGCATCATCGGCGGATAACCGCGAACGGTTATTCGCCCTACACCCGTACGGCGATTCGCGCGCATGGCGCGCCCAAGACCGTAGGGCGCATAACGCCCCAAGCGTTATCCGCCGCAACCCTTCGCGCCGGCATCATCGGCGGATAACCGCGAACGGTTATTCGCCCTACGCCCGTACGGCGATTCGCGCGCATGGCGCGCGCCTACGGAGCCAAGACCGTAGGGCGCATAACGCCTCAAGCGTTATCCGCCACAACCCTTCGCGTCGGCATCATCGGCGGATAACCGCGAACGGTTATTCGCCCTACGCCCGTACGGCGAATCGCGTGCATGGCGCGCTCCTGCGGAGCCAAGACCGTAGGGCGCATAACGCCCCAAGCGTTATCCGCCGCAACCCTTCGCGCCGGCATCATCGGCGGATAACCGCGAACGGTTATTCGCCCTACGCCCGTACGGCGCATCGCGGGCATGACGCACATGGGTTGGTCCCAGGTTCTCGCGGCCATAAAAAAACGGCGCGAACCGAGGTTCGCGCCGTTTTCGAAAAAGGGTCGCCCGTGCCGGGGCATATGCCCCGGCCAGGGTGACCAGTCAGGGTGGAGCGCCAGGCCAGGCAAACAGCGCCTGGCTGGCTTCCACCGGTTCAGCCCAGGGTCGGTCAGACGACGTGCAGGCCCTCCTGGATCAGCAGGTGCGCGTAGGACGCGCTGGTCGAGTTGTAGACGTCATAGGTGACGTTGTTCTCGGTAACCTGCGCGGCCTTCGACCAGGCGCCAAGGTCGATGTCGACGGTGTCGAACACGCCCTTGGCGCCAGTGTCGCCGGTGACCTTCAGGGTCTGCTCGTTGTTCGCGTCCTTGCCGGTAACCTTCAGCAGGTCGCCCAGGGTCAGGGTGAGCAGCTGGCTGACACCTTCGGTCAGGTGGATCGACTCGATGTTCTCCACCTTGTCCGCGATGGCCGCCAGGTTCAGCGGGTTGTGCGAAGCCCACACCAGGGTGTCGTGGCCGGCACCGCCGTCGATATGGCCGAAGCCGGTACCGTCGATGATGATGGCGTCGTTACCCTCGCCACCGCTGGCGGTGGTGTAGCCGCGAGCGTCGAGCATGTCGTTGCCGGCGGTGCCCACGATGTCGGAAACCGGGTGGTAGTCGACATGGGTCGCGCCGCCTTCCGGTACCGCCGGAGTCAACCCGAGGGTTTCGTCCAGGTCCACCAGGCGGCCCTTGACGGCGGTGTCGCTGCCGTCGCTCACGCCGCTGTCGGTCCAGCTCACGAACAGCTTGCCGCTGTCCAGGAAGGTGGCGGAGATCTGCGTCTGATCGCCGGTCACCAGCTGGTTGACGTGCAGCTCCGGGCCCACCTTGTGGCCGGCGTCGTCGAAGTACTGGGCGTAGACACCGAAGGTGCCCGAACCCGGCGCGCCTTCGCTCTTCGAGGTGTAGACCACCACGAAACCGCCGCCCTCGCGAGCCACCACGATCGGCTCGGACTGGTCACCCAGGGTGCTGCCGGACACGATGAACTCGTTGCCCAGTGCCTGGCCCTTGGCGTTGAACAGGCGTCCCCAGGTGCTGAGGCCGGACTGGTCGAGGCCGCTGTTGTCGTTGGAATCCCAGGTGACGATGAAGTTGCCGTTGGACAGCAGCGACACCGACGGCGAGGACTGCTTGCCAGCGGAGAGCTGGTTGGCCAGCACTTCGGCGCCCAGGGACTTGGTGACCGGGTCGTAGATACGGAAGTACGACTCCACGCCCGCGGCGCCACCGGCGTCACGGTTGTAGGCGATCACCACGGTGCCGTCCTTCAGGGTCGCCATCGACGCCGCGTCCGGACCGGACGAGGTGTAGTAGCTGGCATCACCCACCTGTACATCGCCAGTCACCGGGGTGCCGTCGGCCGAGTACTGGCGCATGAACATGACCCACTTGCCGCTCGTGCCGGTGGTGTTCGAGCTCCAGCTGATGATGTAGCCGCCGTCGTCCAGTGCGGTGATGTTGGAGTAACGCTGGTTGCCAACATCGTTGATGTTCACCATGTACTCGCCGCCCTTGGCGACCGCACCATTGATGTGGCCCTGCAGGTCGTAGGTGTAGCCGTACTTCTGTTGCATGATGGCGTCGTTGCCGCCAGCGTAGCTGGTCCAGCTGACCACGAAGCTGCCGTCCTTGAGCACTTCCACGGACGGTTTGCCCTGGAAGTCGTTGGCAGTGCTGTTGACCTTGAACTCACCGCCCACCGGCATGCCCTTGGCGTCGTACAGCTGCGCCATGACACAGTCGTTGGAACCGTCGCCGCTGGCCGACTCCCAGACCACCACGAAGCCGCCGTTGGGCAGGCGCGCGGTGGCCGAGTTGTCCTGGGCGCCGCTGGTGGTGCTGTTGACGCGGAACTCCGAGTAGTAGCCGGCATCGATGTCGATGACGGTACCCTGGATGCCCCAGCTGTTGCTGTCGGCCTTGTCGCTCTGCCAGGTCACGTAGACGTTGCCATCCTGCAGCAGGGTGGCGTCGAGCACGTTGGTCAGGTCGGAGCTGGAGCTGACCGCGCCCTGGTTGCCATCGGTGGTCGGGTTCACCAGGAACTCGCGGCCGAGCTTCTCGCCGCTGGCGCTGTAGCGCTGGGCGAAGACCGCCGAACCGCTGCCGTCGCCGCCGGCGGAACCCCACACCACCAGATAGCCGCCGTCGTTCAGCGCCACCGCGGTGGGCTTGAACTGGTCGCCAGCGATGTTGCTGTTGACGCGCTCATCGCCCATGCCGATCTGCTGCACGGCACCGGTGTTCGGGTTCACGCTGTAGTGCGCCATGTAGACGTCGTAGCCGCTGCTGCCCGGCGGGTTGCCTTCCCATACCACAATGAAGGTGCCGTCCTTCAGGGTGATCACGTCCGGGTAGTTCTGGCTGTTGCCGGTGATGCTGTTGACCTGGAAGTTGACGCCCAGCGGGGTGCCGTCGGCCTTGAAGATCTGGCCGATGACGCTGGTGCCAGACTTGTCGACCGGGCCGTTGTAGGCGTTCCACACGGTCATGTACATGCCCTGGTGCGCCGCGTCGCCGAAGGTGGCCATTTCCGGCGTGCCGTAGTTGCCGTAGGTGTCACCGCTACCCACGGTCACATCGCCCGTCAGCGGCTTGTTATCGGCCCCGTAGGTGCGCTGCACGATCAGGTTGGTGGTGCTGCCATCCGGGTCGCTAGCCCAGCTGATGGTGTAGCTGCCATCGGCATGGGCCACCGCCGATGGGCCACGCTGGCCGCCAGCGGTATTGACGTTGACCAGGAACTCGTCGGTCAGCGGCGTGCCATCGGCGCCGTAGCGGCGCGCCATGACGCCGTCGGCGTTGGTGTCCGGGCCGGCCTGGTAGGACTCCCAGACCACCAGGTAGCCGCCGTCGGCCAGCGCGATGACCTGCGGGCTGTCCTGGTTGTTGGCGTTGCGCTGGTTGATCAGTTGCTCGGTGCCGATCTTGGTCACGCCGTCAGCCGCGAACAGTTGCATGTACACGTCGGCGTTGCCGGTGGAGGTATCGCCGCTCTGCCAGACGACGATGATCTTGCCGTCGGCCAGGGTGGCGCTGCTCGGGTTGGCCTGCGGGCCGGACTCGGTGGTGTTCACCCCCACGGTGTGGCGGTCCAGCTGGTAGTCGGCCAGGGCCGCGCCCTGGATGTCCACCGGCAGTGCCTCGTGGCCGTTGCCGTCGTGGGCCGACAGGGTGCCCTGTTCGCCTTGCGCCAGCGGGTTGGGGTACATCGCCCAGCGGCCGTGCTCGTCGGCGGTCACGGAGTGGCTCACGCCCTTGCCGTCGACCACGGTGACGATGGCGCCCGGCTCGGTCACGCCGCCGAGCTGGTCGGCGCTGTTGTGGTCCAGGCCCACGCTGAGCACGCTGATTTCCGGCGGGTTGCTCGGCACGTAGTCGATACCGGTCACGCCTTCGCCATGGGGCGTCGGCGGGGTCAGGCCGAGGGTCTCGTCCAGGTCCACCAGGCGGCCCTTGACCGCGCTGCCGCTGCCATCGCTGACGCCGTTGTCGGTCCAGCTCACGTACAGCTTGCCGCTGTCCAGGAAGGTCGCGGAAATCTGCGTCTGATCGCCGGTTACCAGCTGGTTGATCTGCAGGGTCTGGCCTACCTTGTGGCCGGCATCGTCGAAGTACTGGGCGTAGATACCATAGGTACCCGCGCCCGGCGCCGCGTCGGTCTGCGACTGGTAGATGACCACGAAGCCACCGCCCTCGCGGGCAACGACCACCGGCAGGGCCTGGTTATTAAGGGTGCTGCCGGTAGCCAGGAACTCGCCGCTCACCGGTTCGCCGGCGGCGTTGAAGACGCGCCCCCAGGTGCCGTAGCCGACGGCGTCCAGGCCACTGTTGTCGTTGGAGTCCCAGGTGACCACGAAGTTGCCGTTGGCCAGGTGGGTCACGCTCGGCGACGCCTGGTTGTTGGCGGTGGTCTGGTTCGCCACGATTTCCGCGCCGAAGGTCTTGGTGACCGGGTCGTAGATGCGGAAGTAGACGTCGTAGCCGGCGCTGCCACCGGTGTAGTGGGCGTAGGAGAAGACCACACGGCCGTCTTCCAGGGTGCTGATGCCGGTCGCACGGGTGTCGAGGGTATCCGACATGTTGGTGTCGGCGACCATCTGCTCGCTACCCACCGGGGAGCCATCGGCCTTGTACTGGCGGGTGTAGATGTGCCATTCGCCGCCTACGGACGACTTCCAGGTCACCATGTAGCCGCCGTCTTCCAGCGCGGTGATGCTGGAGTAGCGCTGGGCGCCGGCGTCGTTGACGTTGACCATGTACTCGCCGCCCTGACGGACCGCGCCGCTGATGTGGCCGTCGAGGTCGTAGGTGTAGCCGTACTTCTGCTGCATCACGGCGTCGTTGCCGCCGGCGTTGCTGGTCCAGCTGACCACGAAGCTGCCGTCCGCGAGCACCGCCACCGAAGGCCTGCCCTGGAAGTTGGCGGTGGTGCTGTTGACCACGAACTCGCCGCCCACGGGCATGCCCTTGGCGTCGTACAGCTGCGCCACGACACCGTCACCGGAGCCGTCGACGTTGGCCGATTCCCAGACCACCACGAAGCCGCCGTTGGGCAGGCGCGCGGTGGCGGAGTTGTCCTGGTCGCCGCTGGTGGTGCTGTTGACACGGAACTCCGAGTAGTAGCCGGCGTCGATGTCGACGACGGTGCTCTCGATGCCCCAGCCGCTGCTGTCAGCCTTGTCGCTCTGCCAGGTGACGTAGACGTTGCCGTCTTCCATCACGGTGGCGTCGAGCAGGTTCTTCAGGTCGACGCTCTCGCCGGCCCAGCCCTGGTTGCCATCGGTGGTCGGGTTGACGATGAACTCGCGGCCGAGCTTCTCGCCGCTGGCGCTGTAGCGCTGGGCGAAGACCGCCGAACCGCTGCCGTCGCCGCCAGCCGAACCCCAGAGGATCATGTAGCCGCCGTCGTTCAGCGCCACCGCGGTGGGCTTGTACTGGTCGCCGGCGAGGCTGGTGTTGACGCGCTCGTCGCCCATGCCGATCTGCTGCACGGCACCGGTGTCCGGGTTCACGCTGTAGTGCGCCATGTAGACGTCATAGCCGGTGCTGCCCGGGGGGTTGCCCTCCCAGACCACAATGAAGGAACCGTCCTTCAGGGTGATCACGTCCGGGTAGTCCTGGCTGTTGCCGGTGGTGCTGTTGATCTGGAAGTTGTTGCCCAGCGGGGTGCCGTCGGCCTTGTACAGCTGGCCAATGACGCCGGTGCTGGCCTTGTCGGACGGGCCGTTGTAGCCGTTCCACACGGTCACGTACATGCCCTTGTGCGCCGCGTCGGTGAAGGCGTCCATCGCCGGTGCGCCGTACAGGCCGTAGCGGTCGCCGCTGCCCACGGTGACGTCGCCGGTAACCGGCTTGTCATGGGCGTCGAAGGTGCGCTGCACGATCAGGTCGGTGTTGCTGCCATCCGGGTCGCTCATCCAACTGATGGTGTAGCCGCCGTCGGCGTGCGCCACCACCACCGGCGACTTCTGGCCGCCCGCGGTGTTCTGGTTGACCGCGAACTCGTCGCCCACCGGGCTGCCGTCGGCCGCGTAGCGGCGCGCCATGATGCCGTCCTCGCTGGTGTCCGGGCCGGCCTTGTAGGATTCCCAGACCACCAGGTAGCCGCCATCGGCCAGGGCCACCACTTGCGGGCTGTCCTGGTTGCTGGAGTTGCGCTGGTTGACCTGCTGCTCGCCACCGATGCGGGTAACGCCATCGGCTTCGAAGAGCTGCATGTAGGAGTCGGCGTTGCCGGTAGAGGTGTCGCCGCCCTGCCAGACGACGACGATCTTGCCGTCCTTCAGCGTGGTCACGCTCGGGTTGGCCTGGTCGCCCGATTCGGTGGTGTTCACCTTGTCGGTGTAGCGGGTCAGGTCGTAGCTGGCCAGCACGTCGCCCTGGATGACGATCGGCTCGGACTGGTTGCCGGCGGCGTCCTGGACGCTGATGCTGCCGTCCTGGCCCAGGCCCAGCGGGTTGGGCTGGATGCTCCAGCGGCCGTCCTGGTCGGCGGTGACGGTGTGGCTGGCACCCGCCTTGTCGACCACGGTGACGATCGCGCCCGGCTCGGTCTGCCCGGCCAGTTGCTCGGCGGTGTTGATGTCCAGGCCGACGTTCGGCGGCAGGGTATCGACCACGAACAGCCACGGCTCGCTCGCCTCGGTGGTGTTGCCGACCTTGTCGGTGATCACCGCGGTGAACGCGTGCTCGCCATCGGCCAGCGGGCTTTCAGGCGTGTAGCTCCAGGTGCCGTCTTCGCCGACGACGGCGCTGCCCATGACCTCGCCATTGTCGGAGATGGTCACCAGGGAACCCGGCTCACCCTTGCCGGAAATGCTCGGAGTGGTGTCGCTGGTCAGGTTGCCGGACACCTGGGTGGTGAAGTCCTTGGTGACGAACGACAACAGTTCCGGTGCCTCCGGTACCCCCGTGTACAGCTCGATCGGGAAGTTGCCGGTGGTGGTGCTCCATTGGCCGGTGCCATCCTGGGCCTGGGCATAGAGGTACTTCATGCCGTCGCCGCCCAGCAGGGACAGGTCGGAGGTGGTGATTTCCCACTCGCCCTGGGCGTCGATGAGCGCCGAGCCCACCAGGGTGCCCGGGCCGTCTTCGCTGAGGCGCGCGTACAGGTACAGCGTGGCGCCGGCCTGGCCGGTACCGGTCAGGATCAGGGTGGTGTCGTCGGTGATGTCTTCCTTCTGCAGGTAGCCCTGCTCAGGGCCGAAGTCGTCGCTGACGTTGGTGATGGCCGGCTCCGACGGGCCACCGATGAAGATGCTGAAGTCCCAGCCGTCGGTGCGCGGGCCTTCGTTGCCGGCGGCGTCCACCGCGGCGGCCGAGAAGGTGTAGCTACCGGTAGCCATGGGCATGGGCGTGAACGCCCAGTCGCCTTCGGCATTCACCGTGGCGGTGCCAAAGAACTTGCCGTTGCTGTAGATGTTCACGTACTGCGCGCCGGAAGCCGGGTCGACGTGGCCGCTGTAGGTCGGGGTGGAGTCGTCCGTCACCTTGCCGGCGGTGATGGTGCCGGTGAAGGCGCCAGCGTCGTCGTACAGGTCCAGGTCGGTGATGGCGCCCGGCGCGGTGACGTCCACGTTGACCTCGAAGGCCGGGCTGTGCGCGCTTTCGTTACCGGCCTTGTCGGTCGCGGTGACGGTCAGCTCGTGCGGGCCCTCGGAGAGTTTCTCGGTGTCGCCGGTGGGGTTCCAGTTCCAGGCGCCGCCCGGGCCGGCCACCACGCTGCCGAGCAGCTCGCCGTTGTCGTAGATCTTGATCAGGTCGCCTTCGGCGCCGCTGGTGCCGTACAGGGTCGGGCTCTGGTCATCGGTGAAGCCACCGTTGGCCAGTTCGCCGGTCTTGCTGCCGACATCGTCGATCACCTTGCCGATCGCCGGGGCGTCCGGAGCGATGGTGTCGATGGTCAGGGCGAAGCTGGCGCTGCCTTCGGTGCCGGCCTGGTTCTTGGCCACGGCGATGTAGGTGTGCGCGCCTTCGCTCTGCTGCGGCAGGTCGAAGTGCCAGTTGCCCGCGGCATCGGCGGTGGTGCTGCCGATGACGTTCGCGCCTTCCTTGATGGTCACCACGGCGTTGGCGGTGGCGGTGCCTTCCAGGCGCGGCGTGGTGTCGTCGGTGACGCCGTTGGCGCTGACGTCGGTCTGGATGCTGCCGACGTCGTCCTTGGCGCGCAGGATGCTGACCACGACTGCGCTGGTGTCCACGGTGAAGTTCAGCGGGTCGCTGGCTTCGCTGGTGTTGCCGGCCTTGTCGGTGACGCTGGCGCTGATGCTGTGCTCGCCCTCGCCCAGCGGTTCGGACGGGGTGAAGCTCCAGTTGCCGCTTTCATCGACGATGGCGGTGCCCAGGACGGTCTCGCCGTCCTTGACGGTGACGGTGGCCCCGGTTTCGGCGCCGCTGCCGGAGAAGGTCGGCAGGTTGTCGTCGGTGACGCTGTCGGGGTTGATGGCGCCGGTGAGCTCGCCGATATCGTCAGCGGCCACGACCATGCCCGGCTGGGCCGGCGCGGTGGTGTCGAGGACGATGTCGTACGGGCCGGCCACGGTGCTTTCCTGACCGATGTCGTTGACCGCCTGGGCGGTGATGTTCTTCACGCCATCGGCGCCCAGGTCGCCGGTTTCGATGCTCCACTTGCCATCGGCGCCGACGCTGGCGCTGCCGACTTCGTTGCCGTCCACGTACAGGTGCACGACGGTGTTGGCGTCGGCGGTGCCCTGAACGGTCAGGCTCTTGTCGTCGGTGGTATCGCCCTTCTGCAGCGGCCCCGTCACGTTGCCCTGGTCATCCAGCACGGTGCTGAACGACGGCTGGCTCGGCTGGGTGTTGTCGCCTGCGACGACGAAGTTCCAGTCCGGGGTCTTCACGCCGACGTTACCGGCGGCGTCCACGGCTTCCGCGCGGAAGTCATGGTTGCCGGCCTCCAGCAACGGCGACTGGAAGCTCCAGCTGCCATCCGCGGCGACAGTGGCGGTGCCCAGCAGTTTGGCGCCGTCGTAGACGTTGACGTAGCTGGCTTCGCCGGCGGCCAGGCGGCCGCTGAACTGCGGACGCGCGTCGTCGGTGGTGCTGTTGATTTCGATGGTGCCGGTCACCAGGCCGACGTCATCGACCAGATCCAGGTCGGTGCTGACGCCCGGCGGGGTGGTGTCGACGCTGAAGCTCAGCGACGGACCCTGGGCGCTTTCGTTGCCGGCGGCGTCGGTGGAGGACGCGGAGATCTGGTGCGCGCCATCGGCCAGCGGGGTTTCCGGCTTGTACTGCCAGTTGCCGCCGGCGTCGGCGATCGCGGTGCCGAGCTTGCTGCCGTTGTCGTAGACGGTGATGACTTCGCCCGGCTTGGCGCCGTGGCCACCGATCACCGGCGCGTTGTCGTCGGTGACGTCGCCCGGCTGCAGTTGGCCCTGGTGCGCGCCGACGTTGTCGGTCACGGTCACGCCGGTCGGCGCGGACGGAGCTTGGGTGTCGATGGTCAGTTCGAAGCCGGTGCTGGCCTCGTTGCCGTTGGCGCCCTTGGCCACGATGCCAAAGCTGTAGGTGCCGTCGGCCTGCTCCGGCAGTTCGAAGCTCCACTTGCCGGAAGCGTCGGCCACGGCGGTGCCGAGCAGATCCACACCATGGAGGATGCTGACGATGGCGCCAGCGGTGGCGGTGCCGATCAGGGTCGGACGGGTGTCGTCGGTGATCGACTTGTCGCTCAGGTCGCCGGTCTTGCTGCCGACGTTGTCGACGGCCTTGGTGACGCTGACGGTGATCGCGGCGGTGTCGACGGTGAACGCCAGCGCGTCGCTCGGCTCGCTGGTGTTGCCTGCGGCGTCGGTGGCTTCGGCGGTGATGCTGTGCTCGCCCTCGCCCAGCGGTGCCGGCGGGGTGAAGCTCCAGTTGCCCTGGCCGTCGACGATGGCGGTGCCCAGCACGGTGTCGCCATCCTTGATGGTGACGGTGCTGCCCGGCTCGGCCTTGCCGCCGAGGGTCGGCTGGTTGTCGTCGGTGGTGCCGCCGGCCTCGATGCTGCCGGTGACCTTGCCCTGGTCGTCGATGGCGCCGATGCCTTCCGGCTTGGCCGGGGCGACGGTGTCGATCACCAGGTTGAACTCGGCGCTGGCGCTGTTGGCGCCGTTGTCGATGCTGGCGACGTAGGTGTGCGCGCCGTCGGCCTGGGCCGGCAGCTCGAACGTCCAGTTGCCCTGGGCGTCGACCAGCGCGGTGCCGATTTCGGCGCCGCCCTTGAGGCTGACGTGCACGGTTTCACCGGCCACGCCCTTGCCGTGCAGGGTCGGGGTGCTGTCGTCGGTCACGCCGCCCTTGGCGATGTCGCCGGTGATGCTGCCGGCGTTATCCACCACCTGGGTGATGCTGACCTTGACCTCGCTGGTGTCGACCTTGATCGGCAGCACGTCGCTGGGTTCGCTGACGTTGCCGGCCGGGTCGGTGGCGATGACGCTGATGGCGTGGTCGCCATCCTCCAGCGCCGGCGGGGTGAACGACCAGGTGCCGTCTTCGCCGACGGTGGTGCTGCCCAGTACGGTCTCGCCGTCCTTGATGGTGATGACGCTGCCCGGCTCGGCGCTGCCGCCGAGGGTCGGGGTGGCGTCGTCGGTCACGCCGCCGGTGATCGGGCCGGTGACGTCGCCCTGGTCGTCGATCGCGGTGATCGGGCCCGGCTTGCTCGGCGCGAGGGTGTCGACGGTCAGCGCGAAGCTGGCGTTGGCGCTGTTGGCGCCGTTGCTGGCGACGATGCTGTAGCTGTGCGCGCCATCGGCCTGCTGCGGCAGTTCCAGGGTCCAGTGGCCGGTTGCGTCGGCGACGACGCTGCCCAGCACGTTGGCGCCTTCCATGACGGTGACCAGCGCGCCAGCGGTGGCGGTGCCCACCAGGGTCGGCTTGCTGTCGTCGGTGGTGGCGTTGTTGGCCAGGTCGCCGGTCTTGTCACCGGCGTCGTCCAGCGCCTTGAGCACACTGACGCTGACGGCCTGGGTGTTGATCACCAGTTCCAGGGCGTCGCTCGGCTCGCTGACGTTGCCGGCCGGGTCGGTGACCTGGGTGGTGATGCTGTGCTCGCCTTCGGCCAGCGGCTCGGACGGGGTGAACGACCAGTTGCCGTCTTCGCCGACGGTGGCGGTGCCCAGCACCTTGTCGCCATCCTTGATGGTGACGGTGGCGCCCGGCTCGCTGGTGCCGCTGAAGGTCGGGGTGGTGTCGTCGGTCACGCCATCGGTGATCGGCCCGGTGATGGCGCCGATGTTGTCTTCGGCGCCCGGCACGCCAGGCTTGGCCGGCGCGGTGGTGTCGAGGATGATCTCGAAGCCGCCGGTCTGCGGGCTGGACTGGCCAGCCTCGTCGACGGCCTTGGCGGTGATGACCTTCGAACCATCGGCGCCCAGGTCGCTGGCGGTGATGCTCCAGTTGCCTTCGGCGTCGGTGGCGACGCTGCCTACCTCGCTGCCATTGACGTACAGGTGCACCACGGTGCCCGGCTCGGCGGTGCCGGAGACGGTCGGGGTCTTGTCGTCGGTGACGGCGCCCGGTTGCAGGTGGGTGCTGGTGATCGGACCGAAGTCATCGCTCACATGGTTCAGCGACGGCGCCTGCGGAGCGTTCAGCTTGAGGGTGAAGTTCCAGTCGGCGGTCTTCTCGCCTTCGTTGCCGGCGGCGTCCACCGCGGCGGCCTGGAAGTCGTGCGAGCCGGCCAGCAACGGTTGCGACGGCTCGAAGCTCCACTCGCCATTGCTGACGCTGGCGCTGCCGATCAGCACACCGTTGTCGTAGATGTTGACCAGCACGGCGTCGGCCGGCGCGCCCTTGCCGATGAAGGTCGGCTTGGCGTCGTCGGTCACGTCGCCCTTGGCGATCAGGCCGGTCTTGGCGCCCACGTCGTCGATCAGTTGCAGCGCGTCGTCGCCCTGCGGCAGTTCGGTCGGCGGCAGGGTGTCGACGGTGAAGCCCCAGCTGTCGGTACGCGCGCTTTCGTTGCCGGCGCCATCGACGCTGGCGGCCTGGAAGTCGTGCGGGCCGTCGACCAGGTCGGTGCCCGGGGTGAACGACCAGGTGCCGTCGGCGTTCACCGCGGCGCTACCGATCAGTTGGCCATTGTCGTAGACGTTGATGGCGACGATGTCGCCCACCTCGGGCAGCTTGCCCTGGAAGGTCGGCTGGGCGTCGTCGGTGCTGCCGCCATGGGCGATGGTGCCGGTCTTGCTGCCGACGTCATCGATCAGGTTGAGCTGCTCGGGCTGG
This sequence comes from Pseudomonas citronellolis, assembly GCF_029335315.1. Taxonomy (GTDB): domain Bacteria; phylum Pseudomonadota; class Gammaproteobacteria; order Pseudomonadales; family Pseudomonadaceae; genus Pseudomonas; species Pseudomonas citronellolis_A. The sequence continues at coordinate 22,138 of NZ_JARJLT010000142.1, forward strand.
TCCGGGTCCCACGGCTGCGGTGGCGGCGGCGTGGTGGTGTCGACGGTGAACTTCCACTCGGGGGTCTTGGCGCCGACGTTGCCGGCGGCGTCCACGGCCTCGGCCTGGAAGTTGTGCGCGGCTTCGCTCAGGTCGGCGGACGGGGTGAAGCTCCACTTGCCGTCGCTGCCGACGGTGGCGGTGCCGAGCAGTACGCCGTTGTCGTAGACGTTGACGTAGGCGGCGTCACCGGCGGCCAGCTGGCCCTTGAATTCCGGGCGCAGGTCGTTGGTCTTGCCGTCGTGGGCGATCTCGCCGGTCACGGCTTCGACGTCGTCGACCAGGCTCAGGGCCTGCATGGCCCCCGGCGGGGTCACGTCGACGGTGATGCTCACGCCCGGGCTCGGCTCGCTGACGTTGCCAGCCTCGTCGGTGGCGGTGACGGTGATCTCGTGCTCGCCCTCGGGCAGCGGCTCTTCCGGCTTGAACTGCCAGTTGCCGTTGCCGTCGACCACGGCGGTGCCGAGGATGTCGTTGCCGTTGTCGATAATGGTGATGATGTCGCCCGGCTCGCCGCCGCTACCGCTGATCACCGGGGTGGTGTCGTTGGTGGTGCTGCCGTCGCCCAGCTCGGTCGAGCCGTTGCCCGGTTCGCCGACGTTGTCGGTGATGGTGACTTCGCCCGGCGCGGTCGGCGCGGTGAAGTCGATGCCCAGGCTGAAGCCGGCGCTGCCTTCGTTGCCGGCGGCGTTCTGCGCCACGGCGGTGTAGTGGTGCGGGCCCTCGTCCTGTTCCGGCAGGGTGAGCTGCCACTGGCCCTGGGCGTTGGCGACCACGCTGCCGAGCAGGTGCTCGCCTTCGTAGACACGAACCAGAGCACCGGCATTGGCGGTACCCACCAGGGTCGGGGTGCGGTCGTCGGTGGTGGCGCTGTCGGCCAGGTCGGCCTGTACGCCGCCGAAGTCGTCGAGGGCCTTGGTGATGCTGACGATCACCGCGGAGGAATCGACGTTGAAGTCCAGCGCGTCGCTCGGCTCGCTGCTGTTGCCAGCGGGGTCGGTGATCACGGTGGTGATGCTGTGGTCGCCCTCGCCCAGCGGTTCGGACGGGGTGAAGGTCCAGTTGCCGTTTTCGTCGACGGTGGCGGTGCCCAGCACCTTGTCGCCATCCTTGATGGTGACGGTGTCGCCCGGCTCGGCGCTGCCGCCGAAGGTCGGGGTGGTGTCGTCGGTGCTGCCGCCAGCGACGATGGCGCTGTCGCCGCCGACGTTGTCGATGGCGCTGGGCACTTCCGGCTTGGTCGGCGCGGTGGTGTCGAGGATGATCTCGAAGCCGCCGGTCATCGGGCTTTGCTGGCCCGCGGCATCGACCGCCTGGGCGGTGATGATCTTCGAGCCGTCGGCGCCCAGGTCGCTGGTGGTGATGCTCCAGTTGCCTTCGGCGTCGGTGACGACGCTGCCGACTTCGTTGCCGTTGACGTACAGGTGCACGACGTTGCCCGGCTCGGAGGTGCCGGATACGGTCGGGGTGCGGTCGTCGGTCAGCGAGCCCGGTTGCAGGTGGGCGCTGGTGATCGGCGCCTGGTCATCGACCACGTGCTGGATGGACGGTGCGTCCGGCGCCAGTACGTCGACGCTGAATTTCCAGTCCGGGGTGCGCTCGCTGGAGACGTTGCCGGCTGCGTCGGCGGCGGCGGCCTGGAAGTTGTGCTCGCCGGTGTGCAGCGGCTGCGAGGGGGTGAACGACCAGCTGCCGTCGGCGTTCACCGTGGTGGTGCCGATCAGTTGGCCATTGTCGTAGACGAATACGTAGGTGGCGTCGCTGCCGGCGCCCTTGCCCTCGAAGGTGGGCTTGGTGTCGTCGGTGACCGAGTCACGCGCGATGGAGCCGGTAACCAGGCCGACGTCGTCGATCAGGTCATAGTCTTCCGGGTCGCTGGGCAGCGGGTTCGGCGCGGTCAGGTCGACGCTGAAGTCCCAGCCGTCGGTCTTGCCGCTTTCGTTGCCGGCGCCGTCCACGGCCGCGGCCTGCAGGCTGTGCGGGCCTTCGCCGAGGTCTGCGGAGGGGGTGAACGACCACTGGCCGTTGGCGTCAACGGCGGCGGAGCCGATCAGCTCGCCATTGTCGTAGATATTGACCAGTACGGTGTCGCTGCCCGGGCCGATGTCGCCCTTGAATTCCGGGCGCGCGTCGTCGGTCACGCCACCCTTGGCGATCGGGCCGGTGATGGCGCCGACGTCGTCGAGCAGTTGCAGCGATTCGGGGTTCTGCGGGTCGACCGGCACGGTCGGCGCCTGGGTGTCGACGGTGAAGTTCCAGTCGGCGGTCTTGGCGCTTTCGTTGCCGGCGGCGTCGACCGAGGCGGCCTGGAAGTTGTGCGGGCCTTCGGCCAGCTTGTGCGCGTCGTCGGGGGTGAAGGTCCAGTTGCCTTCGGCGTCCACGGCGGCGCTGCCGATCAGCACGCCGTTGTCATAGATGTTGACCGACTTGACGTCATTGGCGTCGGCCACCTTGCCGCTGAAGGTCGGCTGGTCGTCGTTGGTCTTGCCGCCGTGCGCGATGGTGCCGGTGATCGGCGCCACGTCATCGATCAGTTGCAGGCTTTCGTCGCCCAGCGGGGCTTCCGGGTCGATCAGGTCGGCCGGGCCGGTGGGGGTCTCGCCGCTGATGTTGCCGGCCGGGTCGGTCACCGTGACGGTACCTTCCTCGCCATTGCCCAGCGGGTTCTCGGGGAACTCCCAGTTGCCATTCTCGTCGACGATGGTGGTCACGGTGCTGCCGTCGGGCAGGTGCACGGTGATCTCGCCACCCGGTTCGCCGGTGCCGCCCAGGCCATCACCGTTGTTTTCGGTGACCACTGGCGGTTCCGGGGCGATGGTATCGGCCGGGCCGGTCTCGGTCGGCGGGCTGACGTTGCCGGCCGGGTCGGTAATGGTCACTTCGCCGCTTTCGCCGTTGCCCAGCGGGTTCTCCGGGAATTCCCAGTTGCCGTTGCCGTCCACGGTGGTGGTGGCGGTGCTGCCGTCAGGCTTGGTCACGGTGACGATGTCGCCCGGCTCGCCGCCGGTGCCGCCCAGGCCGTTGCCGTTGTTCTCGGTGATCACCGGCGGGGTCGGCGGGATCAGGTCGGCCACGCCGGTGTCGACGTTGCCGCTGTGGTTGCCGGCCGGGTCGGTTTCGACCAGGGTGCCCTGCTCGCCGTTGCCCAGCGGGTTTTCCGGGAACGACCAGTTGCCGTTCTCGTCCACGGTGGTGGTCACGGTGCTGCCGTCAGGCTTGTGCAGGGTGATGGTGTCGCCCGGCTCGCCGGTGCCGGCCAGGCCGTCGGCGTTGTTCTCGGTGACGATGGGGTCTTTCGGCGCGATCAGGTCGGCCGGCCCGGTGGGCGTCGGGGTGCTCGGACCGTTGCCGTTGGAGGCGGTCACTTCGCCGGCCTGGCCGTTGTCCAGCGGGTTGGGCAGGAAGCTCCAGTGGCCGTTGCCATCGGTGGTGGTGGTGGCGGTGCTGCCGTCCGGACGCGTCAGGGTGATCAGGCTGCCGGGCTCGGCGGTGCCGGTCAGGCCCTGGAGGTTGTTGAAGAGGATTTCCGGGGCGTCGGGAACCGCGCCGCCCTTGTGCTTGGAACCGCCGCCGCTGCCACCGCGGCTGGCCAGGTAGTTGCCGATGCCGATGGCACCGAAGCCGGCGCCGGGCACCAGCAGGCCGAGCACGGCGTTATGGTCGTCGGACTGTTCGGCGATGAGCTCGTCGATGGAGCCCAGCTCCACCAGCTCGGCGCCGGTCCAGGGTTCGGAGTAGCTGGCCAACCACAATTGGTGATTGCTCGGGTCTTCCATGACCAGGTCGTTGCGCACTCCATCCACGACGTGGAAGAAGTTGTTGATGGTGATGACCTCACCGTTCTTCAGGCGCACGACCAGGCTGTCGCCATTGCGGCTGATGGATTTGACGTCTTCCGGCGAAGCGGCGATTTTCACCACGCACGGCCGCGCCAGCGACAATAGGTTGTTGCCGCTGGCATCCGTCACTTGCCCAGTACTTTTCGCAATCAGTTGAATTGCGGCCATATCTACTCCTGCCATATTGACGATATTTCCAAGCACGAAAGCGGCTGTATTAATTACAGCCACACACACTTAACGAGCATGCTTGAAGCGTATTTCCGCCCCGTCGAAGAAGCGGCTCATAACGGGAAATACTCCCTCGCCGACAGAATACAAACGGCCACCACGCAAAAAATTAGGAATATTCCTAAAGCCCTTCCAAGCCCGCCATTCCTACGCATCTTCAGAAAATTCTTATCTGGCCAGTAATAACTATTACCACTATTTCCAACGGCTGTTCCGGCGCTGCCCGGGGTGGTACTTCGCGGGCAAAAAAAAGCGGGCCCGAGGGCCCGCAAGGTGAACATCGACGCCTTGCGTCGGGGTTCAATCGAAGAAGTGTCCTTCCAGGCAGCAGGCGAGCAGTTCCTGGTCGGTGACCACGCCGAGACGGCGCTTGGCCGAGGACTTCTGCGCGCTGATGGTCTTGTCGCTGCGCTTGAGCAGGCGGGCGATGTCGCTGACCCGCAGACCCGAGACGAACAGCCGCAACACCTCGTATTCCTTGACCGAGAGCGCCGCCAGGCGGTTGTGCAGGTCTCCCCCCTCGGCCTCGCTGGAGCGCTGGCGCACCAGGCTGCGGCCCTTGCTGATGGCGTCCAGGGCCGAGACCAGCTGGGCCATGCCGGCATCCTTGCGAACCACACCGTGCACCCCCAGCTCGCACAGTCGGTCCAGCACCAGGCGATTGGAAAGCATGGTGAAGACGAGGAACTTCACCTCGGGGAAATTGCGCGCCAGGTAGCCGATGAAGCGCACACCGTCGCCATAGGTTTCATCGCCGGGCATGCTGAAATCGATCACCGCGATATCGAATCGCTCGCGCTGCAACGCCTCGACCAGTTCCCCAGGGGTGCGCGCCTCGGCGCCCACCTGATATTGCGGATGACGCTCCAGTATCCCCCGCACCCCCATCAGTACGACCGCATGATCATCCGCCAGAACGACCTTGAGTTTTTTCACAGCAACCTCATTGAAATTAATTACCAAGACGCGCACACGCACCATTGCGCAGCGGCAATTTAAATCAATAAGCAGAAAGCGACAGCTCGGATTTTTCCCATTTACCAATATAAGAAAATTCCTACCTATCGGAGCGGGTCGATTAGAACTTCCAAAGATTAATTCTGGGCAACGGGTAATAACTTCCGAGAACTTTGTCCTAGAGCGGGTTCGCGCGCAATCAAGCAGCCATGAAGAGGGAAGACAGCGTGCTGGCAAGCGACGGCTTTGCGCCGTGGCGTCAGGGAGGCACTTTTCCTGTCCCTGAAATGGAGGCGGCCCCGCCAGCCACACCCCGGCACACGATGTTCCCGCTGTGGCTGCTTCCTTCCGGACCTGACCAGGTTGACGGGTAATCGTTGCGGGGGGACCGACGGGGCCACCATAACGAAGCCCGCCAAGGTCGGCGGGCCGCGACATTGTACTCAGCTGAGCGCAAGTTTCAAGCACTTCAAGCACTTAGCGCCGCAATCCGGGATTAGCCGCACACCACCCGAAAATGCTGGCCATCTGACCTCAAGTGCGGCGCGGGCCGGTCGATGGCCTGGCAGGAAGGGAGAAGCCCTATCTCCCCCGTTCGAGGATGACCGACATGACTCCACGTGCCCCCGCCTTGCTCGCCCTGTGCGCCAGCCTGTGCCTGCCGTCGCTGGCCGCTGGCGCAACCCTCAGTTTCAACGGCAGCGTGGTCGCCCCGCCCTGCCGGGCCGACGCCCTGGCGCTGCAAGACCACCGCGCCACCCTGCTCCTGCCGCGTTGCGCCAGCCCGGCGCTGGCGCGCCTGAGCGAACCGTCCGGCGCCGAGCCGGCGCGGCGCCTGGAGGTGACCGATGAACAGGGCCGCCCGCTCGACCTGGACCAGGGCCTGGCCCTGGATCGCCAGGCAACGCGCGTGCGCCTGCACGATCTCGACGACCGACGGGGTGCGCGGCCGCTGCTGTTGAACATCGAATACCTGTGAACGCGGCCCCGCGCAACGGCGGGGCGCGTGGGATCACTGGGCGCGGATCATCCCGCTGGGGATCGGCTGGGTGGAGACTTCCAGGTCGGGCCCGAGGAACAGGTCGCTCTTCTCGTACCCCGGGCGGGTACTGAAGCTGGCGTATTTCTCGGCGCCCCGGTGGAAGGTGAAGGCCACCTGGTAGCCGTCGCCGCGCAGCAGGCGCAGCGGGAAGCTCAGCACCGCGCCGGGCTGGATTTCACCGCTGAGGCTCTGCTCGCCGTTCTCCTTGAAGCTGTAGCTGACCGGGCCGGAGCCGTTGGCGTCGTAGTGCAGCTGGATCTGCGGGCGCTCGGTCCAGGCTACATAAAGGGCGAACAGCAGCACCAGGGCGATCAGCCCCGACAAGCGCTGCTTTCTGGCCTTGTCCATCGCCACCCCCGATCAGTTGAGGCTGTCGGCCAGGGCCTTGGCCGGCACGAAGCGCACCACTTTCTTCGCGGCGATCTCGATGCTCTTGCCGGTCTGCGGGTTGCGCCCGGTGCGCGCGGCGCGCTCGCTGACCTTGAGCTTGCCGAGGCCCGGCAGGGTCAGTTCGCCGTCGTTCTCCAGGGCGTCCTGGGCGATCTGTGCCAGTTGTTCGAACAGGCCGCGCACCGAAGCCTGGGTCAGGTCGAGGGACTCGGCGAGGTCGCGTACCAGCTGTTCCTTGGTCATTGCCATGGGGTGTTTCTCCGAATGGTCTTGGGGTTACGAAGTGATGCCGTGGTCGGCGAGTAGTTTCAGCAGCCCTTCTTCGTCCATCACCGCCACGCCGAGTTCCTGGGCCTTGGTCAATTTCGAACCGGCGCCGGGGCCGGCGACCACGCAATGGGTCTTGGCCGACACGGAACCGGCGACCTTGGCGCCGAGGCTTTCCAGGTGTTCCTTGGCGACGTCGCGGCTCATGGCCTCCAGGGTGCCGGTGAGCACCCAGGTCTGCCCGGCCAGCGGCAGGCCCTGGGCCTGCTTCTTCTCGCTCGCCCAGTGCATGCCGAACTCGCGCAGCTGGGCCTCGATGGCCTGGGTGCGCGCGGCGTTGCCGGCGTCGTCGAAGAACTCGCGCAGGCTCTTGGCGGCGCGCTCGGGCAAGCGCTCGACCTGGCGCAGGTCGAGCCAGTCGGCCTGGATGATGCCGTCCAGGCTGCCGAAGCGGGCGGCCAGCTTCTCGGCGCCGGTGGCGGCGATGAAGGCAATGCCCAGCTTGTCGATGAACCCCGGCAGGGTCGCGCAAGCGGCGAACTCGGCGGCCACCTCGCCCTCCTCCTGCAAGCGCACGCCATGTTCGGCGTCGAGCAGCTCGGCGATCACCTCGCGGTTGTGCTCGTCGGCGAAGAAGTTGTGGATCTCGTAGGCCACTTCGCCGCCGACGTCCGGCAGGTAGGTCAGCACTTCCGGCAACGCCTTCTGGATGCGCGCCAGCGAGCCCAGGGCGCGGGCCAGCAGCTTGGCGGTCTCCTCGCCGACGTCGGGGATGCCCAGGGCGTAGATGAAGCGCGCCAGGCTCGGGGTGCGGCTGTCGGCGATGGCCTGCAGCAGGTTGCGCGTGGACAGCTCGGCGAAGCCTTCCAGTTCGACCACCTGCTCGTAGGTCAGGCGGTAGAGGTCGGCCGGCGATTTCACCAGGCCCTTGTCCACCAGTTGCTCGACGATCTTGTCGCCGAGGCCGTCGATATCCATGGCGCGGCGCGAGACGAAGTGGATGATCGACTGTTTCAGCTGGGCCTGGCAGAACAGGCGGCCGACGCAGCGGTAGATGGCGCCCTCGCTGACCGACTCGCGGCCCTTGGCGCGCTTGACCAGCTGCGTGCGCTCGACCTGCGAGCCGCACACCGGGCAGGTCTCCGGCACGTGCACGGGACGCGCGTCGGCCGGGCGGCGCTCGGTCACCACTTGCATCACCTGCGGGATCACGTCGCCGGCGCGGCGGATGATCACGCTGTCGCCGATCATCAGGCCCAGGCGCGCCACTTCATCCATGTTGTGCAGGGTGGCGTTGGACACGGTGACGCCGGCCACCTGCACCGGCTTCAGGCGCGCCACAGGGGTCACGGCACCGGTGCGGCCGACCTGGAATTCCACGTCGAGCACCTGCGTGAGTTCCTCCTGCGCCGGGAACTTGAAAGCCAGCGCCCAGTGTGGGGTGCGTGCGCGGAAGCCCAGTTGCTGCTGGTCTTCGATGTTGTTGACCTTGAACACGACGCCGTCGATGTCGTAGGCCAGGCTCGCGCGGCGTCGGCCGATGTCATGGTAGTAGTCCAGGCACTCGGACACGCCCTTGGCCAGCTTCAGCTCGCGGCTGATGGGGATGCCCCAGACCTTTAGCTGCTGCAGCATGCCGACCTGGGTCGCCGGCAGTTCGCCATTCACCTGGCCGACGCCGTAGCAGCAGAACTCCAGGGGCCTGGCGGCGGTGATCTTCGGGTCCAACTGGCGCAGGCTGCCGGCAGCGGCGTTGCGCGGGTTGGCGAAGGTCTTGCCACCGACTTCCGCCTGGCGGGCATTGAGCTCATCGAAGCCGGCCTTGGGCATGAACACCTCGCCGCGCACCTCCAGCACCGCCGGCCAGCCCTCGCCCTTCAACTTCAGCGGCACGTTGCGGATGGTCCGCACGTTGGCGCTGATGTCTTCGCCGGTGCTGCCGTCGCCACGCGTGGCGCCCCGCACCAGCAGGCCGTCGCGATACAGCAGGCTGACCGCCAGGCCGTCGAGCTTGGGCTCGCAGCTGTACTCCACCTCGGCGCCGCCACCGAACAGGTCGCCGGCCGGCAGGCCCAGGCCAGCCTGCACGCTGCGGTCGAAAGCCGTCAGATCGTCTTCCTCGAAGCCGTTGCCCAGGCTGAGCATCGGCACCTCGTGTCGCACCTCGGCAAAGGCGCTCAGCGCCTCGCCGCCCACGCGCTGGGTCGGCGACTCCGGGGTCACCAGCTCCGGGTGCTCGGCCTCGAGGGCCTGCAACTCGCGGAACAGGCGGTCGTACTCGGCGTCCGGCACGCTGGGCTCGTCGAGCACGTAGTAGCGGTAGTTGTGCGCGTCCAGCTCGCTGCGGAGCTGGGCGATGCGTTGGGCGGCGGTCTGGATGTCGGTCATGGTCTAGCCGTTTGCTGCATGCGGGGCTCAAGGGGCCTTGGGGGGCCGGAGAAAACGCGAAGCCGGAAGGACTGGTGGGTCGCTTCCGGCTTCGGCTATCCGCCCCAGGCGGAAAGATTAGCGTTTCTGGGTCAGCGCGCGGCGTTCGAACTCGATGATGCGCTGACGGTAGTGTTCGATGGTCTGCGCGGTCATCACGCTGCGCTGCTCGTCCTTCAGCTCGCCGTCCAGCTCGTGGGCCAGCTTGCGCGCCGCCGCCACCATCACGTCGAAGGCCTGCTTCGGATGACGCGGGCCCGGCAGGCCGAGGAAGAAGCTCACCGCACGGGTGCTGAACTGGTCGATGTTGTCCAGGTCGAAGGTGCCCGGGCGAACCGCGTTGGCCATGGAGAACAGCACTTCGCCGTTGCCGGCCATGCTCTCGTGGCGGTGGAAGATGTCCATGTCGCCGAAGCGCAGGCCGCTTTCCAGGATGTTCTGCAGCAGGGCCGGGCCCTTGAAGCCGCCTTCGTCACGGCTGATGACGTTGATGATCAGCACTTCCTCGACCGGAGCCGGGGCCGCGGCGGGCGCCGCCGGGCGCTCCTTGTCCTTCTCGCGGTCCTTCTTGCGCTCCTTGGCCTTGGGCTTGTCCTGGGCCGCGTCGCTCAGCGGATCGGGGAAGTCTTCCTCGTCCAGCGGGCCAAGCAGGTTCGGCGCCGGGTCGTCGAGGGCCAGGTCGCCCTGGCGCGGCTCGCCGCGGCGCTTGCCGCGCGAATCCTTGGCGCTCACCTTGGGCAGGTCGTGCTCGTCCAGCGAAGGTTCGTGGTGTTCGACCACGCGCGAGGGGCCGAGCACCTCGGCGCCGCCGCCTTCGTCGTCATCGTCCAGTTGGTTGGCGAAGTGCCGATCCAGCTTGAACCTCAGCTTGCCCTTGCCGCCCCGCATGCGCCGCCAGCCATCGAAGAGAATGCCGGCGATCACGATAAGCCCAATGACGATCAGCCATTCGCGCAGACCGATATCCATTAATCCCAGTGCCCCTGATAAAAATGATGATGAAAAAGGGATGTCCTATCCCGTAAAACGCGGACCTTGGTTGTATGTCCACGCGTAACAAAAGTGGGCATTAAGCTAGCATGCCCGACACAACTTTTACACCGTCTGCCGCTTCCCTCGGCAGTAATATTCGCAACTTTTTCCGATCCCTTCCAATACGGGCTTTACCCCAATCGAATCAAGGGGTTACGAATCTACCCCACAGCCACGCAAGTCAGAGCGCGGCGCCATCGAATACTGTACGAAATTTGTCCAGAAGGCACTTCATCAGGCTTCCACCATCGCCACGGCTTCTTCCACATCCACCGCCACCAGGCGCGAACAACCGGGTTCGTGCATGGTCACGCCCATCAATTGGTCGGCCATTTCCATGGCGATCTTGTTGTGGGTGATATAGATGAACTGCACTTTCTCCGACATCTCCTTGACCAGGCGGGCATAACGCCCGACGTTGGCGTCGTCCAGCGGCGCGTCGACCTCGTCGAGCATGCAGAACGGCGCCGGGTTGAGCTGGAAGATGGCGAATACCAGGGCCAGCGCGGTCAGCGCCTTCTCGCCGCCGGAGAGCAGATGGATGGTGCTGTTCTTCTTGCCCGGCGGGCGCGCCATGATCGCCACCCCTGTATCGAGTAGATCCTCGCCGGTAAGTTCCAGGTAGGCGTGGCCGCCGCCGAACACCTTGGGGAACAGCGCCTGAAGGCCAGCATTGATCTGGTCGAAGGTTTCCTTGAAGCGGTTTCGGGTTTCCTTGTCGATCTTGCGGATGACGTTTTCCAGGGTCTCCAGGGCTTCCACCAGGTCGTCGTTCTGCTCGTCCAGGTAGCGCTTGCGCTGGGATTGCTGCTGGTATTCGTCGATCGCCGCGAGGTTGATCGCGCCCAGGCGTTGGATGCGCCCGGCGAGTTCTTCCAGGCGGGTTTCCCAGACCTTCTCGGCGGCGTCGTGGGGCAAGGTGCCGAGCACCGCGTGGAGGTCGTAGCCATCCTCGCCGAGCTGCTCCTGCAGCGCCTTGCGACGAACGGTCAGGGCCTGCCATTCCATGCGCTGCTGTTCCAGCTGGCCGCGCAGCAGCTGCGATTGCTGCTCGGCCTGGGTGCGCCGCTTCTCGGCGTCGCGCAGTTGGCGATCGGCGTCTTCCAGGGTCAGGCGCGCGGTCTTGAGTTCCTCTTCCACGCCCATGCGCCGCTCCAGCAGCTCTTCCAGGCGCATGCGCAGTTCTTCCAGCGGCGCGGCGCCCTCCTCCAGGTTGAGGTTGAGCTGCTCGCAACGCTCGACCAGGCGCACCGCCTGCACGTCGAGGCGCTCCAGGGCCTGGCGGGTGGATTCGTGCTGCGCCTTCAGCGAGCCGACCCGCACCGCCAGTTGGTGGGCGTGGTCCTTGTGCTGGCGGGCGTCCTGGCGGATGCGGTCGAGGCGCTCGCGCAGGTTGTCGCGCTCGGCCAGCAACGTTTCGCGGCGGCCGGTGTCCTCGGCCATGGCGTCCAGCGCCACCTGCAGGTGCAGGCGTGCTTCGCCGAGCTGTTCGTGTTCGATGGCGCGCTGCTCGGCCAGCTCCGCCAGCTCCTCGTCGAGGCGGCGGCGGCGCAGGGTCAGCTGTTCGACCTTGGCCTGCTGGGCGGATAGCGCGGCCTTGAATTCGCCATGGCGGCGGCCTTCCTCCTGGATGCGCCGGCGCAGTTGCTCGCGGCCGTCCTCGGCCTGGCGCTGGGCCTGGCGCTGGGCGTCGAGTTGCTCGTCGAGCAGCGCC
>NZ_JARJLT010000143.1 GCF_029335315.1 Pseudomonas citronellolis
CGAACCCCACCCCAACGTTACCCCTTGGGCACCACCGCCCTGCCGCGCAAACTCACCCAGCACCCCGGCGCGCCATCGCCCACGCTCATCGCCAGGTCGTGCAGGCGCGCCACCGCCGCCACCATGCTCAGCCCCAGGCCGTTGCCCGGCGTGTGCCGGCTGCGCTCGGAGCGGTAGAAACGCCGCAGCACCGCCTCACGCTCTTCCTCCGGGATGCCCGGCCCGTCGTCGCGCACCTGCGCTTCCACCCCGCCCTCGCCGGCCTCGACGCGAACCTCGACGCGGCCGCCGGCCGGGGTGAACTTCAGGGCGTTGTCCACCAGGTTGCTCAGGGCGTCGAACAGCAGGTGCGCGTCGCCCTGTAGCCAGGCCGCCTGGGCCGGGCCGCGGAAGTTCAAGTGCAGGCCGCGTTCCTCGGCCAGCGGTTCGAACAGCTCGACCACGTCCGCCGCCACCCGCGCCAGGTCCACCGCGACGAAGCCGGTGCGCCGGGCGCTGTCCTCGATCTCGGAGATGCGCAGCAGCGCGCGGAAGGTCAGCAGCAGGCCGTGGGCGTCCTCGATGGCCTGGTCGACGGCGGCGGCGAACTCCGCCTTGTCGCCGTCGCGCCGCTGGGCGCGCTCCAGCCCGGCCAGCAGGCGGGTCAGCGGCGTGCGCAGGTCGTGGGCGACGTCGTCGCAGACGCCCTTCACCTCGTGCATCAGCCGCTCGATCTCGTCCAGCATGCGGTTCACCACCGCCGCCAGGCGATCGACGTCGTCGGAGCTGCCACGCACCGGCAGACGCTCACTGAGGTCGCCCTTGACGATCCGTTCGATGGCCCCGGTCACCGCGTCCAACCGGCGCTGCGAGGCGCGCCCGGCGACCAGCGCGCCGGCCAGGCCGAGGACCAGGATCAGCACGCCGCCGGACGCCATGGCGTTGACCAGCAGCTCGTCGAACTCCAGCAGGTCCTGGATGTCCTGGCCGACCACCAGCAGCTCGCCCGAGGGCATGCGGTGGACGATGCCGCGCACGCGCCGCTCGCTGCCGGCCAGGTTGCGCCGCTTGAACTCGATGGGCCGCTCCAGCCGGGTGCTCGACGGCAGCTCGGCGAGGGTGCCGGCCAGGCGCCGGCCGCTGGCGTCGAACAGCGCCTGCGGGAAGTGCTGCTCGGGGTCCTTGGCGGCGTGCTCCTGCACCTCGCGGATCAGCGCCGGGATTTCCAGCTCGGCGCGGTTGTGGATCTGCCGGGTCAGGTTGCCCTGCACCTCGGCGCGCAGGTAGCCGGCGGTGCGCCAGTAGATGTAGCCGAACAGCGCCAGCGAGGCGACGCTGAACAGCAGCAGGAACAGCAACGCCACGCGGAAACTGGTGGTGCGCGGAATCTCACTCAGGCGCACGGAGAACATAGCCGGCCCCCCGCACCGTGTGGATCATCGCCGGCTCGCCGTCGACGTCGACCTTGCGCCGCAGGCGGCCGATATGCACCTCGATGACGTTGGTGCGCTCGTCGTAACGATAATTCCACACCGCTTCGAAGAGCATGGTGCGGGTGACGATCTGCCCGGTGTGACGCGCCAGGTACTCCAGCAACTGGTACTCGCGCGGCACCAGCTCGATCGGCCGCTCGCCACGGCGCACCGAGCGGCGCAGCAGGTCGATGTCCAGGTTGCCGATGCGCAGGCGGCTGTCGCGCGCCTCGCCGCCGCGCGCGGCGCGCCGGGTCAGGGCGTCCAGGCGGGCGGTCAGCTCGATGAACTCGAAGGGCTTGGTCAGGTAGTCGTCGCCGCCGGCGCGCAGGCCACGCACCCGCTCGTCGAGGTCGGACAGCGCGCTGAGGATCAGCACCGGGGTCTCCACCCCGGCCGAGCGCAACGCGGTGAGCATCGCCAGACCGTCCATGCCGCCGGGCAGCATGCGGTCGAGGACGATCACCGCGAAACTCTCGCTGAGCGCCCGCACCAGGCCTTCGCGGCCGGTGCCGGCCAGGCTCACCTGGTAGCCGTGGTCGTGCAGCGCGGCGCCGATCTCGGCGGCGGTGGCGGGGTCGTCTTCGACGACGAGAACCTGGGACATGGATGCGCTCCGTGGCGGCGGCGGGAAGTGATCGGCAGTATATTTTGTCCGACGCGGGCGAACGCCAGGCTCGCGCCAAGATGAACAAAAGTTTAGGTGCTGACGTGAGAATCCTGGTCATCGAAGACGAACCCGAAGCCGCCGGCTACCTGGTGCGCGGCCTGCGCGAGAGCGGGCATATCGTGGACGCCGCGCAGGACGGCGGGCACGGTCTCGACCTGGCCCTGGAAAACCTCTACGACGCCCTGGTGCTGGACCGCCGCCTGCCCGGCCTCGACGGCCTGGAACTGGTGCGCCGGCTGCGCGCCGCCGGGCTCGACACGCCGGTGCTGATGCTCAGCGCGCTGTCCTCCACCCACCACCGCGTCGAGGGCCTGCAGGCCGGCTGCGACGACTACCTGGGCAAGCCCTACGCCTTCGTCGAGGTGCACGCGCGGCTGGCCGCCCTGCTCCGCCGGCCCGGCCGCCAGCTGCTCGGCTCGCGCCTGCAGGTGGGCGAACTGAGCCTCGACTGCGAGGGCCGCGTGGCCCAGCGCCAGGGTCGCAGCATCGCCCTGCAGCAGCGCGAATTCCTCATCCTGGAAAAGCTCATGCGCCACGCCGACCAGGTGGTGACCCGCAGCATGCTGCTGGAGAGCGCCTGGGACTACGACTTCGACCCGCGCGACAACGTCATCGACAAGCACATCCACCGCCTGCGGCAGAAGGTCGACCTGGGCTTCGCGCGGCCGCTGATCCACACGGTGCCGGGCGCCGGCTACATGCTCAGCGTCGACGCCCCGCAATGACGCCGGACGAAAGAAGCCCGCGTGCGCGGGCTTCTCTGTGCATCGCTGGCGACTCAGGGGATCTCGAAGGTCACCTCGATGTTGTCGCGGGTGGCGCGGGTGCCCAGCACCACGCCCTGGGCGCGAAGGTCGTGCAGCAGGGCCAGGCCCTGCCGCTCCAGGATTTCGGGGTCGGCGCCGATGGCCTCGGCCAGCCCGCGCAGGTGCTGGCGGCCACTCAGCTGGCGGTCGCGCAGGGATTCCAGCAGCGCGTATGCCAGCGGCGCCAGGCGGGCGAAATGCACCTGCAGGTCGGCGCCGCGCCGGGCCAGCAGCAGGGTCGGCTGTGCGGCCGGGCCCTCGGGCAGATGGCCGGGGCCGATCTCGCTCACCGGCCAGGCGTAGGCCAGCGGCCAGGCCAGGGACGCCAGCAGCGGCACGCCGTCCAGCAGGTCGCCATCGGGGTCGTGCGCCGGCTCGCGGCTGTCGGCGAGCAACAGCGCGGTCTCCACCCATTCGTAGTGCGCCAACTCGACGGCCCAGCCGGGCAGCGCGGCGACGCCCTGTTCGAGGAAGGCGACGAACTCGCCGGCCACCTCGGTGAACAGCGGCGTCTGGCAACGGTGGTCGGCGAAGAATGTTTCCGTCAGCGCGCACCACTGCGCGGCATCCAGGCTGGCGTGCAGCACCGGGAAGCTGCCGGCCAGCAGCGCCTGCAGGTTGCCCAGGAACAGCTGGCGATACAGCGCCAGGCGCCGCGCCTCGATGCCCGGTGGCGGCGCGTGGCGCTGCGGGTCGCGGACGTGGTGGGCCAGTCGCAGTTGCTGCTCGCGCAAGGTCTCAGCCATGGCGCACCGCCTGCGGCGCGGCCGCCTGTTGCAGCGCACGGATGTAGTCCACCTCCACCAGCAGCTCGGCCAGCGGTGGCAGGTTGAAGTCGCGTTCCAGCAAGGTCGGTACCACGCCGCAGTGGGCGTAGGCGCGCTCCAGCAGGCTCCATACCGGCTGCTGCACGGCGGCGCCATGGGTGTCCACCTTCAGGTCCGGCGCCTCGTCGTAGTGCCCGGCCACATGGATGCAGGCCACCCGCTCGGCGGGCACCTGGCCGAGGAAAACGGCGGCGTCGTAGCCGTGGTTGCAGGCGTTGACCACCACGTTGTTGACGTCCAGCAGCAGGTCGCAATCGGCCTCCGCCAGCACCGCCTTGAGGAAATCGATCTCGCTCAGCGCCTGGTAGGGCGCGGCGTAGTAGGAAATGTTCTCCACCGCGATGCGCCGGCCCAGGGCGTCCTGGGTCTGGCGGATGCGCGCCGCCACATGGCGCACCGCCTCGTCGGTGAAGGGCAGCGGCAACAGGTCGTAGAGCTGGCCTTCGTCGGAGCAGTAGCTCAGGTGCTCGCTGAACAGGCCGACCGTGTGTTGGTCGAGGAACTGGCGGATGCGTCGTAGCAATTCGCGGTCCAGCGGTTCGGGGCCACCCAGGGACAGCGACAGGCCATGGCAGGCCAGCGGGAAACGCTCGGCGAGGCGCGCCAGGCCCTCGCCGTAGGCGCCGCCGACGCCGATCCAGTTGTCCGGCGTGCATTCGAGGAAATCCAGGCTGCCGGCGGGCAGCGCCAGCAGTTCGGGCAGCAACCCGCGACGCAGGCCGAGGCCAGCCCCACGGGGGAAGGAAAGCGCAGTCATGGCGGGCTCCTGGAGCGGGTCGCCCTCCCCGCGCGGGCGCGGGAAGGACCGAGTGGACGGTTTAGTGGCGGTCGCCCTGGAACTGGGCGAACAACCCGGCCGGCATCGGCTTGCCGTGGGCCTCGAAGACCGTCTTCAGGTGCTGGTAGGCCTCGCCTTCGGAAATGAAGCCGTCGTGGTCGGCGTCGATCACCTCGAAATCGCCGGCGCGGTCCTTGGCCACGGCCAGGAACTCGTCGCGCGAGACCTTGCCGTCGTGGTTGCTGTCGGTGCGCGAGAAGGACGCGTCACCGCACTTGCCCTCCCCGCACTTGCCCTCGGCCTGGGTCACCTTGGCCTTGGCGCCGTTGGCGCCGCACTTGCCTTCGCCACACTTGCCCTCCCCGGCCTTGTCGGCGGCGGCGAGCTGGTAGCCCTGCGGCAGCGCCTCCACGGCGAAGGCCGAGGACGCCAGGTTGACGCCGCCCAGCAGGGCGACGGTGAGCAGGCCGAGGCGGGTCTTGGTCTGGATAGAGGTACGCGACATGGGGTGCTTCTCCGATACGGGGCGTGGCCGGGCCACGCGGGTCAAAGGGTCTTGTCGAACCGGAGCGAGGGGGCTGGAAGCGCCGTCAGGCGACTTTCCGGGCCCGCCGGGGTCTCTCGTCCGGGTGTGACCATTTGGCCCGCGCCATGTATCGGCGACGTATCGGAGGGGCGCCGCGTTTGTATGCGGGCCTGGTGGAGGGGTAGGCTGGATACAGTGGGATACACACGGATGGCCGCGCGCCAAGGTCCATCGGCTTGCGCGGCCGGAAGCCTCCTACCAGGAACACCCTTCCCGTTGCGTCGTCCCCGCGAACGCGGGAGTGACGGGTTGAGGTGTGCGCAAGACAGTTATTCCTCT
>NZ_JARJLT010000144.1 GCF_029335315.1 Pseudomonas citronellolis
CGAAGCGGTTCGCGAGCAAGCTCGCTCCTACAGGCAGAGGTGGAGCTAGCCGCGATACAGGCTCGGGCTGGCGCCGCTCCAGCGCAGGAAGGCGTGGCGGAAGCTGGCGGTCTCGCTGTAGCCCAGTTGCTCGGCGATCAGGTAGATCGGCAGGTCGGTGTCCTTCAGCAGTTGCCGCGCCTTGTCGAAGCGCACCTCGTCGAGCACTTGCTGGTAGCTGGTGTTGTGCTGCTGCAGGTGGCGGCGCAGGGTGCGGCTGGAGCGGTGCAGGTGGCGCGCCACCTGGTCGAGGCTGCGGGCTTCCTGGAGGTGGCTGGCGAGGTGGCGGCGGATCAGTTCGAGGATGTCGTCGCGCCCGCTCATGCTCGCGCTCAGCCGTTGGCAGTGCTGCAGGCCGCTGTGGCAGCTGACCGGGTCGGCCAGCGGCAGGCGCCGGTCGAGCAGCGCCGGGCCCAGGCACAGGGCGCTGGTCGGCGCGCCGAACTCCACCGGGCAGCCCAGGCGTTCGGCGTAGGTGCCGGCGTGCAGCGGCGGGCGGTAGGCCAGCAGCAGGCGCCGTGGGCGCACCGACTCGCCGAGCAGGTCGCGCACCACGGTGAGCAGCGAGGTCAGGCACAGCTCGGTGTTGAACACCGTCAGCTCCGGCGCGTAGCGGTAGCCTTCGGCGCTCAGCCAGACTTCGTCGCCGTGGTCCTGCAGGGCCAGGCGGAAGTAGGTGCCGAGCAGGTCGGGGTGGGCCAGGGCCAGCTGCAGCGCGTCGCGCAGGGTGCGGCTGGCGAGCATGCTGTAACCGAGCATGCCGTAGGCCGAGACGTGCATGCGCAGCCCCAGGTAGAGGCCCAGGGCCGGGTCCTGGTGGCAGTTCAGGGCGTTGGCGAAGACCCGCAGCTCCTGGGCGTGGCTGACGAATTTCTCCGGCGTGCGCAGGTCGGCCTCGGCGATGCCGCTGCCTTCGAGCAGGCGCGCGCGGGGGATGCCGGCCTGGCTCAGCACCTCGGTGGCCAGCACCACCGTGTGCAGGGTGGTCAGGGTCTTGTCTTCCGGCTGTTGCACGGTGGCCATCGAACGCTCTCCGGGTTGGAACTGCGAGGGATCGCGGTTGCGCTAGCCTGACTGTAGCCCGGCGGAAAATTCCTGCATGGGCTTTAAGCCTGGGTTCAGGGCCTAGTGCTATCACATACCGCCACCCCCGATACGGACCCTCCATGCCCCGCTTCCTGACCCCGCGCCGCTGCCTGGCGGCGTTCCTGATCCTGCTGCTGCTCGGCCTGGCCTGGCTCGGCCAGCAGTTCCGCGTCTACGAGCGTGCCTGGTTCGCCGTGCGCGAATGGCGCCACGCCGAGACCTGGCGCGAGCAGTCCATCTGGCTGCCGGACTACCGGGTGGAGGTCGAGGCGCGGCCGATCGAGGGCCTGGACGACGACGTCTCGGCGCTGACCTACGATCCGGAGCGGCGCACCCTGTTCACCGTGACCAACCAGCCGGCGCAGATCGTCGAGCTGACCCTGGATGGCCATGTGCTGCGCAAGATCGCCCTGACCGGCTTCGGCGACACCGAAGCCATCGAGTACATAGGCCCGGGCCTCTATGTGCTGAGCGACGAGCGCCGCCAGCGGTTGTTCAAGGTGCAGCTGGAGAACGACACCCGCGAGCTGCGTGCGGAGCGGGTGCAGCAGCTGTCCCTGGGGCTGGGGGAAATGGGCAACAAGGGCTTCGAGGGGCTCGCCTACGATTCGGTCGGCCGGCGCCTGTTCGTGGCCAAGGAGCGCGACCCGGTGCGCATCTACGAAATCCACGGTTTCCCGCACACGCAGCCGGACAAACCCTTCGCCGTGCACGTGCTGGACGACCTCAAGCGCGACCGCCGGCTGTTCGTCCGCGACCTTTCCAGCCTGCAGTACGACGAAGGCAGCGGTCACCTGCTGGCGCTGTCGGATGAATCGAGGCTGGTACTGGAGCTGGATGTCGAAGGCGAGCCGATCAGCAGCCTGTCGCTGCTGCGCGGCATGCACGGCTTGAAGCGCAGCGTGCCGCAGGCCGAAGGCCTGGCGATGGACGAGGCGGGCACGCTGTACCTGGTCAGCGAGCCCAACCTGTTCTATGTGTTCCGCAAGGCCCAGTGAGGTTCAGCTGTCGTCGCTGATCCCGGCGTCCGGCGCGTAGCGCTTCACCGCCGCCACGCCGTTCTCGGCGTTGGCCTTGCTGGCGTACATCTGGCTCTGGCCGACCACCTGGCCGTTGGTGGCCTTGAGCACGAAGTAGTGCTTGCCGTTGCTGGCTTCCTTCACCTCGAAGGCGCCCTCGCGCTGGGCGTTCTTGCGCACCGACTCGATGCCGTCGATGGCCGAGGCCTTGGCCTTGTACAGCTCGCTGCTGAGCACGATCTCGCCGTTGCTGGCGTGCAGGTTGAAGTGGAACTGGCCGTCGCTGGCCTTCTTCAGATGGTATTTCGCGGACATGGCTGCCTCCCGAGCAGGGCCTGATACCCAGGGGCAAGCGTAGCCGTTCGGCGGGGCAGTGGCGTACGCTTTCAGG
>NZ_JARJLT010000145.1 GCF_029335315.1 Pseudomonas citronellolis
CGAAGTGCCAGCCGGCGGCGGCCAGGCGTTGCGCCAGCGCCGCCAGGTCCGCCGCTACCCGCGCCTCGGGCTCGGGCATGTAGGCCAGCGGGTCGGGCAGCGACGACGGCAGGCCGAGGAAGCCCTCGGTCGCCGCGTGCAGGCAGTAGGCGCTGTAGGCCGGGTTGTAGCCGCCCTCCTGCACCACCAGCAGGCGCCCGTCGCAGAGTTCGTCGGCCAGCGCGCGGGCGCGCCGGGCCAATTGGTTGAACCCGCGCATGGTCAGCAGCTGGCGGCCGTTGGGGTCGAACTGCGAGGCGTCCAGGCCGTTGGCGATGATCAGCAGCTGCGGCCGGAAGGCGCGCAAGGCCGGCTCGACGAAGCGCCGGAACACCTCCTCGTAGAGCGTGTCGCCCGAGCCCATCGGCAGCGGCAGGTTGAGGTTGCTGCCCAGCCCCGCGCCGCGTCCGCGCTCGTCCACCGCGCCGCTCTGCGGGTGGCTCGGGCCCCAGGCGCCGTGGTCCATGTGCAGCGACACGGTGAACACCGAGGGATCGGCATAGAAGCCCTCCTGGGTGCCGTTGCCGTGGTGCACGTCCCAGTCGACGATGGCCACCCGCTCCAGCCCCGCCGCCTGGGCCGCGCGCGCGGCGACCCCGACGTTGTTGAAGAAGCAGTAGCCGTCGGCCATCGCCGGCGCCGCGTGGTGGCCCGGCGGGCGCACCAGGGCCATGGCCGGGGTGCCGCTGGCGAGCAGGCTGTCCAGCGCCGCCAGGCTGCTGCCGGCGGCGGCCAGCAGCCCGGCGAGGCTGCCGGCGGACATCAGCGTGGTGCTGCTGAAGCGCTTGCCTTCGGCGTCGGCGGCGAGGATGCCGCGCAGGTAGTCCGCCTCGTGGAAGCGCAGCAGTTCCGCCTCGCTGGCGTGGCGCCCGGTGTGCCAGCGCAGCGCGCCGGCCACCGGGCCGCGTTGCAGCACCGCGCGCATGTTGAGCAGGCGCGGGTTGCTCTCCGGGTGCAGCATCTGCTCGGCCAGCAGGTCGCTGGCCGGCGCCTCGAACACCCCGGCGGCGGTGTCGTGGCGCAGCACGTCGTCGTGCCAGAAGATATCCATGGTGTGCGTCATCGCGAACCCCCGTTCAGTCGATCACCAGCAGTTCCGGCGGCAGTTCGGACAGGCTCGCCGAGCCGTCCGGGCCGCACAGCACGGTGTCGCCGAGCTTGATGCCGAAGCCTTCATTGTACAAGGACAGGTTGGGCTCGATGGAGAACGACATGTTCGGCTGGAACACGTGGTCGTCGGCCTCGTCGACCATCATCGCCTCCAGCCAGGTCGGCGGGTAGGCCAGGCCGAGGCTGTAGCCGATGCGGTGCACGCGGGTGCGCGAGAGGTCGATGCGGTCGAGGATTTCGTTGCACACGCGATTGGCCTCGCCCACCGGGGTGCCCGGCTTGGCGATGTCGATGGCGGCGTTGAAGGCTTCGGTCAGCAGGCTCGATACCTCGCGCACGCGCGGGCTGGGTTTGCCGATCACCGCCGTGCGCATGAGGATGGCGTGGTAGCGGTTGCACACCCCGGCGTGTTCGAGGATGACCACGTCGCCATCGCTGATGGTCTGCCGGTGCGGCATGGCGTGGGTCATGGTGCTGCGCCGGCCGGTGGCGCACATCGGGCTGATCGCCGAGTACTCGCTGCCGGCGCGGCCCAGGGCGTTGGCCACGATGCCCGCCACTTCCACCTCGGAGATGCCCGGGCGCAGCGCCTCGAAGGCGGCGCGCATGCCCTGGTCGGCCATGCGCGCGGCGCTGCGCTGGAACTCGATTTCCTCGGCGGTCTTGATCAGGCGCTCCTCGGCCACCACGATCGAGGCGTCTTCGAAACGCGCTTCCGGCAGGTGCCCGAGCAGCGCGTTGTATTGCAGCGGCGAGAAGGTCGAGGCGGACAGTTCCAGGCCGATGCGCGCCTGGCTCAGGCCGGCCTGGGCGAGCACATCGGCGACGATGCGCAGCGGGTCCTGCTTGGCGATGTCGTAGAAGATCGCCTCGTTCACGCAGGACAGTTCCCAGGTGCAGGGCTCCTCGCTGGTGCGGGTGAGGAACACCGGCTCGGCCAGCTTCGGCGAGATGATCAGCGCCTGGTACCAGAGGAAGCCCAGGCTGTCGAAGCCGGTGAGGTAGTTGATGTTGTCCGGGTAGTTGACCACCAGGGCGTCCAGGCCGCGCTCGGCGAGACGGCGTTTGACGGCTTCGACACGGCGGCGGTAGGTGCGGGCGGGGAAAGCGGTGAGCATGGGGGTTCCCTCCTCGGGACAAGGTGCGTGGGTCAGGCAGGTTGTGGAGGCCGCGAGGCGCGGCCGGATGGATGTCAGCTCGGTGGGCGGCGACGTTCCAGGAACAGGCGCAGGAGCATCACCGCGAGGGTCAGCGCGATCATCAGGGTGGACACCGCGGCGATCGCCGGGTCGAGGTCGTAGCGCAGGCCGTCCCAGATGCGCTTGGGCAGCGTGACCACCTGCAGGCCGCTGGTGAACAGGGTCACCACCACCTCTTCCCAGGACATCACGAAGCCCATGAAGAAGGCCCCGGCCAGGCCGCCGCGCACGTTCGGCAGCAGCACCCGCCAGAGGCTTTCCCAGAGCCCGGCGCCGAGCGAGCGCGAGGCCTTGTACAGGCTCAGGTCGAGCCGCGCGTAGGCCACCAGCAGGGCGATCAGCGAGTACGGCAGGGCCATCAGCAGGTGGCCGAAGCCGACCCCGAGCAGGCTGTCGAGCACGCCCAGGCGGGCGTCTAGGTAGTAGATCGACATGGCCGAGACCACCTGCGGCACCAGCATCGGCAGCAGCACGATGGCGGTGAGCAGCGTGCGGTGCCGGGGGCGCAGCCAGATACCGCTGGCGAACAGGAAGGCCAGCGCGGTGCTCAGCGCGCCCACCGCCAGGGCCAGGCCGAGGCTCTGCAGGATCGACAGCAGCCAGGCGCCGTCGAACAGCGTCAGGTAGTGCCGCAGCGACCACTGGCCGGCCTCGGGGAAGGCCAGGTAGCGCTGGTTGCCGAACGACAGCGGGACGATCACCAGGATCGGCAGCAGCAGGAAGGCGGCGGCCAGCAGCAGCCCGGCCCAGGACAGCCAGCGCCCCAGCGGCGGGCGCGGCAGCGACGGTTTGCCGGCCTTGGGCAGCGGGCTGGCGAAGGTTCCCATGGGGGTCACAGTTCATTCCTCCCGAGCAGCCGGCGGAAGCCGATGAGTTGGCCGAACAGCAGCGCGCAACCGACCACCAGCGCCATCAGCACGATGCTCAGCGCCGCGCCCAGGCCCCAGTTGGACAGCTGGAACATCTGCACGTAGATGTACTCCGCGAGCATCGCCGCCTTGCCGCCGCCAAGCAGCGCCGGGGTGACGAAGCAGCCGAGGCTGAACACGAAGACGATCGCCGAGGCCGCCACCACGCCGGGCAGGGTCAGCGGCAGGAACACGTCGCGCAGGCTCTGCCAGTGGCGCGCGCCGAGACTGCTGGCGGCGCGCAGCAGGCTGTCGTCGACCTGGCGCAGCGACGACAGCAGCGGCAGCACCGCATAGGGCACCATGAAGTGCACCATGCCGATCAGCGCGCCCAGCTCGTTGCGCACCAGCGTCGGCGGTTCGGCGAACCAGCCGCTGGCCAGCAGCGCCTGGCTGACCAGGCCGTCGCCGCGCAGCAGCACCAGCCAGGCGAAGGCGCGGATCAGCATCGACAACCAGAACGGCAGCAGCACGAACAGCTCGATCAGCTGGCGCCCGCGCGGCGTCGCGAAGCGCCAGCGGTAGGCGATCAGGTAGGCGATGGCGACGCTGATCGCGGTGGTCAGCAGGCAGATGCGCAGGGTGCGCCAGACCACCACCTGGAGGTTGGCGTTGGCGGCGATCGCCGCGTAGTTCTGCGTCCCCCACTGCGGCAGGCTGAAGCTCCAGCCGAGCACCCCGAGGGTCGGCAGCAGGTAGCCGGCCACCACCAGCAGCGGCAATGGCAGGATCAGCAGGCCGTAGATCGACAGGGCGTCGCGGGACGGGCGCATGTCAGCCTCCGATCAGCGCCAGGTAGCGCTCCAGGGTTTCCCCGTAGTGCTCGGCGTGCCAGCGGTTGTTCAGCGACACCTGCTTCTTCAGGTTGTCCGGCGCGGTGGGGTTGATCGCCTGCAGCTGCGGGCTGAGCAGCGCGTTGGCCGCGAGGTTCACCGGGCCCATGTTGTAGACCTCCATCAGCTTGGCCTGCACCTCCGGGCGCAGCGCGTAGGCGATGAACTGCATGGCCGCCTTGGCGCCGGCGGGGTTGCCCTTGGGCACCATCCACACCGAGGGCGAGACGATGCCGCCGTCGAAGCTCCAGTCGATCTTGCCGGCGGTGTCCTGCTTCACCAGTTCCGCGCGGGTGTGCCACATCTGCGCCAGGCTCACCTCGCCGTCGCGGATCAGCTGCTGCGACTCGGCGCCGGTGGACCAGTGGGTGGCGACGTGCGGCAGCAGTTCCTCGATCTTGCGCAGCGCGCGGTCGACGTCCAGCGGGTAGAGCTGCTCGGGCGGCACGCCGTCGGCCAGCAGCGCGCACTCCAGGTTGGCGCTCATCCACTTGTAGAGGGTGCGTTTGCCCGGGTACTTCTTCACGTCCCAGAAATCCGCCCAGCTCTTCGGCGGGTTGCCGCCGAAGCGCGCGTGGTCGTAGCCGATCACGTAGCTGTAGCTGTAGTTGGCCAGGCCGAAGTCGTGGACGTCGCCGTAGCCGACCAGCGCCTTGTCGACCACGCCGTAGTCGATGGGGCTGAGGAACTGTTCCTTGCCCAGCCGGTAGGACGAGTACATCTCGCCGTCGCACACGTCCCAGCGCACCGCGCCGCTGCTCACCTGGGTCTTCAGCGCACCCTCGGTGGGGCCGCTACCGTCCACCTGCAGCTTGAGCCCGGCCACCTGGTCGAAGCCGCCGAAGCTCTTCTCGAAGGCCGGCACCGCGTCGCCGCCCCAGTTCGCCAGCACCAGGCTGCCGCCGGCGGCGAAGGCGCGCCCGTCGCTCCACGGCAGCGCGCTGGCGGCGGCGAGCAGCAGCAGGCTGCGGTTGAAGTCGCGGCGGCTGATGCCGCTGCGTTGCGCGGCGATGTCCAGCGCGTCGTCGATAAAGCCCTGGCGGTCTTTCATCTGATGCTCCCCGGTGATGGCGTGTGGTTGTGGTTATCGTTCTGCCGCCGCTGCGGCTCAGGCGGACAGCAGGTGCGCGTGCTGCGGCGCCCAGCTGCACCAGTAGCGCTCGCCCCGGCGCAGCTCGCCGAGCAGCGGGTGCGACACCGGCAGGCGCAGGTCGAGGCGCTCGCCCTGCGCCAGGGCCAGCTCCAGGTTGACGTGGGCGCCCTGGTAGGTGGCGGCGCCGGCGGTGGCGCACAGGCCGTTGCCGCTGCCGGCGCGGGCCATGGGTTGCAGGTCGATGTGCTCGGGGCGGATGGCCAGCCAGCGGCGGCCTTCGCTGGCGTTGCCGTTGTCGCCGACGCGCAGCGCCTGGCCGCGGTAGTCGCACAGCAGCGCCCCGGCGTCGCGGCCGAGCACGCCGACTTCGAGCAGGTTGGTGTCGCCGAGGAAGTTGGCGACGAAGCGGCTGGCCGGGCGCTCGTAGACCTGTTGCGGGGTGCCCAGCTGTTCCAGGCGGCCGTGGTTGAACACGGCGATGCGGTCGGACAGCGCCAGGGCTTCTTCCTGGTCGTGGGTGACGAACACGAAGGTGGTGCCGAAGTCCTTGTGCATGCGCGCCAGCTCGCCCTGCATCTCCTGGCGCAGGCGCCGGTCCAGGGCCGAGAGCGGTTCGTCGAGCAGCAGCAGGCGCGGCTTGAACACCAGCGCGCGGGCCAGCGCCACGCGCTGCTGCTGGCCGCCGGAAAGCTGGCCGATGCCGCGCTCGCCCATGCCGCCCAGGCCGACGCGCTCCAGCACCTCGGCGACCCGCCGCGCGATCTCGGCGGCGGGCAGTTTGCGGATGCGCAGCGGGTAGGCGACGTTCTGCGCCACGTTCATGTGCGGGAACAGCGCGTAGCCCTGGAACACCACGCCGAAGTCGCGGGCGTCCGGCGGCAGCCGGGTGATGTCGCGGCCGCCCTGCTCGATGCGCCCGGCGCTGGGTTCGACGAAGCCGGCGAGCATCATCAGGGTGGTGCTCTTGCCCGAGCCGGAAGGCCCCAGCAGGGTGAGGAATTCACCCTGGCGGATGCCCAGGTTCAGGTCGGCGAGCACCTGCAGTTCGCCATAGCGCTTGCCCAGGCCGATGAGGTCGACGAAATGCTGCATGGCAGCGCCTCCCGCGTTTGTTGTTGTTCGTTGGAGGCATCATCGACACAAATTCAACTAACGACAATTCAATAGATTTCTGGCAAAACGGTGAATTCAATTCACCGAAAAGAGCCCACCATGCACCAGAACAGTACCCAGCGCCTGCCCTCGCTGGTGGCCCTGCGCGCTTTTGAGGCACTGGTCCGCCAGGGCAGCATCGGCCGCGCCGCGCTGGAGCTGCACGTCACCCATGGCGCGGTCAGCCACCAGGTGAAGAAGCTGGAGGAAGAGCTGGGCGTGGCGCTGGTCGAGCGCCAGGGCAAGGGCGTGCGCCTGACCGCCGCCGGGCGCCAGCTCAGCCAGCAGATCAGCGGGGCCTTCGACCAGCTGCGCGACATCCGCCGCAACCTGCCCAGCGAACAGCCGGCCGGCGAGCTGCGCATCGCCTGCGCGCCGGCGCTGCTGGCGCGGGTGTCGTCATTGCTGGAGCGATTCCTGCGCAGCTACCAGGAAGTGGCCCTGCACCTGCTGCCGATGAGCGCCGACCTGGGCGCGGTGGACCTGGTGATTTCCTTCGGCGAGACGCACATCGAGGGCCAGCGCTTCGCCGCCCTCGGCGACATCCACTACTTCCCGGTGTGCAGCCCGCGCCTGCTCAACACCCAGGAGCAACTGCGGCGCCCGCGCGACCTGGCGCGCCAGGTGCTGCTGCACGAGGACGACGGTTTCGACTGGAGCCGCTACTTCCTCGCCGCCGGGGTGCCCGGCCTGCAGGCGCGGCAGAACGTCTACCTGCCCGACGCCTACCTGACCATCCGCGCGGCGCTGGCCGGCGGCGGGGTGACCATCAGCGACCACATCCTGGCTGGCGAGGAACTGGCCGAGGGGCGCCTGGTGCGGCTGTTCGACATCGCCTTCCCGGCCCCGCACCCGTACTTCCTGATCATCCCGCCCCATGGCCGCCAGGCCCTGGCGCGAGAGTTCAGCGACTGGCTGATCCGCGAGCTGGAAGCCATTCCCGGCTTCGACTGAGCGCGGCTAGGCGGCGCTGCGCCGCTCCGGCAGCGCAGCGTGGTCGAGGCCGTCGAGGTACTGGAGGATTTCCTCGGCGAGGCGCGCGCAGGCCTGCGCGCCGACCCACTTGGCGCTGGCGATGCCCCAGATAGTGATGGCGATCTCGCCGGCGCGCAGGCGCACGCTGAGGGTGCCGTCCAGTTGGTCGAGGGAGCAGTCGGCGGCGAAGTCGCCCAGGGCCGCTTCGAGGGTACGGCGGGCTTGCAGGAAGGTCTGGTGCATCACGAGGTCCTTTTCAGTTGCGCTGCGGTCGGTTCGACGGGGACCGGGCGTCCTGCCGGTCGGTTTGCACTGTAGGTGGTAACAAGCCGAAGTTACAGGCGCGTTGCATTCCGCCGGGCGGCAGGCGCGAAGGCGCTCTACGCTGAGCGAACCGCCCCGCCCCGAGGTGCCCGCCATGCAAGACCGACCGCATTCGCGCCTGGACGACGACATCTGCGTGCACATCTTCTCGGTGTCCGCGACCATGGTCGGCGTCTGTCTGACGGTGATCGGCATCATCCGCATCGTCCTCACCCTGCGCGGCGAGGACCTCGTCGCCGACGACCTGGTGGCGCTGAACGCCATGCTCTACCTGGGCTCGGCGCTGTGCGCCTACTGGAGCCTGCGCTCGCGCCGCGAACGCCGCAGCCGGCGGATGATGCACACGGCCGACGGGTTGTTCCTGGTGGCGCTGGTGTTCACCGTGGTCAACGCCGGCTTCATCACCTGGATGATGACGTCCACCCGCTGAGCCTGTCGTTCAGCCAGGGTTCAGCGCCCGGACAGACAGCGTTCAGCCAGGCTCGGCGAGACTGGGCCGAAGCAATCGAACGAGGACAGCGAAGATGACTGTCGATACCCAACGCGCGCCCCTGCGCGACGAACTGCTGGGCCTGTCCCAGCGCAGCGAGAGCGCCGCCCAGGCGCTGCACTACGCCACCGAGAGCCTCAACCTGGAGGATGCCGCCGTGGTGTTCCAGGTGATCGCCGAACTGCAGGGCCAGGCCAACCGCCTGCGCCAGCTGTGCGAGCGCCTGCACTAGCGCTCAGGTACCCAGGTAGCTCGCGGGCCGGTGTGCTTCCCGCTCCGCCTGCGCGGCATGGCAGCGGGCGCGCAGCGGCGGTGGGCTGGGCAGGTTGCAGTGGATCGCCGGGTTGGCCTGCGCGTGCCGGCGCGCTTCCCCCGCGCAGGCGGCGGCCTCGTCTTCGCTGGCGCAGACGATGAAGAAAGTCCCGAGGAAAACCTTCCAGGTAGGCGGCTCGGTGTCGGCCCGTTCGATACGGATATCCATGGCCCAAGCATAGCCACACATTTCCTGAGGAAAAGCGCAGGTCGTCGCCTGCCCGGCCTACCGCTCGTCTAGACTTGCCGACGGGTATGACGCGGCCGGGGTCGGCGGCGCCGGGGTTGCCCCGCGCACCCATCGAGGCCCTCCCCATGCGCTCACTCGCGTTCCTGCTGCTGGCCACGGCGTTCCCTGCCGTGGCGGCTCCCACGCTCTCCCCCGCCGACAGCGCCGCCGCCTTCAAGGCCGCCGGCTACACCCTCAAGGGCAAGGACTGGCGCAGCGACTGCGACGACGGCAGCCCCTCCTACACCCCCGCCAGCCTCGACCAGGTGGCCGACCTCAACGGCGACGGCCGCCCCGAAGCGCTGATCAGCGAAGGCGGCACGGCCTGCTACGGCGCCACCGGCGCCGGCTACAGCCTGGTCAGCCAGCAGGCCGACGGCAGCTGGAAGCTGGTCACCCGTGGCACCGGCATGGTCAGTTTCCTCGGCAGCAAGGGCGTCGGCGGCTGGCCGGATATCGAAGTCGGCGGGCCGGGGTTCTGCTTCCCGGTGGAGCGCTGGAACGGCAAGGAATACGCGCTGCACGGCCACCAGTACGAAGGCAAGCCGTGCAAGCCGTAACACCGATGAGCGACGGCGGATAACGTCGAACGTTATCCGCCCTACACCAGGGTCAACCGCGACGTAGGGCGTATAACCGTTCGCGGTTATCCGCCGCCAACCGTCGGCGTGGCGCTCAGTAGCGCTCCGGCACCAGCATCCCCTCGGGGGTCGGCACGCGCACGTAGTCGGCGTGGCGCTGGCGCGCCGGGAGTTCGACCGGGGCCTGTTCGACTTCCTCGTAGGGCACCTGGCTCAGCAGGTGGCTGATGCAGTTCAGCCGCGCGCGCTTCTTGTCGTCGGCCTGCACCACCCACCAGGGCGCCTCGGCGATGTGGGTGCGCTCCAGCATGGTTTCCTTGGCCTTGGTGTAGGCCTCCCAGCGGCGCCGCGA
>NZ_JARJLT010000146.1 GCF_029335315.1 Pseudomonas citronellolis
CGACAAGTGGCGAAAAAATGACCATACGTCGGCTAGTCTGAATTGTGATGGGATTTTTGACGTTTTCAGGTGTCTTAGCATGCGGAGGTGCCACTATGAACGCCACCCACCGCTACGCCATCCACTACCGCCTGCGCGAACAGCCGCGCCGCCTGATCCACGAGTGGTCCGAGGAACCCAACGAGTTTCTCGCGCTGCTGCAGGTGCTGCTGCACCTCGCACAGGAGACCGGCGAAGATCCCACCGGCCTGACCGACGCGCCCTGGGAGCCGAACCTGGTGCCCAACCTCAAGCTCAGTGCCGATCGCGCCGGGGTCACCCGGGTGCGCATCGTACCCATCGACTGAGCCGCCTCAGCCCTCCCCGCGCCGCCGCCACTGCGGCAGCCCGATCAGCACCACCGCCCCGATGATCACCGCCATGGCCAGCGCCTCGGCCCAACCGATGCGCTCGCCGGCGAAAGCCACGCCGAGCAGCACCGCCACCGCCGGGTTGACGAAGGCGTAGCTGGTCGCCGCCGCCGGGCGCACGTTGGCCAGCAGATAGACGTAGGCGCTGAAGGCGATGATCGAACCGAACACCACCAGGTAGCCCAGCGCCAGCCAGCCGCGGGGGTCCGGCCACTGCTGCAGCTGCTCGCCGCCGAGCTGGCTGCCGATCAGCAGGGCCGCGCCGCCCACCAGCATTTCCACCGCGCTGGCCATGGGGCCGGCCGGCAGGTCCAGGCGCCGGCTCCACACCGAACCGAAGGCCCAGGACGCGGCGGCGAAGAGGATCAGCGCGGCGCCGGCCGGGCTGCCCTGCAGGTTGTTGCCCAGGTTCAGCAGCACGATGCCGCACAGCCCCAGGCCGATGCCGGCCCATTCCAGGCCGGTGTTGCGCTGGCCGAACAGGCGCGCGAACACCAGGGTGAACAGCGGCACCGTGGCCACCGCCAGCGCCGCCACGCCGGAGGCCACGCCCCAGTGCTCGGCCACCGTCACCCCGCCATTGCCGCAACTGAGCAGCAGGATGCCGATGGCCCCGGCGTTCAGCCATTGCCTGGCGCTGGGCAGCGCCGCGCCGCGGTACAGCGCCCAGGCGAACAGCAACGCGCCTGCGATGACGAAGCGGCAGCCGGCCATCAGCATCGGCGGCCAGCTTTCCACGCCGATGCGGATCACCAGGTAGGTCGAGCCCCAGATGAAGTAGAGGGCGAAGAAGGCGGCAATCAGCGTCAGCGAGACGCGCGGTTTGGGCATGGGCATGACGGACATGGCAGGAGGCTCGACAAGTGGGTCGTAGCGCCTCATTTTATTAAGTCGAACACCGCCGGATAAGGCACAGCCAACGCTTTAACGGGCGGAACACTTTTGTTTCGATGGAAATTCCACGCCACCTCCATCGAATCGACAGCGAGACGAAATCATGGACAAGTACGACCGCGCCCTGCTCGCCGCCCTGCTGGAAAACGGCCGCCTGTCCTTCGCCGAACTGGCCCGGCGGATCAACCTCTCGCCGCCGGCGGTGGCCGACCGCGTGGCGCGCCTGGAGGCCGACGGGGTGATCACCGGCTACCACGCCAGCGTAGACCTGTCCAAGCTCGGCCGCCCGATCCAGTGCCTGATCGAACTGCGCCTGAACGACCACCGCGGCGCCCTGCAACTGGAGCGCCTGACGGAAATCCCCCAGGTGATCGACTGCTACCGGGTGACCGGCGAGTCCTGCGTGATGCTGCGGGTGACGGTGGCCGACACGGCGGAGCTGGAGCGGCTGATCGACCAGCTGGCGCAGCATGGGGCGAGCAAGACCTCGCTGGTGCTGTCCACCACCCTGGACGGGCGGGTGCACCCGGCGATGCTCCAGGGCGGCGCCTGACCGCCCGTCCCGCGATTCGCGCGCATCGCGCGCCTACCGACCCCGAATCGCGGGCAAAAAAAGAGGCGGCGCCGCTCGCGCGGCACCGCCTGAAGTCACGGAGTTGCTGTTACATCGCGGGACGGCCGAAGCCTCCCGATGTATTGGATTACCTTTCCACGATCGCGGTCACACCTTGCCCGCCCGCCGCACAGATCGAAATCAGCCCGCGCCCCTTGCCAGACGCATCGAGCAGCTTGGCCAGGTTGGCGACGATGCGACCGCCGGTCGCGGCGAAGGGATGGCCGGCGGCCAGGGAGCTGCCCTTGACGTTGAGCTTGCTACGGTCGATCGAGCCCAGCGGCGCGTCCAGGCCGAGGCGGGTCTTGCAGTACTCGGCGTCCTCCCAGGCCTTGAGGGTGCACAGCACCTGGGCGGCGAAGGCTTCGTGGATTTCGTAGTAGTCGAAGTCCTGCAGGCTCAGGCCGTTGCGCGCCAGCAGCCGGGGCACCGCGTAGACCGGCGCCATCAGCAGGCCCTCGGCGTTCTGGCCGACGAAATTCACCGCCGCCGCCTCGCCATCGCGGAAGTACGCCAGGATCGGCAGCCCGCGCGCCTTCGCCCACTCCTCGCTGGCCAGCAGCACCACCGAGGCGCCGTCGGTCAGCGGCGTGGAGTTGGCCGCCGTCAGGGTGCCGCGCGGGCCCTTCTCGAACACCGGCTTGAGGGTGCCGAGCTTCTCCAGGTTGATGTCCGGGCGCAGGTTCTGGTCGCGGGTCAGGCCGCGGAACGGGGTCATCAGGTCGTTCTGCCAGCCCTCGGCGTAGGCCGCGGCCAGCTTGTGGTGGCTTTCGAAGGCGAGCTTGTCTTGCTCATCGCGGGGGATCTGCCAGGTCTGCGCCATCAGTTCGCAGTGCTCGCCCATCGACAGGCCGGTGCGCGGCTCGCCGTTCTTCGGGATGTGCGGCATCAGGTGGCGCGGGCGGATCTTCAGCAGGCTCTTGAGCTTGTCGCCGTTGGACTTGCCGCGATTGGCCTCGAGGAGGATCCTGCGCAGCCCCTCGTTGACCCCGATGGGCGCGTCGGAAGTGGTGTCCACGCCGCCGGCGATGCCACAGTCGATCTGCCCCAGGGCGATCTTGTTGGCCACCAGGATCGCCGCTTCCAGGCCGGTGCCGCAGGCCTGCTGGATGTCGTAGGCCGGGGTTTCCGGGGCCAGGCGGGTGCCCAGCACGCATTCGCGGGTCAGGTTGAAGTCCCGCGAGTGCTTGAGCACCGCGCCGGCCACCACCTCGCCCAGGCGCTCGCCATGCAGCTGGAAGCGCTCGATCAGGCCGTCGAGGGCGCTGGTCAGCATCTCCTGGTTGCTCGCCGTGGCGTAGACGGTGTTGGAGCGGGCGAAGGGGATACGGTTGCCGCCGACGATGGCGACCCGTCGCAGTTGGGTCATGCAAGGCTCCTTGCGGGCTGAACGAGGGTTGCGCACAGGCTAACCTTAGCCGGTCCCGTCGCATTGGCCGCCCCGCCGCGGCGCAGGTCAGCGCGGTCAATTGCGCGGAACCGGCGCCTGCGTAGAGTGGTCGGCACTATCGAGTACCCGTGCAGGAGCCCCCCATGACCGACCGCTACATCGCCTTCGCCAACTCCAACGTCGGCCGCCGCCTGGTCGGCGCCTTCGGCCTGCCCGCGCCGGTACGCCTGGAACGCTGGAGCGCCGGGCGCACCCGGCCGGTGGACGGCGCCCTGCTGCTGGGCGGCACGGGGAACCTGGGCGAGGCCGTGCTGGGCTTTGCGCAGCGCCTGACCGACGCCGTGTACAGCGCCGTGGAAGGCCAGTACGGCCTGCCGCGCTGGACCGCCGAGCACGGCCCGAAACTCAAGGCCATGGTGTTCGACGCCAGCGGCCTGACCGGCTTCGAGCAACTGATCGAACTGCGCGACTTCTTCCAGGCGGCCATCAAGGGCCTGGGCCTGTGCCCCCACGTGGTGATCCTCGGGCGCGCCCCGGAATCGCTGAAAGACCCCATCGCCGCCAGCGTGCAACGCAGCCTGGAGGGCTTCAGCCGCTCCCTGGGCAAGGAGATCCGCCGGGGCGGCAACGTGCAGCTGGTGTATGTCGGCAAGGGCGCCGAAGACCAGCTGGAAGGCGCCCTGCGCTTCTTCCTGTCGCCGAAGAGCGCCTACGTGTCCGGCCAGGTGGTGCGCCTGTCCGCCTATGCCGAACAGGTGCAGGACTGGAGCCGCCCGCTCGCCGGCAAGCGCGCGCTGGTGACGGGAGCGGCGCGCGGCATTGGCGCGGCCATCGCCGAGACCCTGGCCCGCGATGGCGCGGAAGTGGTGCTGCTGGACGTGCCGCCGGCCAAGGAAGCCCTCGACGCCCTGGCCGCGCGCCTGGGCGGGCGTGGCCTGGCCCTGGACATCTGCGCGGCGGACGCCGGCGCGCAGCTGGTGGAGGCGCTGCCCGAGGGCATCGACATCGTCGTGCACAACGCCGGCATCACCCGCGACAAGACCGTGGCGAAGATGAGCGAGGCGTTCTGGAACTCGGTGATCGACGTCAACCTCAAGGCCCCGCAGGTGCTGACCCAGGCCCTGCTCGACGCCGGCCGGCTGCACGACAACGGCCGCGTGGTGCTGCTGGCGTCGATCAGCGGCATCGCCGGCAACCTCGGCCAGACCAACTACGCGGTGAGCAAGGCCGGCCTGATCGGCCTGGCGCAAGCCTGGGCCCCGGCCCTGGGCAAGAAGGGCATCAGCATCAACGCGGTGGCCCCGGGCTTCATCGAGACGCAGATGACCGCGGCCATCCCGCTGACCATCCGCGAGGCCGGCCGGCGCATGAACTCCATGGGCCAGGGCGGCCTGCCGCAGGACGTCGCCGAAGCCGTGGCCTGGTTCGCCCAGCCCGGCAGCGGCGCGGTCAGCGGCCAGGTGCTGCGCGTCTGTGGACAGAGCCTGCTGGGCGCCTGACGGCGAGGCGCAACGGCGGATAACCGCGAGCGGTTATTCGCCCTGCCAACGCCGGCGTTCACCTGTGGGTGAATCGCCCGGCAAACCGCTCCCCTCCCCTGTAGGAGCGGACTCCGTCCGCGATCCGCCCCGCGCACATATCGCGGATGAATCCGCTCCTACGAAGAGCAGGGTTTCCGCTCAGGAACGCGCTGGCCGCTGGGCGATCAGCTGGGCGAACTCATCGTGGCTCAGGCGCTGGTCGCCGTCCTTGTCGGCGCGGGCGATCAGGGCCGGCTGGGTGGCGTCGAACTCGGCGCGGCTGATGCGCCCGTCGCCGTCGGTGTCGCGCCAGGGCAAGGCGCTGGGGGCCGGCTGGGTGCTATTGGGCGGGGTGGTTTCGGCGCGGCTCAGGTAGCCGTCGCCGTCGCGGTCCAGGCGTTTGAACATGCGCTCGCGCATCGGCGCCAGGTCGTGGGCATCGATATAGCCGTCGCCGTCCTTGTCCAGCCGGGCGAAGGCGGTTTCTCCGTAGCTGCCGGCGAAGCTGGCGGCCGAACAGGCGAGCAGGATGGCGCTGAGCGCAAAGGCACGGTATCGGCAAAGCATCTTGGGTGAACCCTCCGGTTTTCGAACCCGCGCAGGCTAACCGCAGGCCCGCTCGAACGGCTTCGATCCGCAGGGTTCAGGCCTTGCCGCGCTTGCGGAACTCCACCGGGGTTTCGCCGACCCAGCGCTTGAACGCGCGGTAGAAGGTGCTGGGCTCGGAGAAGCCGGTGCGCTCGACGATCACCTCGATGCGCTCATCGGTCTTCAGCAGCAGCTCCTTGGCCAGCCGGCAGCGGTAGTCGGTGACCAGGTCGTTGAAGCGCACCCCGGCCATGGCCAGGCGCTCGCGCAGGCGCCGCGCCGGCATGTCCAGGCGCGCCGCCACCTGTTCCAGGGTGGCGCCGCCGTCCACCAGCAGCTCGCCGATCAGCTCGCGCACCTTGCGCACCAGGTCCAGGCGTTCCACCTCGGCCAGTTGCCGGCGCGCCAGCGACTCGTGCATGCGCAGCAGTTCCGGCGCGGCGTGGCGCGATGGTTTTTCCAGCACCGCCGCGTCGAACTCCAGGGCGTAGCGCTCGGCGCCCAGGCGCACCGGGCAGCCGTAGACCTGTTGATAACGCTCCGCCGGCGCGCCCAACTCGTGCATCAGCTGCACCTCGCGCGGGCGGAAGTCGCCTTCGGTGAGCGCGTGGAACAGGCGGATCACCGCGCCGGCGAGCATTTCCGGGAAGTGCCGGTTGGTGCCGGCGCTGTGGCCGAGCAGCAGCACGGCGCGCTCGCCTTCCACTTCCAGGCGCGCGTTGAGGGTGTCGGAAAGCAGGCGCACGTAGCGCAGGGCGTGGCGCAGGCCTTCGCCGAAGGTGGCGCTGGAGAGGAACAGGTATTCCAGCAGCAGGCCGTGGAAGGCCGGCAGGTGCCCGGCCAGGTACAGGCCGACGTGTTCTTCGCCGCACTCTTCGGCGGCCGCCTTCCAGAACAGGTTCTGCGCGCTGTGCGGGAAGCGCCCGGCCGGCAGCGAACCCGGCGGCAGGCCGACCCGCGCGAGCACGCGGTCAGGGTCGCTGCCGCTGGCGCGCAGCGCGTCGATCACCGGGCGCATCAGCGCCACATCGTCGGTCAGATCTCGCATGGTCTTTATTCTGGTTATCCATGAGGCGGGCCCATCTTAGGCAGCTTTGCCGCCGCCCCTCAAGAGACAGGCCACGGCGGCGGACGAATTATCCACAGCCCCCGGGCCAGAGCCGCCGATTGACCGCCCTGCCGCCGCGGCGGCCCGCCCCGGCCAATGCCGGCCGGCGTTCGGCGGCTAAGCTTGGGGGCACTTTCGCCCCCTGGAGAGCCCCGATGCCCCACGACTGGCTGGACCTGCCCGCTCCCCCCGCCCTGCCCGGCCTGTTCCTGCGCGCCGCGCTGCGCCGTGGCCTGCGCGGCCGCAGCCTGCCCGAGCGCGGCCTGCGCGCCCAGGTGCTGGTCGACGCCGGGCACCTGGAGCGTTACCGCCAGGTCTGCGGCTTCGCCAACGACCACCGGTTGCCGCCGACCTACCCGCACATCCTCGCCTTCGGCCTGCAGATGGCGCTGCTCACCGACGCCCGCTTCCCCTTCCCGCTGCTGGGCCTGGTGCACCTGGAGAACCGCATCCGCGTGCTGCGCCCGCTCGGCGGCCTGGGCCCGTTCCAGGTCAGCGTCTGGGTGCAGGACCTGCAACCCCACGACAAGGGCGTGACCTTCAGCATCATCACCCAGCTGCACGACCAGCTCGGCCTGCTCTGGGAGGGCGACAGCCGCATCCTGTTCCGCGGCATGCGCCTGGAAGGCGCGCCGGCGCCGCGCGAGGAGCAGCCGGAGCTGGCGCTGGAGCAGATCGACCAGTGGCCCTGCCCGGCGGACATCGGCCGGCGCTACGCCCGCGTGGCCGGCGACTACAACCCCATCCACCTGTCGGCGGCCAGCGCCAGGCTGTTCGGTTTTCCCCGCGCCATCGCCCACGGCCTGTGGAACAAGGCGCGCAGCCTGGCGGCCCTGGGCGAACGCCTGCCGGCGGCCGGCTACCAGGTGGAGGTGCGCTTCCAGAAGCCGGTGCTGCTGCCTTCCAGCGTGACCCTGCTGGCCAGCGAAGCGGCCCCCGCCGGGCAGTTCAGCCTGCGCGGCAAGGATGAGCTGCCGCACATGGCCGGCGCCTGGAAAGCGCTCGACGCTTGATGCGGCGGGCCTGAAGCCGGAAGCTATGGGGCTCCCGAGGAGCCCCTGATGAATATCGAAACACTCACCGCGCGCCTGCACGCGATCCGCGACCACAACGACTGGAAGCGCTTCCACAGCCCGAAGAACCTGGCCATGGCCGCCAGCGTGGAAATGGCCGAGCTGGTGGAAATCTTCCAGTGGCTGACGGAAGACGAATCGCGTCGGCTGCCCGCCGAGAAACTCGCCCACGCCGGCCAGGAAGTCGGCGACATCGTCCTCTACCTGCTGCTGCTCTGCGCCGAGCTGGGCCTGGACATGGACGAAGTGGTGCGCGCCAAACTGGCCGACAGCGAGAGGCGCTTCGTGCATGGCTGACCGGCATTTCGACGAACTGGCCACGCGCTTCGCCGAGAAGATCTACGACGGCGCCAAGGGCGCCATCCGCCTGGCCGTGCTCCAGGCCGACCTGGCCGAAGTGCTGCCCGAGCGCCCGCTGCGCGTGCTCGACATCGGCGCCGGCCTCGGCCACATGTCGCTGTGGCTGGCCGAGCGCGGCCACCAGGTGACCCTCGCCGAACCCGCCGCGCCCATGCTCGAAGGTGCCCGCCAGCGCTTCGCCGAGGCCGGCCGCGCGGCGACCTTCATCGAGGCGCCGTGGCAGGAACTGCTCGGCCGGCTCGACGAACCCTACGACCTGGTGCTGTGCCACGCCGTGCTGGAGTGGCTGGCCGAGCCCCAGGCCATCCTCCCCGTGCTGCACCAGCTGACCGCCCGCGACGGCTGGCTGTCGCTGGCCTTCTACAACCGCGACGCGCTGATCTACCGCAACCTGCTCAAGGGCCATTTCCGTAAACTGCGCAAACAACGCTTCGCCGGCGAAGGCCAGAGCCTGACGCCGCAGGAACCGCTGGACCCACGCGAGCTGGAGGCAGCCATGGCCACCACCTGGAACATCGCCGCGCGCAGCGGCGTGCGGGTGTTCCACGACTACATGCCGCAGGAGTTCCAGCACAAGGCCGAGCCCCTGGACCTGGTGGAAATGGAACTGGCCTACCGCCGCCACCCGGCCTTCGCCGGCCTCGGCCGCTACCTGCACTGGCTGTGCCGCCCGCAGGAATAGGCCCACGGCAGAATGCGCGGGCGCCGGTGGCGCTGCGCGCGCGGCAAGGCGCAGAATCAG
>NZ_JARJLT010000147.1 GCF_029335315.1 Pseudomonas citronellolis
CGACAGCCAGACCCTGTTCGAGCTGGTGCTGACGGCGCCGGACGACCTGCCGCTGACCTGGCGCCTGCGCACGGAGCTGGGCGATGGGCCGCTGGCATTGCTGAAACTGCGCAGCTTCAAGCTGCCGGCGAACATCTTCGAAGCCGGAGCGGGGGGCGCCGACCCCTACGCCGTGGCCGAGCCATTCGAATAGCGGGTGCGCTGGTCGTGATGGACACGATGCACGAGAAGGACCTTAGGACACGCCAATGAGCTTGCAAGGACTGATTTCAACCTGCCTGGATGGGCAGGACCCGGTGGCATTCGCACAGGCCCAGGCCTCCCAGTGGGAGGCCTGGCTGGCGCCGATCAGCGAGGTCGCGCCGACCGGCGAGGACCCCGCCTACGACGACGATTTCCAGCACATGCGCGAGGAGGTCAACAAGCTTTCCGGCGCCAATGTCGAGGGCATCATCCAACTGGCGGAGAAGCTGCTGAGCAACCGCTGCAAGGACCTTCGCGTGGTCACTTATTACCTCTGGGCACGCTTGCAACGCGACGGCGAGGCGGGGTTGGCCGACGGCCTTGCGCTGCTGGCCGCGATGCTGCAGCGGTTCACCGGGGAGGTGCTGCCGACTCGCGCCCACAGCCGGCGCCTGGCGCTTGAGTGGCTGGCCAGCGGCAAGGTCCTGGACAGCCTGTCGCTGTACCCGGAAGTGGAAAAGTCCGAGGCGCAGCGCACCGTCGCCGCGCTGGCCTGGCTGGAGCAGTTGTTCAGCCACTGGCCGGAGTCGGAACGCCCCGCGCTGGGGGCGCTGCATGCGGCGCTGGGCCTGCGCCTCGCCCAGTCCGGCGGGGTGGATGCGCTGGTTCCGCAGAACAGCGCCGCGAGCGCCGAGCCGGCACCGCATTCGGCCGCGCCGGCGCCGACCGCGATCAATTCCGGGCGCGACCTCCTGGACAGCGGCAAGGCACTGGCGGGCTACCTGCGCGACCAGCCCCAGGGCTGGCTGGCGGCGCACCGTCTGCTGACCAGCCTGCGCTGGGACACGGTGCACCAGTCGCCGCCGCAGGAGGCCAACGGCAACACCCGCCTGGCGCCGCCGCGCACCGAATACCGGGCCCAGCTCAAGCGCCTCTACCTGCAGCAGAGCTGGGCCGAACTGCTGGACCAGATCGAGCGCATGTATGCCGAAGGGGTGAACCACTTCTGGCTGGACCTGCAATGGTACCTGTGCCAGGCCCTGGGACGGCTGGGCGTGCCCCATGAAGCCTGGGCGGACATCGTCAAGCGCGACCTGGGCATGTTCCTCGAACGCCTGCCCGGTATCGAGGCGCTGCGCTGGAGCGACGGCACGCCGTTCGCCGACGAAGTCACCCGCGACTGGATCGTGCAGCAGGTCAGCGGCAATCAGCCGGCGCAATGGATGTCCTCGACGTCC
>NZ_JARJLT010000148.1 GCF_029335315.1 Pseudomonas citronellolis
CGACCCTGTAACACGTCAGAAAGCTAGTTAAACCCCGTTTCGATTCGTTGCTATTTGGAGTGTTTGGAAATGAGTAAACCGACCCATCAAATCCGCGTCGTGATGAAACCGGATGGCCAAGTTTTCGAGTCGCCCGAAGGGCGTTTGTTCTTCAACGACAAGACGGTGAAGTGGACCGATCTGTCCGGCGTGCGCTTCCTGCGCTGTGGCGTGGACACCGTCCGCCAGCTCTACAACGGTCTGATTCGTCCAGAAGTCATGGCGCTCTTCGAAGAGAAAGACGACCTCGTCGAGTTCGCCGGCTACCAGTGGATGAAGGGGCGCATTGGCCGTGACTCGGGCTACCAGTACCGGCTGCAGAACGCCGACATGGGGCTAATCCTGCTCATCAAGAACCACAACGTGAAGGTCGAGAACATCGGCCCACACCTGAAGATCGAGGTATCGCCCCACGCCCTGGATGGCGCCGATCCTCACATCTTGCAAGGCGTGCTCGACGACCTCGCCGCGGGTGTTCTGAGCGCCTGTGAAGCCAACCAATGCGCCGTGCATATCGCCCTGGATATGCAGGGCTGGACGCCGCCCGCCGAGCTGGTCGACATGATGCATTGCCGCGCCCATCGCGTGCGCCAGATCAGCGGGATTCAACGGATCGAGTTCGACGGCAACGCCTCGGTGTACGGACGTGGGGAAACCTTCATGTTCGGCTCGACCACGGGGGTGCAGCTCTGCATCTACAACAAGACCCTCCAGGCTCGGGCCACCGACAAGCTCGACTACTGGCAAAGCGTGTGGGCCACCTTGAACGGTGATCCCTTCGGCGATGGCGAACCCGCTTACAACCCGCTGGAAACGGTGTGGCGTCTGGAGTTCCGCTTCCATCACTCGGTGGTCGAGCAGTTCGCGCAGGGCTCTACGCTGTCCTCTGGCGAGGTGATCGGGTGCAGCACCTACGAAGGCCTCTGTCCGCACTTCCAGGGTCTCTGGCAGTACGCCTGCGAGAACTTCCGCCTGCTGGAATCGCGCACCACCTTTGATCCGTTCTGGAGCCTCATCACCCAGGATGTGAAGGTCCAGGTGGAAGCCGATCCGCTCATCGAGCGCACCGAATACCGTCGCTACTACAAGACCGCGCAAGGCTTCTCCGGCCGCAACTGCGAGATGTTCCTGGGCCAGTTCATCAGCCTCATCGCCCGCGAGCGTGTCCCGGCAAAAAAGGCCATCGAGTCCGCCCGTAGATTGGAGTTCTGGCATGTGATCGAGGATCACTACCTGGCCAAAGGGTGGACTCTGAAGGAGTTCGAACGGCACGTGCACCGGCTCATGTGCGAGAGGTATTTGAAGAAGGGCTATGCCGTCTGATGAGCATCACCAAGCTCCCCGATGGCCGCTGGTTCGTCGATGTCGAACCGATCAAGGGCAAGCGCTTCCGCAAGCGGTTCAAGACCAAGACCGAGGCTCAACGATTCGAAGCCACGGTGCGGCAGAAGTGCATCGAGAGCCCTGATTGGAACCCCAGGCCAAAGGACAGCCGCAGGCTACTGGAGCTGCTGGAGCGATGGGGTGTGTTGCATGGGAATGTGCTGAGCGACTACGAAGGCCGCGAGCTGTTGATGCGCCGGATGATCGAGCGCCTGGGCAATCCGCAGGGCCGCGCCTTTACGGCGATCCGATTCGCGGAGTACCGCGCCAAGCGTCTACAGGCGGGCTACAGCCGCAAGACGATGAACAACGAGCTTTCCTACCTTCGGGCGATGTTCAACTGCCTGGTGCAGTTTCAAGAGATTGACTACCCGAACCCGCTGGCCACGTTGAAGCCGCTGAAGCTGCAAGAAAACGAGCTGGCCTATCTCGATCATCAGCAGATCGGGCAACTGTTCGGGGCGCTGCGCCAGATGCAGCACGCGCATGTCGAGTTGATATCCAGCATCTGCCTCGCGACAGGGTGTCGATGGGGTGAAGCTCAGGGGCTCGTGCCGTCCAGGGTGAAGGGTGGGGCGGTGCACTTCATCAACACGAAGTCGAAGCGTCGACGCTCGATACCGATTCCGCCGGAACTGGAAGCGCGCATCCTGGGGCATTTCAGCCGACACGGCCCGTTCACGAACTGCCGCAACGCCTTCGACGAAGCTGTCATGAAAGCTGGTCTAGAGTTACCGGCAGGCCAGAAGGCACATGTCCTGCGGCATACGTTCGCTAGTCACTTCATCATGAACGGTGGCAACATCCTTTCGCTTCAGAAGATTCTCGGCCATTCGACACTGGCTATGACCATGCGCTATGCGCACCTGGCGCCAGGGCATCTTCAGGATGTGTTAGCGTTCGGACCGTCCAGGGATTTTCGACACTTCTTCGACACTCCACCGGAGTCGGCAACGGAAGCTGGCGAAAAAGCCTTGTAGATCAATATGGAAGGCAATCACGCCCGGTGGCGTGGCCGGGCTTCAAACCCGGTGGGGGACGGCAGCCGTTCCTGGGTGGGTTCGACTCCCACTGCCTTCCGCCAATTTCCTTATCTCCCGCTCCGTTGCCGCAGGCCATCAAGCCGTGCCGGAAGTCCCGTCGCCCTCGACTACCTGAAACCGACTGATATCGCCCCACAAGAGTTCTTCCGGAAAGCGCCGAGGATCATTCGGGTCGCGTACGAGGAAATAGGGGCGCTCGTCCTCCAGCGTCAGCGCTACACCTACGACGCGCACTCGAAAGCTTTCCTGGTAGGGCTCCTCTTGCAGCGGAACATCCACGTCTATGGTCTTGCCCAGCAGGGCGAGGGCGGTGGCGGCGTTGAACTGAGGCATGGCTTTTCATCCGTGATGATGCATAGCGGACGCAGGGCGTGCGTACTTCCCCGTGCACTACCTTTGCTGCACTATGACGAGTGATGATTTATTTAACTCAAGTCAATTTGGCTTAAGTTGAATTGAATCCTATTCAGATGGAGTCAATTTGGCTAGAGTCTTTTTAGATGAATAAGTGATGATTAAAGAGCGGGTCATAACCATTCTTTCGTGGTCGGACATGCGCCTGCCCAGGCTCGAAGAGCTGACGGGCATCAGCCGCTACACCTGGAGCAACCTGAAGAACCCCTCGAAAAGCCGGGAGATCAAGGAAGAGGAAATCCTGGCCATTGCCAAGGTCTTCCCGCAGTTCCGCTGGTGGCTGTTGACTGGAGAGGTGATGCCCGAGGTCGGCCAGACAAGTCCCGAGCTCGAAGGGCCTGAGCGCAGTGCGCCCGACGCCTAGCGAGAGCGCTGATTGTGGCTGTCGAGACTTCTGCAGACAGGGCCAGGTTCCTGATCAAGAAGGTTGGTCCCAAGAAGCTCAGTCAACTCAGCGGCACCGACCACAGTCGCTGGTTGAATGTGAGCAAGGGAGCGGTGCGGGTGAGCACCGAGGAAATCGACGTGCTGGTCGGTATCTTTCCCCAGTACGCGTTGTGGATAGTGAGCGGACAGGTCATTCCGGAGAGCGGACAGACCAGTCCGGATGCTGATGCAGAGGCTGTCTCGAAGTAGGAGGGCTGTTCGTCTTGCAGTCGCTCAGGCTACATCCGACACAGCTGATCCTCACAGGGAATCCCATCGTGGTCCCCATCCATCTTCATCCCCGGGCAACTGCGCAGAAAGGCCTTGGCCTCGGCGCATGAGGTCATCTGCGAGCAATGCTGGCGACCGTCGCAGCGGACGCTGAGGGTAGCGCTGGCGGGCGGGCTGCTTGTCGTCGGGCTGCTTGCCGCTGGCGGTATCAGGTTCGTGGTGGGTTCGTCGGGTTCGGCGGGTTCTTCCGCGAGGCTCATCGGCGCGGGTTTCGGGCGGGAGAAACGCTCCTGCCAGGACGGGTTGTCCATGTACTGCCAGGCGAGCAGGGCGAGGGCGCCGAGGAAAATCCATTTCTTCATGGGGATCACCGAATCCTGGGGAATGGGCGGATTCTAGGGCTGATCGTTCGGGCTTTGCACGCTGCGCGTACGGCGTTACTTCTTACGGATGACGTGCGGCTTGTGCTGCCTGCCCCGATCTAGGCTTCGGCGCCCTGAACCTGCCCTCCCGTCTTGCCATCCTGCGCCGCACTAAGCGCCTTGCCGAGTATCCGCGCCACCAGCTCGTCCTTGCCCTTGGTGTACGCATCGCGGTCGGTGGGGAAGCGCTCGGCCAGCTGTTCCTTGAGGCGCTGGTATTCGGCCGCATCTTGCGGGTGGTTGCGTAGCCTGTTGCGGAAGATCAGGTGGCGGTCGGCGTCGGCCACGGTCATCACGTGGACGTGGTGGGTTCTGCCTTGCCCCAGGGGCGGCATGCCCTTGACGAAGAACATCCGCTGCGGCGCCGGGTTGTCGCGCCAGTACTGGTAGCCGAGCGCTTCCAGCGGGGCGACCAGGCTCTGCCAGTCGCTGCCGGGCGGCGGCAGCAGGAGGATGTCGATGATCGGCTTGGCCTTGAGCCCGGGCACCGCCGTGCTGCCGAAGTGCTCGATCTTCAGGCCGGGCAGTGCCAGGGCGGCGGCGATGGCGTCGGCCTCCTCGGCGAAGCGTCGTGGCCAGTCCGGGTTGGCCTCGGCCAGCTCGATGCGGTCGGCTTCGGCGTTGCTCCAGCGTTGGCCGTTGAAGGTGGGGGGCTGGCTCATGGGGCTCCCGGTGAGGGGCTGTGTGTAGGAGCGAGCTTGCTCGCGAACCTTGGGTGGACAGCGTAGTGCTGGACCAAGTTTGTTCGCGAGCAAGCTCGCTTCTACGAAAAAATGCGACTTGGTGCTTTCACTGGCATTTGAGACCGGGTTGCGATGGCTGGTAGATCCTTGGAAACGGCCGTATGTCGAAAGCGAATGTGGTTCACCAGGCGCCATAGGGAATCCCGTGTTTCTCGATATAAGCCTCGGCGGCAGGCTCTAACGGGCGATAGCGGCCGCCTGACTTTCCACCGTATGGCCCCAGCGGTTCCACTTCGGCTTGAGCACGCGCAACCGGTACAGCCGGGAAGCAGCTGCCGCTGACCCAGACCTTGACGATCCCCTCAGGGGCCAGCATCACCGCCAAGGCGTCGCGATACTCGTCGGTCCAGCCGGTGATGGGACAGTTGACCCGTTCACGCTTACGCATCAACTCGCGAGCGGACTCGGGAATCTCCACGCTGGCTCGGTAGGTTTGTGGTTCTGCCAGGGATTGCCAACGTACGAACAGACGTTGCGGCAACTCAAGGGGCAAGCTAACGCCCGCTCCTTGAATGTAGGGACCCAACTCACGCGTGGGGTCACCTTTCCCATTTGCCGGCTGCCAGATCGATACGGTTCCTTGCATGGCTCCTGTGAACGTCACTCCGCGGATGTCGGTGACATCCGCCGTTTCCAGCCATACATCCATATAGTCCGGCGCCACGAAGC
Source organism: Pseudomonas citronellolis (assembly GCF_029335315.1). GTDB lineage: Bacteria > Pseudomonadota > Gammaproteobacteria > Pseudomonadales > Pseudomonadaceae > Pseudomonas > Pseudomonas citronellolis_A. The sequence continues at coordinate 5,371 of NZ_JARJLT010000148.1, forward strand.
CCAGGTGCCAGGAGGGAAAAGGCATCGGCGGTTCCGCCGCATCGGCTTGGCCTAGGAGAAACACTGCAATGAGTAGCCAATGCAGTGCTCTCACCGGACGCAATCCTTCACCAACGGCCCCGCGATGGCCTGCAGGTTCGTGGGAAGAGCCACATGCCGATAGCGGTTGTGGTTCACCAGGAGCCATAGGGAATCCCGTGTTTCTCGATATAGGCCCTGGCGGCTGGCTTCAATGGCAAAGCGTACTGTCCCCCGCTGCGCCCCTGGTCGGGTCCCAACGGCTCCACCTCAGCCTGGATACGTGCAACCGACACGGCCGGGAAGCAGCTCCCACTGACCCACACCTTGACGATACCGCCTGGTGCCAGCATCACCGCCAAGGCGTCGCGGTACTCGTCAACCCAGCCGGTAATGGGGCAATTGACTCGTTCACGCTTGCGCATCAACTCCCGGGCAGATTCGGGAATCTCCACGGTGGCTCGGTAGGTTTGTGGTTCCGCCAGGGATTGCCAGCGTACGAATAGGCGTTGCGGCAGTTCGCTGAACTGACTGATGCCTTTTCCCAAAATGTAAGGCCCCTGCGTCCTTGTCGGGTTCCCCGTGCCGTCCTCGGGCTGCCAGATGGAGACAACACCTTGCATTGCGCCTGAGTGAAGGTCTCCCCGTATATCGGTGACATCCGCCGTTTCCAGCCATACGTCCATGTAGTCCGGCGCCACGAAGCCCAGGTGCCAGGAGGGAAATGGCATCGGCGGCTCCGTCGCACCGACCTGGCTTATGTAGAAGACTGCAATGAGCAGCCAGTGCCGCGCGTTCATCAGGCGCAATCCTTCATCAACTGTTTCGCGATGGGCTGTAGGTTCGCAGGGCTAATCGATAGCGGTCGTCGCTTACCAGGAGCCATAGGGAATCCCATGCTTCTCGATATAGGCCCTGGCTGCAGGCTCCAAGGGCCGATACCGGCCACCTGACTTTCCTTCGTATGGGCCGAGCGGCTCCACTTCTGCCTGGATACGTGCAACCGGCGTGGCTGGGAAGCAGCTCCCACTGACCCACACCTTGACGATGCCGCCTGGTGCCAGCATCACCGCCAGGGCATCGCGGTACTCGTCAACCCAGCCGGTAATGGGGCAATCGACTCGTTCACGTTTGCGCATCAACTCGCGGGCGGACTCGGGAATCTCCACAGTGGCGTGGTAGGTCTGTGGTTCCGCCAGGGATTGCCAACGTACGAACAGACGTTGCGGCAGTTCGCTGAACTGACTGATGCCTTTTCCCAAAATGTACGGCCCTAGCGTTCTTGTCGGATTCCCCGTGCCGTCCTCAGGCTGCCAGATGGAGATAACACCCTGCATTGCTCCTGCGTGAAGGCCTCCCCGTATATCGGTGACGTCTGCCGTTTCCAGCCATACGTCCATATAGTCCGGCGCCACGACGCCCAAGTGCCAGGAGGGAAAGGGCATCGGCGGCTCCGTCGCATCGGCTTGGCTTAGAGGGAGCATTGCAATGAAGAGCCAACGCCAAGTTTTTAGTCGGCGTAACTCTTCACCAGCTGCTCTGCGATGACCTGTAGGCTCGTGGGAATGGCTAAATGCCGATGGTGGTTGTGGTTCACCAAGCACCATAGGGAATCCCGTGTTTCTCGATATAGGCCCTGGCGGCCGGTTTCAATGGCAAAGCGTATTGCCCCTCGCTGCGTCCCAGGTCGGGTCCCAATGGCTCCACTTCTGCCTGAATATGCGCAACCGGCACGGCCGGGAAGCAGCTCCCGCTGACCCACACCTTGACGATGCCCCCTGGAGCCAGCATCACCGCCAAGGCGTCGCGGTACTCGTCAACCCAGCCGGTAATGGGGCAATCAACCCGTTCACGCTTGCGCATCAATTCGCGGGCGGACTCGGGAATGTCCACGGTGGCACGGTAGGTTTGTGGCTCAGCCAGGGACTGCCAGCGGATGAACAAGCGCTGCGGCAGCTCAAGGGGCAAGCTAACGCCCGCGCCCAGAATGTAGGGGCCCAACTCCCGCGTGGGATCGCTATGCCCATTTGCCGGCTGCCAGATCGATACCGTTCCTTGCATGGCTCCTGTGAACGTCACCCCACGCACATCTGTGACATCCGCCGTTTCCAGCCATACGTCCATATAGTCCGGCGCCACGAAGCCCAGGTACCAGGAGGGAAACGGCATCGGCGGTTCCGCCGCGCCGGCTTCGCCTAGATAGAGTGCCGCCGCGAGCATCCAATACCACGCCTTCATCCTGCTGAGCCTTTGCGATTGGGGTGGCGCGCCCGTTCGCCGGACACGGCGGGACGGTCGATGAACTGCACTTGCAGGCCACCACTCATGCCGGGATAGACATTCCAATTGTCGGATTGATGAATGTAATGAGCCCAGAGCAATTCCTGTTCTGCCGCCTCCAAGGCTATTGCGCCACTTTGTTCAGCGGTCTTCAGCAGCTTTTGATAGATCGGCTGGAGCGCAGAGGGAAGGTGGTACTCCTGGGTCACTGGTATTGGGTCGAACGGACTGCCGGCCCGCACCGCCAGCGCATGCATGATCCTCAGGGGAACACGTCCATACTCGCCACGTACTTGCCGTTCAAGACGTACCTGGGCGTAGACGTTCTTGCGCCGCAGGGGGCTCTCCGTGGAGCGAATCGAATGGCAGTCGACATAAAGTCGGCCATTGGGTTGGCGGGAATCAATCAGCCCGTACCGGTTCCAGTCCTTCAGGGCGGCGACTGCTTGGCGATAGGCCTCGGTGTCCTCTTCAGGCTGTTCCTTGTCCACTTCGCTCGCATAGGGCGGGCTCAGCAGCAAACGCTCTTCCATCAGCGCAGGGTAGTTGCCGCCCAGGTCACCGTGGGCGCCTGGCAGGTAGGTATCGCGGAACCCCGGCTCGACGCTGTTGAGGGAGTAGTTGTGGCGACGCTCGTCGGCGGCCACCAGATGGATCACCCGCTCGGCGCAGCCCGGCGGTAGATACAGCTCCAGGTTGCCATTGCGTGCGTCGTGCACGTCCCAAAGGTCGGCGAGAGAACCGACCGCCGCTACGGTATCGAACAGGCCGAGCACGCCGATCCGGACGGTATCCCCGACCTGCCAGCTGAAGTTCGGGGCCAGAGGCGCCTTGCCGTTGGACAAGGTCCTGGCCAGCATTGATGCGTCGCCGCGCGCCAGATCGTTGAGGAAAATGCCGTGCAGCCGCTGCGCCACGGCTGAAGCCAAACAAGTCCACTTTCAAGCTGGCGATCTGCAGTGTTGGAGTGTTACCGGCCAACTGACGGATGTGCTTCATTGCCTCGCGTACAGCAAGGTTGATTTGCGCCTCGACTCCGAGCTCACCGGTTCCCAGCGCCATGTCGGGAAAGGTCACATCCGGCATATTGGTTTGAGTGCCTACGCCTGGTGCGTACACGGGGATGCAAACCAAGCTCTGCGCCGTATCGACTGGTCGGTTTGTATCGTCCCGATAGAGAGTGTAGAGCCGAGCAATATTCGTCGATTGCCGCCCATAGCTACTGCGCGGGTCACGCTGGAAATCGCGGCAGTGCTTCAGCATGGCTTGCTGATGCTCAGTGCTGTAGCCCAACTCACCCGCCTGGCATTGCGCACCAAGCTGTACGTTCTGCGCATTGTCTCCGGTGCCGTCGAAGAACAGGCCCAGGCGCAGGGTGACGCCGGTGTTCTGCAGTTCTTCCTCCTCTTCTTCCTCTTCCAGCGGGCTGTTCGTGGCTGCTCTTGGGGCGGTACTCAACGGTGTTGCGGCGGGTGGTCTCGCGGCACCGGCAGGCGGTGGGGCAGGGACGCTGTTTCTCGTCGGTTGGCTAGAAGCAGGCATGGAATTGGATGCCACCGAGGTGTACTGGGTGGCTGAGCCATACACCACGTGATCCGGGCACCCACAGAGCACTCTGTCGCCCGTAGCAACGTACGGCTGCTTTTCCGACCAGTCGAATGCCGTGCCGTAGATGGGAAACGTCCCTTTGCACTTGTTGCATCGAGCAAGGTCGCCGGTTTGAGCGATGGCTTTGTCGCCTTCGAACCAGGTCGCCGTGGCCGATGTGACTTCGCCGTATGTGGTTTTATCTCCGAGACAGACTAGCGCTCTCAATTGGGCCTCCCCAGCATTCGCGCATCGATTCATCCGTCGCCGATTAGACTATCGGGCGCGTGCGGGGGCGTTGTAATCCCTGCTGTTATCGGAATAGGAAATGTCCGGGTTGCGGTGATGTTTGCCTACCTGCACTGCAACGGTGCTGGCTAGGAACCTTGAGGGCGGCTCATTCCAGCCTCAAAGTCCGAGGCTCGATCAGCGCTTCACCTGGGCGCCTTGCGCAGGAGGTG
>NZ_JARJLT010000149.1 GCF_029335315.1 Pseudomonas citronellolis
CGAGCGCCCTCACCAGGCCCTGAAATACAAAACGCCCGATGCGGTGCATCGGGCGTTTTGAGGTCTGGATCTTGTCCGGATAGGTGTAAACCTATTTCAGGACTAGACAAGGCGTTCGCTCAGGCGGCGTTGCCGTAGCGGGCCTGCTTCTTCTTGACCTGCTGGCGGCATGCGTCGCCGAAGGCCTGGAAGATTTTCACCGAGTCGGGGTTCTTCACCGCCTGCCATTCCGGGTGCCATTGCACCGCGAAGAGGAAGGGCGAAATGCTCGGTGCGTGGATCGCCTCGACCAGGCCGTCTTCGGCGTGGGCGATGGCTTCCAGGCCCTTGCCGAGGGTCTTCAGGCCCTGGCCGTGCAGCGAGTTGACCTGGATCGAGTCGGCCTGCAGCAGCTTCTGCAGCCAGCTGTTCGGCGCCACGCGCACGCTGTGCGCCGGTGCGTACTGGACGTCGACCGGGTCTTCGGGGTTTTCCCGATGGTCGTTGAAGCCGGGCTCGGCGTAGACCTTCTGGTACATGTCGCCGCCCAGGGCCACGTTGATTTCCTGCATGCCGCGGCAGATGCCGAAGATCGGCAGGCCACGGGCGAGGGCGGCCTTGATCAGCGGCAGATCGAACAGATCGCGCTGCTGGTCCTGGCCCTTGCCGGGGGTTTCGTTTTCCTGGCCGTAGAGCGCCGGGTCGATGTTGCTGCCGGCACCGGTCAGGTACACGCCGTCAGCCATGTCGAGGTACTGCTCGAGGTCGTCGGTACCGCAGCAGGTCGGCACCAGCACCGGCACGCAGCCGGAGATATCGGTGATCGGAGTGATGTACTTGTGGGTCATCACTTGATAGTCGTGACCCTTGCGTTCCTGGTGGCCCATGGACATCAGGACGACGGGCTTGCGGAGTTTCGAATTGTTATTGCCAATGTTGCTGTTGGACATATGTCACCTTGGGACAGGCGCGGCCTGTCGTTTCTGTGCAGGCGCGACCGGAGGGGCGCTACCTGGGGCTTCGAGCACTGCCGCAGAGGGGTTTTGGGCGCCCGATTGCGGTCGAAACCTGCGTACCAGCCTGCCAGAGCCGTAAAATATGTCAAACAATTTCGCTTTTCAGCGTCAAATATAATGGCCGAATTCGTCACTCGGATCATTTATAACTGTATGATTTTGAAGTGTTTTTTATGTAATCCGATAAATATCGGTCCAATATTTTTTACGTAAGGCACCTTTTCGTGAAAATTATACTGAACATTTTCACGGATTTCGGCCGAGCCCGCGCCAGCCGCGTCCTTGAGCGGGCGGCATGGACTGTCGCTATGTAAGGGGGCGTCGCGTCGTCGGTTCAGTTCGCCAGAAGGACGCCCGCCGGGGGCAGCGGCGCCTTGGCCGGGTCGCCGCTGAAGGCTTCCACGCGGTTGCGGCCGCCATGCTTGGCGGCGTACAGGGCGACGTCGGCGTTGCCCACCAGGGCTTCTTCGCTGGGCACCGGGCCCTGGGCGGTGGAGGCCACGCCGATGCTCACCGTCAGTTGCCCGAGTGGGGTCCAGGCGTGGGGCTGGTGCAGCGCCTCGATGGCGGCGCGGATGCGTTCGCCGATGGCGCAGGCGGTGGCCAGGTCGGCGCCAGGCATCACCACGCTGAACTCTTCGCCGCCGAAGCGCGCGACGAAGTCGCAGTGCTCGCGCACGTTGTCGCGGATCGCCTCGGCCACGCGGCGGATGCACACGTCGCCGGCGAGATGGCCGTAGCCATCGTTGAACAGCTTGAAATGGTCGATATCCAGCATCAGCACGCTCAGCGGCTCGGCGTGGCGCGCGCAGCGGTGCCACTCGCGGCGCAAGGTCTCGTCGAGGTGGCGTTTGTTGGCGATGCGGGTGAGGTCGTCGGTGCGGCTGAGCACCGCCAGTTCCTGGTTGGCCAGGGCATAGCGGTGCGCCAGCAACTGGTGTTCCCAGGCCAGCTTGAGCGCCTCGTTGAAGCGGATTTGCAGGCGCCGGCCCATCTCGGCGATGAACGGGCAGACGATCCAGGCGGAGATGGCGAGGAAGGTCGCCTGGGGCTCGGGATCGCGGAAGTAGGCGATGCCCAGGAAGAAGAACATCGGCACGTGGAAGGCCAGGTGCGCCGGCCAGTACGACACGTTGCTCATGGCCACCATCACCGAGGCCAGGGCGATGCAGCCATAGATGACGTCCTCGTAGGGCGTGCCGTAGCTCATCAGCCAGATCGCCCCCAGGCCCCAGGCCAGGCCCACGGCGCCGCACTGCAGCATGGTCAGCCGGGCCCAGGTGGCCGGCGCCAGGCGTTGCGGGTCGCGCCGCCAGGCGTGCACCAGGCCCAGGCGCACGCACATCAGCAGCACCAGCGTGGCCAGCCACAGGCAGCGCCCGAACAGCGGCGCGCTGGCGTGGTAGACGCCGAACACCATGGTGCCGGAAAACACGTTGCCCACCGCGGTGGACGGGCTGGTGGAAAACAGCGTGGCGACGCGCTCGGCCAGGTAATCCTCGGCCGGGCGTTCGGGCATCTGCGGGGAAGGGGTGTCGACGAGGGCGGTCATGCCTGGGCTCCTGGGTGCGCCCCGTGCTGGTGCGACGGGGCGGGGAGCGGGGGCGCCTCGGCCTGGCATTGGGGCGCCAAGGTCCGTGACGGTGCGGCCGTTCGATCCGACCCCTGGCTTTGGTCTGGCAGGGAAGTGCGGTGATATCCAGTGGCCATCATGCCTGTGCCGTTCGAGGATTTCGAGCCCGTGGCGCTTGCAGCGCGACGGAAGGTTCGGGGCGCCGGCTGCGGGCAGGCAAAGCGAAACGCCCCCTTTCGATGAGCTAAAAGGGGGCGTGTCGTGGTTTGCAGGCACCATCCTGGTGCATCAGGCGTTCTGCCGTGGGTGGCTTACTTGCCGGTCTTGATGGTGGTCCAGCTGCGGGTCATCAGACGCTGGGTGTTGGCCGGCAGCCCGGGGAAGGCGTACAGCTTCTTCATCACGGCGTCGCTCGGGTAGATGCCCGGGTCCTTGCGGATTTCCTCGTTCACCAGGGTGGTGGCGGCGGAGTTGGCGTTGGGATAGGAGATGGCGTTGCTGATCTCGGCGATCACTTTCGGATCGAGCAGGAAGTTCAGGAACTGCAGCGCGCCTTCCTGGTTCTCGGCGTCCTTGGGAATGGCCACGGTATCGAAGAAGGCGCCGGCGCCCTCCTTCGGAATGTTGTAGGCGACCTTCACGTTGTTCTTGGCTTCCACCGCGCGGGCCTTGGCCTGGTAGACGTCGCCGGAATAGGCGATGGCCACGCAGATGTTGCCGTTGGCGAGGTCGGAGATGTACTTCGAGCTGTGGAAGTAGGTGATGTACGGACGGATCTTCAGGAACAGGTCCTGGGCCGCCTTGATCTCTTTCGGGTCCTGGCTGTCCGGCTTGTAGCCCAGGTAGTGCAGGGCGGCGGGCAGCATTTCGGTCGGCGAGTCGAGGAAGGTGACGCCGCACTGTTTCAGCTTCTGGATGTTCTCCGGCTTGAACACCAGGTCCCAGGAATCCACCGGGGCGTTGTCGCCGAGGGCGGCCTTGACCTTGTCCGGGTTGTAGCCGATGCCGATGGTGCCCCACATGTAGGGGATGGCGAACTTGTTGCCCGGGTCGCTGATTTCCAGGGTCTTCATCAGGTCGGGGTTGAGGTTCTTCCAGTTCGGCAGCTTGGACTTGTCCAGCGGCACATAGACGCCGGCCTTGATCTGCTTGGCGAGGAAGTTGTTGGAAGGCACCACCACGTCATAGCCCGACTTGCCGGCCAGCAGCTTGGCCTCCAGCACTTCGTTGCTGTCGTAGACGTCGTAGACGACCTTGATCCCGGTGGCCTTGGTGAACTCGTCGACCGTGTTCGGGGCGATGTAGTCCGACCAGTTGTACACGTGCAGCACTTTGTTGTCCGCCTGCGCCATACCAGCCACAGCGCCCGCCAGAGTTACAGCGAGCAGGGTCTTGCCGAAGGTCTTGAACATGCGTGAGCTCCGAGTCTTTTTGCATGCGGGGGGTTGGGTCTTCCTCGCAACTGCGCAGCAAAAAGCATTCCCGATAATGGCCTGCGGCCAGTTTTCCGTGGCGACCAGCGGCGGCTCTAGGGCGCCATCAGGGGGCGGACGGGCAGGCGGATGGGCGCCGCGACGGGATTCCGCCGCGGGCTGTTACAAGGGGTACCGTCGTGCCAGTTGGCTCAGTCGAGGCGGTAACGCGCCAGGTCCTGGGTGGATAGCACGCGCATGCGCCCCGGCTCGATGGCGCCCATGTCGTCCAGCAGGCTGAGCGGCACGTCCATCTCGCGCAGGTAGGCCGCCGGGCTGTAGCGGCTGGCGCCGTCGGCCAGCCAGGAGTCGCCGCCGGGGAAGTAGGGGCGGTGCAGGCCGACATAGCCGCGCACCTGGCGCGCGTGGCCGGCCGCCAGCAGGTAGACGCAGGTACCCTGGCAGATGCTGTTGCGTGGCACCCAGGTGTCGAACCCGGCTTCGCGCAGTAGGCGACCCATCTTGATCGCCTCGCCCAGGCTGCCGCCGATGGAATCGAGCAGCGCGATCTTGCGGGCGAACTTGCCGGGGTTGTCCTTCAGGCCCTGCAACAGGCGCTCGTAGTCGCCCGGGGCGATGTCCTCGGTGACGCGCACGGCCAGGGTCAGGCCGAGGTTCTTGTTCTGCACCGGCTTCACCTCGACCTGCGCGAACGCCGCCGTGGAACCCAGCAGGGAAAGGCCGAGGATGGCCGCGCGTAGCGAATCGATGCCCATGGAAGCGTTCCGTCTTTATTCTGGCGGTGTCATGACTGGCTGCCGAAGATACCTGCCGCCGCGCCATTTGGCACCCGCGTCACACGAAATGCAGGCGAATACCCGACGCCAAGGCTTCACTCGGCCCACGCCTTCTGGTAAAAAGGCACCCCCAAGCGGGCGTCGTATAATGGCATTACCTGAGCTTCCCAAGCTCATGACGAGGGTTCGATTCCCTTCGCCCGCTCCAGAACATCCCCGCAAGCCCTTGAAAACACTGAGTTTTTGAGGGCTTTTGCTTTTTCAGACATGCCGAGTGTCGAAAAAGTGTCGAAGACCACTCACGAAATCCGCCCAAGAGGGTTAAGGCGCACAGCCTCCGAAAGGTGATCCTTCGACAGATGCGCATAACGCATGGTCATAGCCAACGAAGCATGACCAAGGATGTTTTGCAGCGTCACAATATGCCCACCATTCATGATGAAATGGCTAGCAAAGGTATGCCGCAAAACATGGCTAGCCTGACCTCGAGGAAGCTTAATCGAGGTCGCAAGCAAGACCTTACGGAAAACGCCGAGGCAATTGGTAAACGGCCCATAGGTCTGCCAATGCAAGCGTATCGCCTCACCCAGCTCATCAGAAATCGGCACCGATCGAACACGACGAGACTTAGTATTTGCAAAAACAACCTGGCGCCCCTTAAGCCGATCAGGCGTCAAAGCCTGCGCCTCACCCCATCGCGCCCCCGTAGCAAGACAAATGCGAGCAACCATTCGCGGATGAGGCGACGTATGACGATCATCAAGAGCTGCCAACAGCTCAGAAACCTGAAATTCCGTCAAAAATGAAAGCGGCCTTTCCTGAAGCTTAAGCGGGCGAAGTCGACCTATAGGATTCTCATAATCAATAACACCAAGCTGCCGAAGCTCGTTATACATTGACTTAAGATAACCCAGCCGGTTATTGGCATACTTTGCAGACATACCCCTAGAAACCTGCTTAGACCTTACCTTGGCAACCTTCGAAGGCTCCAAAGCCACCGCAACAGGATCACCAAGATCCTTAACCATCAGACGAAGAATCGCCACACACCGCAAACCATTGGCAAGTGTTTGGCCATGCAAATCAAACCAAAGCTCAACAAGCTCAGATAGCTTACGACGATCCTTAGGTTTAGCACTCCACGAAGGATTTTCAGCACACTTAAGGCGCACCCCAGTTTCAAAACGAAGCGCCTCACCTTTAGTCTTAAATTTTCTACGAAAACGCTTACCTTTAATGGGCTCAATATCAGCAAGCCAACGACCGTCATCAAGCTTAGATACAGCCATCAAACAGCCCTCCCCCAGCGCACCGTCCGTTCACGCAACAACTCAGCCACGTGCTTATAAATCTGATGCTCCTCCTTCCCCTTCGACGCATAGTGATCCCGAATCACAGGCCAGCAATCCCATTGCTTGAGCTGCTGAAACGCACGCTGGGCCCCGATACGATCACGCGCCACGATAGAAAGAAAATTTCCCAGGAATAGCTCCACGTTCTTGCCCGAAAAACCCCGAGCAGTCTTGTAGTAACGCCTGTAAACAGTGTCCTCAAGCAGCGAATCAGCCTCGACAGAGACCACCACGTCATCACGAATCAAGGTCCAAAAGGCGTCATACATTCCCGGCCGAGAAAGCAAGCGAAACGACGCAAGCGCATAGCTCCAAAGCCCCTGAAGATGCCCAGCCAACGTGGCAAAGGAATGCGTACCTATGCATTCACCGGTCTGATGCAACACCGAGCCATCAGCGAACTGCCGAACAACCGAATGGTGAAAACGCGCTTCGATACGGTAGACCGGCTTTTCAGGGTCAAAATTGGCACTGTCATCAGCATCAAACGGGTTATCACCACGTCGCCACACCGACTCCCAGTAATCCAGCTTATCGATGGCACGTGCCTGCAACGTCTTGTTGTAAATCGCCATTTGCATGCCAGACGCCGAACCAAACAAAAACGATTGACCACGGCCATAGGTCGCAACGTTTTCATCGAAGCAAACCGATTGAATCCCCGAATGATCACGCTGAGCCCTGGCACGACAATGCAAGCGCGCGACAAGGTCAGTCGGAGGCGTCCAACCCTGCAAATCAAGCGCAACGTGAACAGCACACTGGTTAACCTCGCATTGCTCGAGCACCTGAGCAGCGACCCCATCAAGCCACGCCTGAAGCTGCCCAGGCGACCTAGAGTCAATCGCATGCGGAGACACCTCAATTTTGAGATGAGAGCCCACCACATCGGCTTTCTCGTTGAAATTCTTGATCAGCAAAATCAAGCCAAGATCAGCATTCTGGAGCTTGCACTGATACCCCGAATCACGACCCACACGACCCGCATGCCACCACTCACCAGCAAATTCAACCATGCCCGACTGCTCGAAAAGCGCTAGCACCTGAGGACGAATCAACCCCTTGTAGAGCTGGCGAACCGTATCCACACCACAGCGAAGAATTCGAACACCAGAAAGATCAGTAATGGCAGCCGAAGAAGGATCAACAAAGAGCCGCCCGCGCACGCTCTCTTCCCCAGTCAGCACATCGATTCGAACCTGATCCTTAGCCTTTTTCATTCCCCAAATCCTTCAGCAATGTGCAGTAATGACCACTTGAAAAACTGTTTATAAGACGTGCTACAGGGGCGTCTTTGGGCCCCAAAGGGCGGCCGCTAGGGAGCATCCCCGTGCTGCGCCCGACGCTGCCCCCTAGCGGCTCGCCCAAGGGCCTCAGAATCGCCAATGCTCAGCACAGGCAACGCCAGTTGGGCGGCTACCTGCGGCGACGTAAACGGGGCTTGTGAGAGGTCAGAAAGGGGCTTAGCGGGGTCAAACACTCGCGCCGAAAGCATGACCACCAGATTGGAAGCCTTAGTACGCTCGGAATCGAACCGGAACAGGCGCCCCACGACCGGAACATCCGACAGAAGCGGCACCCTCGAGGTCGACTTATCGGTCTGCTCAGAACGCAGACCACCAAGCAAGATCCCGGACCCGTTAGCCAGCTGCACCTTTGTCGAAATACGCCGGGTATTGGTGATGATGTCAGCTGCCGTTTTATCGTTTGAGACGCTAGAGGCATCCTGTTCAATCGTGAGTTCGATAGAGCCAGAAGGGGTGATAAACGGCTTCACCTTCAACGTAACGCCTACATCCTGCCGAGTGATGGTCTGATAGGGGTTATCAGCGGGCGTCGCGCCAGAGGTAGTGCTACCAGTGATGAAGGGAACATTCTGGCCAACGACAATGCTGGCCTCCTCGCGATTCAGCGTAAGCAGCTGCGGAGTGGACAGAATCCGACTACGCCCGGTCGACTTGACCGCTTGGAAGAAGGCCCCCAGCGTCGGCCCGTCAAACGTCATGCTGAAACCAAGATCGGAGTAATCAACCTTCCCGAATGCAGTACCGCTGATGCTCAGACGGTTATTCGCGGCCGTGACGTTCAACCCGAGCGACTGAAAATCATCGTCCGAAAGCTCGGCCACCACAGCCGTAATCATCACCTGCCGCCTCGGCCGATCAATCTCCTTAACGACCTGCCGAACGACGTCGAGCTGATCCGCAGTGGCCGTCACAATCAGCGCATTCGACGTAGGCGACGGCGAAACCATCGCCTGCGCCTGGCCTGGCATCGAGCCTTTGCTAGAGGCTTGATCGGCCGCCATACGAGAGTTCAAAACATCACGCACGGACTCAAAGGCAAAATCAGACTGAAGGTTTTGAAGCTGAATAACTTCCGTTTTAAACGAAAGCGGAACCGGCATTTCTTTCGAACTAACTTGTATGGTTTTCGCGTCACTCGAAAAATAAAAGCCAGCCGTGCGAACCGCCTGACCAACTAAATCTTCAAGCTGTTGGGGGGTATCGTACTTTGCATAAATAGACAAAGGCGCCGACTTTAAATCGGCGCCCACAATAAGAGATTTGCCAAGATGGGCAGAGGCCCAATCCACCAAATCCATAACCGTGCCCTCTGATATGTCAATGGCTTCTGTAGCACTAACAATCGGAGCAAAAACCATCCCGAGAGCGAGCAGCCCCCTAGCTATGTAGACCATGATTAAGCCCTAGCGATAGATAGAAAGATAATCACTGTCACGAACAAGCAGGGCCTCAGAGGCGCCACGATCCTTAACAGTAATGTTCTTTACGGCAAAGTCTTTAGAGTTGATACGCTTGCCATCCTTGGATTCGAATATGTAACGAACGCCGTCAGGAAAGCGCTGGAAGGAAGTAATCTTGTAATCCGCAAATTCTTCTTTAAGTTTCTTGCTCTCAACAGGCGCAGCAGCTGGCTTTGATTGATCTACGCCAGCAACCTTAGGAGATGCGTGATAAGTCGCCGCAAAAGTAACACTCGCCGCCAAGAGTGCCCCGATAAAGAATCCTGTAATCACTCGGGTGCGACGGAAAAAAATCTTAGTGGTGCGCATATAGAACCCCAGATTACGGACGGCAATCGGAAGCTTTCTGCGCCAATAGCCGGGAGGCAGCATCGAGTAACTACCCTTGTCGTACTCTTTGTCATATTCCTGAGTAGTGTCGTAAAAGTCGTAATACTCCGAGCCGCGATAAAACCACTCGTCGACCTTCATCGAATTAAACTTAGCGCCATACTTAACTATTGCGTAATGCATCTTAGGCAGGCAACCGTTCCAGAGCCCGAAGCTCAGGAAACGCCCCATTGCGCTTAGGAACGGAATCTTGACCCGATCAAGACGATTAATATAAACAACGTGCTCAGCAATCGATTCGCGTATTTGCTTGTCAATTACATTGATGTTTTGAACGATAAGCCACAAATCCCACCGGCGTTTGCGGAGGAAGAGAAAGAACTTAAGCAAGTCAGTACGACCACCCGAGTTCCAATCCCGAGAGTTAAGCCAAACACCCGCCTCATCGAGGAAGATTCCGCCGAATTTCTCCTCATCGTAAACATCACAACCAATACCAAGACCAACAAGATCATCAGCCGTAGGAAGGTCAGGCAGACGAACAACACGGGAGTGACGATTGTTAGGCTGGCACAACTTGTTCATACGAACATCAACATTCACCGCCACACGACGGCCCTTCTTGAGGTACTCAAGTATCTTCATGACAGCAAGAAGAGTCTTCCCTGCGCCAAGTTTGCCGGTGACGATATAGACAGCCATAGCAATACCTATGCGTTTTCGAATTTTTCAGTAATTCGAACAACCCACATAAAGATTAGAGACTTCAGGCGGGCCAGCATGATAGTAGAAATTGCAATCGAGAGATTGCTAGGAAGGAACATGCGCCCTATAACAATTAAGTCATTGGGCGCCTGCGCAGAAATTCCAGACCCAATAGCTTCCAGCGCTAGGGTAAATACAGTGATCGCCGCACCGATAGATGCAATCACCATAATGATAACGCCGAGCTTGCTAAAGAACTTCGCAATATACTCAAGGAACGGGGCGATCAACGGAGAAATAAAGCCAATTACCCACTTGGTCAACTGCGCGAAGAAACGCGGGAACAGCTTTTTGAGGAAGCCAATTATCCAGTTCATAGTTAGCCCTTCTTAGCCGCCTTCGCATCTTCAAGACGAAGACCAGAGTAGAAAATCTTCCAAACCGCAATAATCGTCCAGCACCAAACAAGCCACTCAAGTAACGCCTTCATGCGGCTAAGTATGCAAGTGTCCAACGACATATTGACCGTATACTTGCCAAGCGCAAAGTTGATCGCGTAGATACCGCAGCCCGACGCAGACGGGAAAACTCGGTTCAAGGCATTACCAAGGTCAATGCCACCACCAAACCAAGAATCAACCGTGGCCGGCACGCCATCTAATTTATCTTGCACCTCGCCTTCATGCTCTTGCTGAACACGATCACCCTCCGATTTGAGCTTGGCGGCAATGGCATCACCCGCATTGCCCCCTTTAACTTCCGCCTCGGAATCGGAGCCGTCGCCGGAACTGTCATAATCAGTCCCAAACAGCTTGTCGATAATCGTTTCCAACAAGCTATTGGTTTTATCGATTTTGGGCCCCAGCTTTTCGCCAAGGTCATTAATCGCTTGGTTCGTGGCACCAGAGCTGCCGGACTGCGGAGAGCTCCCAGGAGTGCCCCCAGGCGCCATTGGGTCATTATTTTCATTCCCGTCAGCGTTACCGCCATTGGCGGGGTGATCGGGCGAAGATGGGCTAATAACCTTAGTCGGATCACTCGGATCAAAACAAGTTTGCTGGCCGTTGAAGTAACTACAGTTGTTCTGAGGCTTGTCAGTATTTAAGCATTGAAATGTACCATTGAACTCGCCGCAGCCCTCATCTTGCTTATAGCAACCATATTGGCCGTTAATTTCACCGCACCCATTGGCTTCATCTTTAATGCAAACAGTCTTACTTCCAGCTGTAACACACCCCGAATCAGGATTAGTATCACCTTCCGAAGGTACATCGGCGCAAGTTTTATCGCCGCAATCAGTAGCATTATCACTAGCCTCCTCTCCGGAGCCAGTGTAATAAGCCGTGCAGATATGAGTACCATCAGCCTCTTTGTCAAGATTGCAGTTCGTTTTCGCACCGTTAGGGATATATGCACAACCATCGGAGTTCATTTCCCGAGGACATGAATAAAGCTTAGAGCTGGCGACATAAGTGCACGACATAGCAACAGCTTTCTTTTTTCCAGCCGTCGCGCCGCAATTCAATGGCATATCGCAAGCGCCAGTAGTGGCGTTATAAGTGGCGCCAGTCGGGCAAGCGGTACCCCTGCGCGTAATGCTAAAGAGCCCGGTAGCATCCTGAGTCGCCGTACCCGTATTGTTTACAGCGCCAGTAGCACGAACATACGTCGTAAATGTAAATGTGCAGTACGCAACACCGGTCCCGGAGCTGAAGTTCCCCCATGACGCATATTTATAGACGGCATATGTCGAGTTATTTTGTGCATTGCTTTGCGTGGTCGCGTATGTCGCTAGAGCAGTACAAGCCGCCACCGCACTCGTATATTGAGTGGCCGTATCGCCACGACGATTCCAGTAATAATCAGCCGCAAAACTAAATTGCCCCCACGCAAGAAGCGTGAGGGCAATAAGTAGGCGGATAGCCGCGCGCATCTACCCGCCCACCCGTCAGGCGCCAGCGGCCGAGAACACGCGGCCGGCCAGCTTGAAGAGGGCGACGCCGCCACGGATCACGCCGAAGAGGATGCCACCGGCGGCCATCAGAGCGCCGAAGGCGGTCGCCAGATCGGTGAACACGTCCATGATCTCGGGCGGGATGGTGATCGCCGCGTTCGCCATTCCGGCCGTCATGCCGGCGGACAGAACGCCGAGCATGGCGAGGGTTTTGACGCTGGAAGCGGCCATGATTTGGCCCCCGGCTTTACCGGCCGGAGTCACGTCGCTGGAAACACCAACCGGCAGGGCCGGCAGCTTGCTTTGCAGTTTCATGAGGTTTTTCCTCTTACGTTGCGGCATCAATCAATTCCTTCCACCCGAGGCGGAAGTGACCGTAGGCGATGCCGATGCCCACAGAACCGACAGCGAGCCCAGTGATAAACAGATACGTGTCCCAGGAGAGCGACATAGCCGTTACCTCTGATGCCCATGAATGAGGCCCAAAGCCGCGCACTGGACGAGGCCAAGGACGAGGTGAAGGGCGAACAAATCGCCCAAGGTGACGTTTGCCAGCCATTCGGACATGGAGTCCCCCTTGCCTACGCAGGCGGCTGAAAGATCGGCGGAAGTTGCCCGGCTGCGCCGGTAGCCCTTTATCCAAGAGCAAGGTCGTAAGGGCTCTGCCCTTACAATCCCGCCCTTCGCCAGGGAGTCAGAGGGGCGGGGGGATAGAGCTTCCCCCGCCCCTATGACTCGGAGGCTGTTTTGTCGGGGAGCCATCAAGGGTTCGCTTCGCCCGTGCCTCCGTTCGCCGGAACGGTGAAGCTGTTCCGACGAGCCGGGGGCGCGGCCCTTGACGGGGGCGAGACTGGCGCCGATGGGATGCACGTAAACGGCAAGAACGGCGCCGACGGAGGCCGCGCAGACACCGGACACATCGTCAGACGGCGCGGGGGCAGATCGCGGCGGCTCGCAGGAAACGGGCCACGCGATAGAGCAGCGGGCCACACCTGCTAGGCCGCCGCGGCCCCCGTTCCCATCCACGTACACCGGCTGAGAGGCGCGGCCGAAGAGCGGCGCCACGTCAGACGATGATGCCCAGGCGGCTTCCATCATCAGGCCCCGGGCTTGTCGCTGGCGGCGGCACGCGGAGCGGAAGCACCGGCCTTGACCGCTTCCACGTCGACGATACGAGGTTGCATCTTCCCGCCCGCAGCCTTCACGAGACGGATATGCAGCTGAAGCTCCACCGGCTCAGTCACAGCCGGAAACTTGTCGAAAACGGACGGTTCGACGCCGATCTTCGAAATCGCGTAACCGCGAGTGTCCCCGACACGTTCCGTTTCCGGCTGGCGACCCACGAACGCCGAGACAAACACCGAGCGTTCCACCGTGGTGCGCTCAACACCAAGCACCAACATGTTTTGTTTCATCACTTGATCGAACATAGGAATTACCTCCTAGGGGTTTTTGAAGTGCCCAACCGGGCGTTAAACGTGAAAGCCTGCTTTTACTGCCCACTCCCGAAACTGCCCAAACTCTGCTTTTTCAAGCCGGGCCCGGTGAAGCATTCGCGCCAAGGGCATATAACGGTGACGACAACGCCGACACCTAATCGACCAAACAAGCGTCGCGGCATATGCCGGATCAAACGATTGCGGGCTTTTCCGGCAATGCCACAGATACAACAGAAGCGGTTCGCCTACTTCATGCTTGCTATCCTGATAGTTCCAGATAGCCCGGCAGCCAAAACTAACTACTGAAATCAGGGCAGCCAGCAGCAATCCAAGCACTAAGGACGAAACCACCCAGCTTGAGAAGATCAGTTCCACGATTGGCCGCCTCTTGCTGCAAAAGAAGGAAATCCGAAGTTTTAACTTGAACCAGGAACTTCTTAGGCGGGTCGCCCGGAGTTTCCCGGCGCGGGGGAATAATCGCGCTCATAATGACCACCAGAAAAAGAAGTAAAGAGGAATCCCCAAGTAAGACGTAACAACGACAACAAAGAAGCAATACAGCTGAACAATCCTTTTAGGGTCTACGGAAGATATCTCCCGCATAGAACGCCCTCGAATCGAATCCCTCAGTTCTAGAGACACTCCAATCAGAGCGGCTACGACCACCGCAGTAGCAAGGTCCACGTACAATTCGCCAAACACCACCTTGAAGATAAATACGGTGGCGACGACAGAAAGGGCCATGTACACGAGCAGGGTTAGGACCCATTCTCTTAACCCAGCAAACCGAGCAGTCACAATCTTCAGCATGAGGAAGCCCTAAGTATTTGCGAGCGTGCATAACTATTCGCCCAAGAAATCCCAAGCCTTACACTTAGAAATTCGCTCAATACTGCAAACAACCGCAGGAATAAAAACCAAAAAGAAATTAAAAATCCAAATCAAATAAAAGTTAAAAACAGGGAGTCCAACACCATACAAATCAGAAGTAACTTTGCAAAAAATACCAACGCAGGCAAACAAGGCAAAAAACCAGAAGCCAAGCTCAATTACCAGCTTAAAAGCCCTCATGCCGGAACCCTCCGAGCAAGAGCGACATAGGAAGGCATAACCGGGCCAGCATTCTTAGGCGAAGGGAAACCAGAAGAAGAGCAGCGAAAAATAAGAGAGTCCACAAGACGATTCAGTGCAATGTGCTGTTCAGCAGAAATCTGCCCCGTAACCCAAAGACACTCGAGAAAGCCATCAAGCTTAAATGCCATAGAAAGACGATGAGAATCGGTGGAGGCGAGGTAAGAACCCTCAGCGATGCGCCAAAAGGTAAGAAGAGCAAAAGAGTCCATTAAAAATCCTCCTCTTCCAGCAACTGCTTATTGAGCAACGCGACATTGACCATGAGGTATTTCCCAACCCGACGAGTCGGCAGATAGCCCTGGCGAATCCAGCCACGGACCGTATCGGTCTCCGAGGCCATACCGATCCAAGCGCAAAAGACCTTCCACGGCAGAAGGGGCGGGGCGGCTGTGAGTTCCTTTACCTTGATCTGTTCCAGTTCCATGGCCTTTGCTGCACTATGTTGGTCTATACGGCACTACCTTGGATTAGATAGCGGGTTTAATAACTAAACCTTGGGCATAGATTAACCAGCTTAGCTTTGTGGTTCAATAGCTAAACTCAAAGCGAATTAGAACTTTATGGAATCAATTCAGGATAGGGCTATAGCTTTGATTTATAAGGCAGGGTTAGACGATCTAGTCCGTGCCTCGGAAATCAACTACAGCCGCTGGAAAAACATCAGACACAAGACAGTACGAATCAGCAGTGAAGAGCTAGACGTACTGGTACGGGTCTTTCCTCAGTACGCGCTATGGCTTGCCAGCGGCCAAACCGCACCAGAGTGCGGCCAAACAAGCCCCGAGTACGACGAAGCCAACAGAAACTTGACCAGTCAAAACGTGGGATAGCGATCACCAAGGAAGTGAGTAGGCGCTGGTATGCCCGAAGACCGACAGGGAAAGAAAATTGATCAGGACGAATAGACCAATACAAATCCATGTGAGCCCTGCAAACCTAGTAGCCTCAATCGCTCTAGGTATTTTTCTAGGCGGGCTAGCACTAGGGGCAAGCTGGCACCTCTACATGATCTGGCAACTAAAAATGCTAGAAGAGCCGATCACCACACGAGAGGCAACGCAAACACCATCCGTCACCATGCCAACAGAAACGGCACAATGCCAAGCATGGAGATCGATTTTCAGCAACGAACGCAACCCCGCATACAAAGAGCAATACCGAACGCGCATGCTAAAAGAATGCTCATAAGCGTCGAAAAAGTGTCGAAAACGTAACCCATCACTGGGCTACATAGACCAAAAGCAAACGCGCAAAACCCCGCAATATGCAGCGTAGGGCACTGATAACCATAGTAATTATAGGGTTCGATTCCCTTCGCCCGCTCCAGAACACCCTGCCGAACCCCTGAAATGCCTAGCGTTTCGGGGGTTTTGCGTTTTCGGGGGCGGAAAAAAACGCCGTTGCGGCGATGCCTCTGTCGCGGGCCCGAGGCCGCCCCTCATCGTCCCCTGATCAAGGGACTTGCGAAGCGCGGTGTGGACTCTCCAGTCGGTTGCTTCGCGATTCCTGTCGAGCGAACCCGCGGCCCCTCTGGCCAATCTCTTCGTGGTGCCCCTGGCCGCCCAGGCATCCGCGCCCTGGGACATGGCGCTGCTCGCCAGCCGTGGCGGCCTGGGCTATACGTTCATGCTGAATGGCAAGCAGCCGGCTGGTTGGGTGAATTCACCGACTGGAATCTTCACTTCGGTTTAAAGGACAGATGCCCGCATGTTGACCTTTGTCTGTTGCGTCGAATACGGCCGCCTCGAACAGCAAACGCTGCTGATGATCGAGTCGTTGAGGGCATTTGGCGGCGAGCTCGCTTCTTCCAGGTTGCTTGCGGTCAAGGGGCGGCGGGGCCCGGCGCTGATGCCATCGACGTTGCGCGCATTCGAGCGGCTGAATGTGGAGTTCGTCGAAGCGAAGGAAGGGGAGAACCCGCATCCCTGGCTCAACTATGCGAACAAGGTGGTTGCCGTGCAGACCGCCGAACGCATGGCGCGCACGGAGACCATCGCCTGGCTGGATAGCGACATCTTCGTACTGAGCGAGCCGAGCGCGTTGTTGCTGAATGGCGAAGAGGCATTCGTCGCCAGGCGCGAATGGTTGCCGCCGGCGATGTTCAGGGGCGACGCCCACTATGAGCCGTATTGGCGCGACGTATGCCAGGTGCTCGACACTTCATTGGATGCTTTGCCGTGGTGCGCCGCGGATGGCCGGCGCGCCGAACAACTGGCCTATTTCAATTCCGGCCTGTTCTCGTGGCGACGCGGCACCGGCTTTGCCGATGCCTATTATTCCGCCTTCTCGAAACTTCTACGGAGCAAGTTGGCGACCCCCGAAGGGCAATTCTTTACGGCGGACCAGGTGATACTCAGTCCCATCGTCGCCCGCCTTGGCCTGAAGTGGCGCGAATTGACTCCCGATCAACACAATATGGTCTTCCAGGGTTTCATAACCGGCCCCGAGGCCGCGCCCTGCATGGATAAGTCATCTGTCGTTCATTATTCCCGATCCATGGAGCATCCGTATCGCGAGGCGTTCTTGCGCAGGCTGGGCAGCGAGCGTCCCGAGTTCGCCAACTGGCTGGCGGAGCGCCTGGCGACCCATGGCAATAGCGACGCCAAGCCCATGAGTACGAACAAGCTTTTCGCGAAAATGCTGCGCGTTGCGCGTGGCCTGCAATATCGGCTCTATGATCGATCGACGATCCGTTCGACCTCTGGAAGGGCACAGTGAAGCCCGGCAGCGTCAGGCGCGTATATCTCCGGGGTGGAAATAGTCGCCAATAAAGAGTCTTTAAATTGGCGTTGGCGAAGTTTCAGGGGCGACAACGGTATATTTCTGGCGCTTATTATCGCTCGAATCGGGACTTCACATTCGCCAATTGAGTCTTATGCTGAATAACCTGCCTGCCCTGTATCGCGCCACGTCGTCAGGATCACTTGCAAGCGACCCCTTCGCGGCCATGCTTCACGTTGCATTCAGTGCCTGGCAGTTACCCAACTGCGCAATCCCTGATTCTGGAGACTCCATCATGGCCAATCGCCAAAACGGTACCGTCAAGTGGTTCAACGCCGAGAAAGGCTTCGGCTTCATCACCCCGGAAAGCGGACCCGATGTGTTCGTGCACTTCCGCCAGATCGAAACCAGCGGCTACAAGACCCTGGAGGAAGGCCAGAAGGTCAGCTTCATCGTGACCGCTGGCGCCAAGGGCCCGCAGGCCGAGCAGGTGCAGATCGTCTAACCCCTCTCGGGGTCGACGCAAGCCCCGCAGCCCAACGGCTGCGGGGCTTTTTCATGGGCGCTCGGCGGTGTTTGCCGCGCCGGCGGACGAAGCGCTGTCGCGACCTCTCCCGATCTACCGTCGGTCGCGCATTCCCCCCTTCCATCCGAGGTTTCGGCGCGGCTTCCAGGTGTTTCACGGCTGAGATGCCTGCCTGGGAAATTTGCCGCCTCAGGTGCCATGCGGGTTGGCGAGGGGAGGGTGGCGGATTCGCCGAAATTTTGACGAAGTCGGGAAAACCTCATTGAGATTTACAATGGTGACAGGTCATTGACGTAGTGGCCATGTGCTCATAATCTCGCCCTGCAGCAGCAAAGAATTCCTTGGTCCAACCCGATTGGATGTTCCTCGTAGTGGGAGGGGGTTATGCGCTCGACACTTCTTATAAAGTTTGTGTTTTTGCTGATACTTCTCAGTGGGGCGGCAGGTACTGCCGGTTCCTATATCAATCAGACCAGCGTCGTACCGACTTCCACGGTTGCCTGGTTGATTGCCTCGGCGTTGATCGGCTTCGTTGCCGTCGCCAACCGGCGAAACGTCTAGCCGGCTCTTCCGAGTTACGCTCTGCGCGGTCGCGCGGGTTAAAGAGATTGATTCACAGTTGCCGCCGCTTGCATCGGGCGGCGGCAACTATTGTTTAGTCTGTGGAATATACCTGGCGGGTTTTTAATGGCTGCCAGGGGGTGTCGAAAGTGTCGCGGTTCAATGCGCAGCGGTCGATTCCGCTGGCGCCTTGTTTAAATCCCGACGCTGGCTATATTCCATTTGTCCGTTGTTCCGAGGGTGTCGCTGGCGGCATGGGTTGTGCCTGTCGCGCCCCGGTGGAATTCGGTCTCGTGGATGCTCGAGGCCTTGCGGCGGGTCGTTCATTGCCGCGGATAGGGGAGTGGTTTCGCCCCGTTTTCACGCGAAGTGCTTGGCGTGGCTACCTGGTCGGAGGGAACCCGATGTTGCGTTTGCTGTTTTCCGTGTTCTGCATGCTGGTCGTGTGGTCCGGCGCCAGCAGTGCCGATGAAAGAAACGCGCCTTACCTGCTCAGCCCCGGTGATGTGATCCTGGTTTCGGTCTGGCGTGAAGACAGCCTGCACCAGGAGGTCAAGGTACTGCCCGACGGCAGCATCACCTTCCCCCTGGCTGGCCGGGTCGACGTCGCCGGGCTGGACGCCACGGCCGTGTCGAAGAAGATCGCGGCCAAGCTCGAGACCTACCTACCCGAGCCCAACGTCAGCGTGGTGGTCACCAGCATCGCCGGCAACCTGGTCTACGTGCAGGGCAAGGTGGCCAAGCCCGGCCCGGTGCTGATGGAAGGCCCGACCGCGGTGCTGCAGGCGCTGAGCATGTCCGGCGGGCTGGACAAGTTCGCCGACGAGGACGCGATCAAGGTCATCCGCCGCAAGGGCGACGCCCAGCAGGTGCTGCCGGTGCGCTACCGCGACCTGATCTCCGGGCGTGACATGTCCACCAATATCCAACTCCAGGCTGGCGACACGCTGGTCGTACCCTGACCTTGCGTGGCGCAACGGGGCTCATCGTGCCTAGGCTGCGTGCGACCGGGGTGGCGACGGCGATCTGCATGCTGCCGTTTCCCGCCATGGTACAGGCGGCTGTCTGGCATTCGGCGGTGGAACTGCCGATGAAGGTCGAATACGACAGCAACCCGCTGCTCGACGCCACCCTCGACAAGTCGGTGACGCGCACCATCATCGCGCCCGATTTCACCCTGGTCGGCACCTACGGCCTGGACGAGCTGAGTTTCGGCGCCGGGGTCGAGGCCGTGCGCTCCTCCGACACCTCGGTGATTGCCAACCACGAGGACCCGAACCTGCGGCTGGGCTGGAAACGCTACAACGACAAGGGCAGTTTCGGGCTCGACGCCAGCTATGTGGAAAGTTCGACGCTCTCCACGGCAGTGCAGCAAACCGGCGTGGTCACTTCCGACGGCACGCAGAAGATGTATTCGCTGTTCGGCAACTGGACTCGGGAACTCGACGAGAGAAACACCCTGAGCAATGAAACCGGCTACCGGCATGTCACCTACGACGTCAGCGACCTGACCGACTACGACGAGTATGTCAGCAGTTTCACCCTGGACCATGCCTGGAGTGAACGCCTCGACCTGTTCGGTCGCTTCACCGCGCGGCGTTATGAGCCGGACCAGACTTCCAATACTTCTTCGTCCGGTTTTTCCACATCCAACAGCTACGACCCGCAAGTCGGCCTGAAGTACCAGTTTTCCGAGCGCCTGCGCGCGTCGATGTACGTCGGGGTCAACAAGGACAGCAGTGCAGACGGTGGCCCGCGCGGCGAGGGTGGCGTCACGGTCAACTACAAGGGAGAGCGCTTCGATGCGAGTCTGGATGCGAGCCGCAGTTCGGTGGCCAGTGGCGAGGGCGGTTTCAGCGAAATCGATGTGGTCCAGGGCACCTGGAGCTACGACGTCGATGAACTCAGCCGGATCGGCTTCTCGGCGTCCTGGCAGGACAGCAAGGGGCAGACGCCGAACACGCTGCGCCAGGTCGGTGCCTGGGGCACCCGCGATCTCTCGCCTTTCTGGTCGGTGCGCCTATCCTTGAGCTACAACGAGCGCCAGCGTGAAGGCGTGCAGGATGCCGATAGCAAGGTTGTCGGGGTGAGCCTGATCTACAGGTTCTCCAACCTCTGAACTTCAGCAGTGTGGTTATTATGAAATCCGAATACGAGATGTCACTTAACGACTACATTGCCATTATCAAGGACAGGGCCCTGTTGCTGGGGCTGGGCATCGTACTGATTCTGGCAGCGAGTATCGCGGTCGCCGTCGCCATCCCGCCGGTCTACCAGGCTTCCGGCACCATCCTGGTCGAGTCCCCGCAGATTTCCCCCGACCTGATCTCGGCGAACAGCGGCTTCGCCGACGACCGCATCGAAGTTATCCGCCAGCGGGTGATGTCCCGCGAGCACCTGCTGGCGATCGTCGACAAGTACCACCTGTTCGCCGGCGGCGGCTATGTGCTGAGCGAGGCCGACCGGATCGAGCAGCTGCGCAACGCCATCGAGGTTTCCCGGGTCAATTCCTATACCCCGGGCCGTGGCGAGTCGACCATCGCCTTCAAGGTGTCCTTCGACTACAAGGACCCGGCGGTCGCCCGCGACGTGGCCAATGACCTGGTCACCCTGTTCCTCGACGAGAACATCAAGCAGCGTACCGAGCGGGCCAGCGAAACCACCGAGTTCCTCAGCCAGGAAGCGGACAAGCTGCGCAGCGACCTGGAGGTGCTGGAGAACAAGCTGGCGGACTTCAAGCAGCAGCACGCCAACGCCCTGCCCGAGCACCAGGAAATGCGCATGAACATGCTCTCGCGGGCGCAGCTCGACCTGCAGGAGGTCGACCGCGACTACAAGGCCGCGCAGGAGGAAATGCGCTACCTGGAGATGGAGCAGTCGGCGGCGCTCGCCGGGTCGCGCGCCGTGCCCCTGCCCAGCGCCGCCCCCGGCACCGAGCAACCCGAGGACCTCGCCACCCTCAAGGCCCGCTACGTCACCTTGCGCGCGCGCTACACCGAGGCCCATCCGGACGTGCGCGCGGTCAAGCGCAAGATCGAGGCCCTGGAAGCCAGCGGCGCCAAGGGCGGCCCGGCGGCGCCGGTGAGCCTGGACGCGGCCCGGGCGGAGACCCGCGTCGCCGCGGCGCAGTCGCGGATCAAGTCGTTGCTCGAACAGAAGCGCGAGCTGGCGAGCAAGATCAGTTCCTACGAGGCGGACATCCTCGAGACGCCGCAGGTCGAGCGCGGCATGGTCACGCTGACCCGCGACCACGACAACGCGCGCAAGAAGTACGAGGAAATCCGCACCAAGGAGATGAACGCGAAGATCTCCGAGAACCTGGAGCAGGAAAACAAGGCCGAGCGCTTTGTGCTGCTGGAGCCGCCGCTGATGCCCGAGCGGCCGATCAAACCGAACCGCAAGAAGATCGTCGCGCTCGGCGTGGTCCTCGCGCCCGCCGGCGCCGGTGGCCTGGTCATGCTGCTGGAGGCGCTGAACCAGCGCATCCGCGGGGTCAATGCCCTGGGCAGCGTACTGGGGCGGCGCGTGCTCGCCGCCATTCCCTTCATACCCACCCAGGAGGAGCTGGCGCGGCGGCGCAAATGGCGCATTTTCCTGATCGTCGGCGGCCTGGTGGCGGCTGTCCTGGCGTTGGTGCTCCTGCACATTTTCTACATGCCGCTGGACCTTCTGCTATTCAAGGTCATGGCTCGGTTCGCATAGGAAAGCAGTAATGGACAGAAATAAGCCGGCTAAAGACAAAGCGCTGCTCCTGGGTTCACCGAGGGCCGTCGTTCCTGAGCCCGCCAAGGCGGATCACCCGGTGACCCTGGACCCGTTCGACTACACCCGGACCCGTGTCGTGCCCCTGCGCGCGGATCACCTGGAGCGCAACCGGATCGTCGCCTACAACAAGAACTCGACCATGAGTTCGGCCTTCGACCTGCTGCGCACCCAGGTGCTGCAGACCATGGAGGAGAACGGCTGGCGCACCCTGGCGATCACCTCGCCGACGCCCGAGTCGGGCAAGACGGTGGTGGCGATCAACCTGGCCATGAGCATCGCCCACCACACCACCAAGACCGCGCTGCTGGTCGACTTCGACCTGCGCCGGCCACGGGTGGGGGCCTACCTGGACCTGCCCATGGAGGCGTCGCTTAATGAACTGCTCAAGGGCGAGGCCGGGCTGGAGGAAGTGCTGGTCAACCCGACGCTGCCGCGCTTCGTGGTGCTGCCGACCCGCGAGCCGGTGCCGTTGTCCACCGAGCTGCTGTCCTCGCCCCGGGTGAGCAATTTGATCAGCGACCTGCGCGAGCGCTACGACTCGCGCATCTGCATCTTCGACCTGCCGCCGTTGCTGAGTTCCGACGACGCCATCACCGTGCTGCCGAAGTTCGACTGCGTGCTGCTGGTGGTGGCCAACGGAATGAACAACAAGAAGGATGTGGAGGACTGTCTCTACCACCTGGGCAACGTCAACCTGATCGGCACCGTGCTGAACAAGGCCGAGCCGCCGGACCACACCTACTACTAGGTCGCGATCCGGGCCGGCGCCTGGCGCCGGCCCGGCGTTTCAGCGCCAGGGGTGCTTGCTTTCCCAGTTCCAGGCGTGGCTCAGGATCTGCTCCAGCGCGGCGAACTCCGGGCGCCAGCCGAGCAGGCTGCGCGCCTTGCTGGCGTCGGCCACCAGGCGCGGCGGGTCGCCGGCGCGGCGTGGCGCGTCGCGGCAGACGATGGTCCGGCCGGTCACCTGGCGCGCCACGTCTATCACCTCCTGCACCGAGAAGCCCTGGCCGTTGCCGAGGTTGAAGGCCGTGCTCGCGCCGCCCGCCAACAGGTAGTCCAGGGCCAGCGCGTGGGCGCTGGCGAGGTCGGCGACATGGACGTAGTCGCGGATGCAGGTGCCGTCGGGGGTGTCGTAGTCGCGGCCGTAGACGGTGACGTCGGCGCGCCGCCCGGAGGCGGCCTGGAGGATCAGCGGCAGCAGGTGGGTTTCCGGCTCGTGGCATTCGCCCAGCTGGCCGCCCGGATCGGCGCCGGCGGCGTTGAAGTAGCGCAGGCACACCGACTTCAGCCCGTAGGCGCGGTCGAAGTCCTCCAGCACCTGCTCCACCATCCACTTGCTGCGGCCATAGGGGTTGATCGGCGCCTTGGGGTGGGTCTCATCGATGGGGTCGCACAGCGGCTCGCCATAGACGGCGGCGGAGGAGGAGAACACCAGGCGCCTGACGTCCGCCCGCAGCATCGCCTGCAGCAGCGTGAGGGTCGCCGCGACGTTGTTCTGGTAGTAGCGCGCCGGCTCGCTGACCGACTCGCCGACCTGGATGTAGGCGGCGAAGTGGAATACCGCGTCGAAGCGCTGCGCGGCGAACAGGGCGTCCAGGCCCTGGCCGTCGGCGATGTCCAGTTCGATGGACGGGTCGTGCAGCGGGTTGGCGACCCGGTCCGCCACCACCACTGCATGTCCCGCATCCAGCAGGTGCCGGACCATGTGCGAACCTATGTAGCCTGCGCCGCCGACAACCAGAAACTTCATCCATCTCTCCTGGAATCTGTTGGTGCTCGAGCGCCGGCGCTGCTGTCCGCGCGATCGTCCCTGGGCTTGCGGTACTACTGGGTGGTGCTGGAAGGGGGTGTTTCGCCTGAGACTCTAGATGCCTTTTTCAGGAACAGCCAATTGCTCATCTTCTGCCCGTCGAGGCTGATGGTGTAGCGCCCGTCGCGGTACGGCGCGGCCAGCGGTTCGGCCTGCTTCGGGGTGCCGCCGAGGTAAAGCGAGAGGCCCGGCGGCGCCTTGATGCTGAAGCTGCCTTCCAGGGGTTCGACACGGTAGGGCAGGCCGTTGTCGTCCTTGGGCACCGCGCGGGTGCCGAGGGAGATCAGCAGCGCCTGCGACTGCTCCAGCGGTTTCCCATCCAGGCTCTGTACCGCCACGCTGGCGTTGGCGGTCTTCACCTGGAGTTGCAGGTTGCCCAGTGCCAGCGTCTTGCCGCCGAGCCAGCCGCTCGCCGCCTGGGTGAGCGGGGTGTCGACGGTGAAGATGCCGTCCCGCCAGCTGCGCTTGAGTTCGCCGGTGTCGCTGCTGGCTTCGCTCGCGTTGGCGTCCAGCAGGGCCTGGTTCGGGTCGCGCACTACCTGCGCGTCGGCGGGGTAGGGGCTCGCTTGCAGCCAGGGCAGCTCCGGGGTCGCCGGCATGGCGATCTGCAGCCGGCTCTTGAGCATGGCGGTGCGCAGGAGTACCGAGTTGGCCGGGTCGATGACCTGGCCGAACAGGGTGTTCGGGGTGGGTGCGAAGACGGTGGTGGTGCTGGCCTGGCGCACGTCGCCGCGGCGGTAGAGGAGGGCGGCGGCGGGCAGGGTGGCGAGCATCGCCGGGTCGTTGTAGGTGTGCCAGTTGCTGGGGCTCATCCAGCGGCTGTCCAGGGTTTCCTGGCTGTAGGCGTATTGCACCAGGGCGTTCCAGCCCTGGTGCCGGGCGGTGGCCGCGACGTACAGCGGCAGGGCGTGGCGGTCGGGGGTGAGGAAGGGGTCGGCGTTCCACTCCGAGACGCTCAGCGGCTTGCCGGCGACCTGCGCCGCGCCGATCCAGTTGATCATGCCGTCGCTGGTCAGCGGGTTGCGCTCCAGCTGGCCGACGCCGCCGTAGCTGTGGGCGTCGATCAGGTCGCCGCTGGTCAGCGCCGGCAGCGCGCTCAGGCCGTTGCGGCCCCAGGTGCTGGTGGTGACGATCGGCACCTTCACGCCGAGGCCGCGCAGGTGGCGGATCAGGTCGACGTCGAAGCGCTGTTCCAGGTCGTTGAGGAACAGCTTGGCCGGGCCCGGCTCCCAGGAGCGCCAGGTCAGCGCGCGCGGCAGGCCGTGGCGCGCGGCGAAGGCGCTCGCCTCGTGCATGTAGAGGCGGTTGTGCTTGGGCACGTTCTTGTCCGGCAGCAGGGCGTTGCCGTAGTGCTGGGTGATGTCGTCCTCGTTGGTGAGGAGGACCGCGGCGATCGCCGGGTCGTCCTTGTAGGCCAGCCCGGTGTAGTCGTTGACGTGGCCCAGGTAGGCTTCGGCGAAGCGCTTCATGGCCTGCTGGATGGTCAGGTTCACGTAGGCGTAGCCCTTGAGACCGGCGTTGCCGTGGTCGTCCTTGGGCAGTTCGTCGAAGCCGTAGATGTCGTCCTGGGGAGTGAACTGGCGCTCGACGTGCAGGTCGAGCCAGACGTAGATGCCCTCGTCCTTCAGGCACTTGATCCACCAGTCGAGCTTCTTCAGCGACTCCGCGCTCAGGCGCTGGGTGTCGCGCAGGCTGCGGCCGTCGCCGAAGATGTTGGGCAGCACCCAGGGCGAGTCGTGGTGGTGCAGGCGCACAAGGTTGAAGCCCAGCGCCGAGAGACGTCTGGCCTGCTGTTTGATCGCGTCGTCCGGGGTGGTGAACAGCGTGTAGGCGGACAGGTTGGTGCCCCAGAAGCGCACCGGGGTCTTGTCGGCGAATTGCAGCTGCTCGCCGACCGCCTGGACGAAGCCATGCTTGCCCGCCGGTTTCTCCTCGGCGTTGAGGAACGACAGGTCGACCGGCGAGGTGCCCCAGTCGACCCGGTCGCTCGGCCAGCGCGCAGGATCGGCCAGGCCGAAGCGCTCGCTGGTGGTGCCGAGCATGGCGATATCGCCGGACACGCTGTACGTCGCCTTGAACGCCTGGTGGCCGGGGTGGATGTTGTCCTTGTAGATGAAGGCGCGCAGCTGGCCCTTGTCGCCCGGTTCGAAATACAGCCGCGCCAGCGGCGGGTCGAAGCGCACTTCCACGCGCGGCCCCTGGGCGTTCTTGCCCCAGGTCCAGCCGCTGTTGCCGGGGAGCAGCTCCGGCTGGCCCATTTCACCGTCGATCAGCGCGGGGTCGAAGCGGAACACGATGCCGCCGCCCATGACGTTGGACTGCGCGCTGTGGGCGTCGAGGCCGAACTGCCAGGTGAGGGTACGTTCGTCGCGCTTGCGGATGTCGGCCTTCAGGTCGAAGTCCAGCGCCTTGCTGATGCCGGTCAGGCTGTAGCGGCCGGGGGCGTCGACCTTGAACGAGGGTTGCAGGTCGGCCCAGGACCAGTCGCTGCCCCAGAACTCGAACGACGAGGTCAGCGCCGTGCCGCCGCCGCGGGTCAGCAGCGGCAGGCCGCTGTGTTCGTCGAGGCCGGCGACCCAGTCCGCCGCCCGCGATGCGCTTGGCGGCAGGGCCAGGAGCAGTAGTGAAAGGGTCAGCCAGGACGCGCGGCAGAGGGCCATGCCGAGGCGGCCCGGCAGGGTGATCGGCTCACGGGAGTGCTCGGACATGGCGACCTGTTCCTTGGTAAACGGCAACGGTAAGCGGCGGCTAGCGGCATGGCATATTGAGACTATAGTCAGTTGCTAGCCATTGGCTTAGGGATTGGTGGTATGTCGTCGATTGAGCTGTCGCCATCGGTGAGCCTGCGCTGGCGAGCGATCAGGGCGGGAGCCTGGAACATCCTGGCGCTGTTCGCCTCGCAGGGCATGCGCCTGGGCGGCAACCTCGTGATGACCCGGCTGCTGGTGCCGGAAATGTTCAGCGTCATGGCCATCGCCGGCGCCGTGTCGATGCTGCTGCACCTGCTGTCCGACGTCGGCCTGCGGCAGAACATCATCCAGAGCCCGCGCGGCAACGACCCGCTGTTCCTCAATACCGCCTGGACGGTGCAACTGGTGCGCGGCGTGGTGCTGTTCGGCATGACCCTGCTGGTCGCCGTCGCCGCCTGGTTCGCCCAGGTCATCGAGCTGTGGCCGGCGAACTCCACCTACGCCGCCCCGGAACTCCCCGCGGTGCTGGCGGTGACCGGTTTCACGGCGATCATCTACGGGCTGCAGTCGACCAAGGTCGACCTGGCGGTGCGCGCCTTCGAGCAGAAGAAGGTGGTGCTGGTCGAGCTGGCCACCCAGGTCACCGCGCTGCTGGCGATGCTGGTGCTGGGCTACCTCTACCGGAGCATCTGGTCGCTGGTGATCGCCGGCCTGGTGTCGGCGGTGGTCGGCACGCTGCTCGGCCACCTGATGTTCGAGGGGCCGAACAACCGCCTGGCGTGGGACCGCAGCGCGCTCAAGGAGCTGGTCGACTACGGGCGCTGGATACTCCTGTCGTCGATCGCCGGGGTGCTGGCCACCCTGGGCGACCGCATCTGGTTCGGCGGCAGCATGTCGGCCACCGAGATGGGCGTCTACTCCATCGCCGTGCTGATTCTCGGCGCCGTCCAGACCGGCGTGCTGCGGCTGGTCGGCGCCGTGGCCCTGCCGGCCTTCAGCGAGGCCGCGCGGGACACCGACAAGGATCGCCTGCGGGTCCTCTACTACCGCTCCCGGCTGCTGCTGGACGCGGTGCTGCTGTTCACCTGCGGGCTGCTGCTGACCATGAGCCCGCTGATCATCAGCTGGCTGTACGACTCGCGCTACGCCGGCGCCGGCAGGATGCTGGCGATCCTCTCGCTGTCCTGCTTCATCCTGCGCTTCACCCTGGCCCACCAGATCTGGCTGGCCCTGGGCCTGACCAAGTACCAGGCCATGGACAACATCATCCGCATCGTCTCCCTGTGGCTGCTGCTGCCGCTGCTGCTGGCCATCGGCGGGGTGAACCTGGCGATCTGGGGCGTGGCGCTGCACACCCTGCCCACGCTGGTGCTGATCTACTACGTGAACCGCGAGCTGGGCATGTTCGACTGGAAGCGCGAGCTGGCCGTGCTGCCGATACTGGCCGTGGGAGCGCTGTGCGGCGAGTTGCTGACCCTGCTGTTCCGCTGACGCCGCCCCACGGTGCGGCGCCGGTGGGCGAATATTCTTTCGACGGGAACCCGATGGATGAATGTGATCGACTATTTTGACCGGGCGAGAATCGTCAATATCGCCTCGAGAACCGACCGGCGCCGCGAGACGATCGACGAGTTCGCACGCAACGGCTTCCCCATCGAGACGGAGAAGGTGGCGTTCTTCCCGGCGGTGACCCCCAGCGAGGCCGCCGGTTTCCCGAGCATCGGCGCCAGGGGCTGCTTCATGAGCCACCTGGAGATACTGGAAGATGCGCTGCGCGCGAAGGCGCGGAACGTCCTGCTGCTGGAGGACGACATCCAGTTTTCCAGGCGCATCGGGCCCTACGGGCGGCAGGCCATCGAGGCCCTGGACGGCATGGAGTGGGACCTCGCCTACTTCGGCCACCCGTTCGAAGGGAACGCCGCCGCGCCCGCCTGGGCGGCGGTGGACCGGCCCATCCACCTGTCGCACTTCTATGCCGTGAACGGCCAGTGCATCGAGCGCCTGCGCGACTTCCTGCTGCAGATCCTGGCGCGGCCGCCGGGGCATCCCGACGGCGGCCCCATGCATTACGACGGCGCGCTGAATACCTTCATCCGCCAGGAGCAAGGCGTGCAGGCCTACTACTTCACCGCGAACCTGGGCTACCAGCGCCCCTCGCGGACGGACCTGCACGCGCTTTCCGTGATGGACCGCACGCCGCTGCTGAGTACCGCGATGGTGCTCCTGCGCAAGCTCAAGGCCGGCGCCCTGCGCCGCGTCCGCTAGCCCGGCCGTTGCGCGCCGGGGCGCCCGCGCAGTTGCAGGCCGGCATTCGCGGCCGGCAGCGCCCGGGCCGGCGCGCGTTCGGCGACCATCCGCGCGTAGGCCACGCCGACCCCGGCCACCGACCAGTACACCACGGGGATCACCGTGATGCTGCTGACGGTGAAGATGATCACCAGTATCCCCAGCAGGGTCGCCAGTAGCGCCCGGCCGAGCCGGCAGGCTTCGTCGTCGCGGTCGGCGAACGAGCGCACGGCCCTGAAGATGCCGAACAGGATGCAGGCGAAGAAGGCGAGGAACAGCCCCAGCCCGATCAGGCCGATGTTCAGCGCCAGGCCCAGGTAGGTGTTGACGATGTCGATGATCCCCTCGCCCTGGATCATCGACTGCATTTCCGGGGTGTTGCGGAAGTCGAACGAGCCGAGCAGCGGGTTGCGCTGGATGGTGATCAGCGAGTTGTCGAGCAGGCGTTCGCGGTAGGTGATGTTTTCATTGTCCACGCTGCCGATGAAGGGCAGCAGGTCGAGCAGCTTTTCCCCGCCGGGCACCAGCGCCAGCGCCGGGATCGCCAGTACCCCCGCCAGCGCCAGCGGGACCAGGCGGCGGATCGCGCCGCGGCCGGTGGCGATGAACGCGCCGATGATGACCACCGCGCCGATCCACGGGCCGCGCGACAGCGGCGCGAACAGCCCGCCGGCCAGCAGCAGGGCGCCCAGGCGGCGGCGCAGGCGGCTGCGCACGTCGGCCTGGAGGAACAGGTAGAAACCGATGGCCACGCAGATCACGTAGCCCAGCACGATGGCCTGGCCGGTGGTGGCGCTGGCGCGCAGCAGACCGCCGCGGCCGAGGTAGTTGGACATGCTCCATTCCAGGCCCATGGCGCCGACCACGGCGCTGTACAGCAGCCAGTGCCAGGCGAATTCGAAGATGGCCACGATCGACAGCAGCATCCCCGCCAGCACGAAGCCGAGCAGGGCGTCCTTGAAATCCTGGACGGTCCTCAGCGCCCGGCTGGCCACGTAGTAGGGCAGGAACACGTCGGTGAACAGGTACAGGCTCTGCCGCAGGGTGTCGGTGAGCGTGGTGGCGCGCAGCGAGAGCAGGCTGATCAGCACCAGGCTGGCGGCCAGGAAACGGTCGGGCCAGAGGCGCCCGAACGAGGTCGTGGCAGCCTGCCGGCTCAGCGTCAGGTAGGCCGGCAGCAGTACGCAGAGTTCCAGCAGGCGCACATGGTCGAGGTCGAGCAGGTAGTTGATCAGGCCGAAGCCGGGCACCTGCGCCTGGGCCGGCGGGATGAGGAACAGCAGCATGAAGAACAGCGCCAGCGGGTTGCGCTCGTGACGCCCGATGACCAGCAGCAGGGCCGCGGTCACGCCGGCGTACACCCAGAAGCTGTGGGACAGGAACGCCAGCAGCGTCAGGCCGAACCACAGGTTGCGGCGGCGCTTGAAATCGCTGTCGGGGATCAGGTCGGTCGCCGCCCGACGGGCCAGGATGAAGACGACGGCGGCCAGAAACAGGATGACTATCAGCGCGCGGATGTGCTCAGGCATGGGGGACCTGTTCCTTGGTGATCGACGCCTAGCGGGATGGCTAATTGAGACTATAGTGATTTTCTAGTCATCGGGTCAGGGATCGATGCTATGCCATCGATTGAAGTACCGCCATTGGCCAGCCTGTGTCTGCTCCGCGCGGGGGCGGTAGCGCACAAGCCCAGGATTGGCCGGCACTTCCTTCGCGGCAGCGCACGACGGGATCGCCCAATCATTTCGCCGATGCGGGTCTGGGGAGCATGAAGAAGTGGGTCTTTGACGCCTCTGCGCTGGATCGCAGGGGCTTTCTCAGGGCGTGTGTGGTGTTGGGGATGGGGGGCGCGGTAGCCCGGCTCCCGGGTGCGGGAACACGGCGGCTCGCGGACGACGGCGGCTTCGTCGTGGTCAATGGCTGGGTGCTGCCCGCTCGCTACTTCCAGGATGCGCAGGGATGATAAGGGACTACCAGACGCAGAAGGCGCATCGCGATGCCTATGACTTCTGCATCGTCGGCGCCGGGCCGGCCGGCATCACCCTGGCCTTGCACCTGGCCGGGGCCGGGTGGAGCGTGGCGTTGCTGGAGGGCGGCGGACGCGAGCCCGAGCAGCGCTCGCAGTCGCTCTACCAGTGCACGCTGAGCGACCTCGACATGTTCCCCGAGGCCACCCGCCTGCGCTACCTCGGCGGCACCTCCAATCACTGGTCGGGGCGCTGCCGGCCGTTCGAACCTTCCGACTTTTCCGCTACGCCGCCCGGCGGCCTGTCCGGCTGGCCCATCGCCTTCGCCGACATCGAGCGCTACCTGCCGGCGGCCATGGCCATCGTCGACCTGCCGGCGGGGGCCGATTTCAAGGCCTGCAACGCCCCCCTGGTCGGCGGCGAGTTCGACGCCGACCGCTTCCTCCTGAGCCCGCCGACGCGCTTCGCCAGCAAGTACGCCGACGCCCTCGAAAAGACCGCCGGGCTCGAACTGTTCCTCAACTGCAATTGCGTCGACATCCAGTTCGAGCCGGGCAGCGGCCGTGTCGGCGCGGTCGTGGTGTCCGACTACGACGGCCAGCGCGACAGCTTCAAGGCGACGCATTTCATCCTCGCGACCGGGGCCATCGAGAATGCCCGGCAACTGCTCAACAGCCAGTCCCTGGCCGCCGCCGGCGTGGTGCGCGAGGACGGCTTCGTCGGGCGCTGCTTCATGGAACACCTGAACATCGACATGGGCACCTTCATCCTCAAGCAAGGGCAGGACCCCGAGCCGCGCCAGTTCTACACCAGCGACGCGTTCGTGAAGGCGCAGCACGCGGGCAAGGGCAACGTGTCCATCTCGTTGCTGCAGTCGGTCACCGCCTACGGCCGGACCGCCGAGATCAAGGATTTCCTGGAAAACCTCAGCTGCGATATCGGCATCGCCCACAAGCTCGATTTCATCGTCAAGTTCAACTGCCCCGGCGACGGCACCATCGGCACCATGATCGAACAGTTCCCCAACCCGCAGAGCCGCGTGTCGCTGGTCGCGGAGCGCGACCCGCTGGGGATGCCCAAGGCCAGCATCAACTGGCAGCTGAGCCCCGCGGACCGGCACACCATCAAGGTCATCGGCCTGGAAATGGCCAAGCGTTTCGCCGACTCGGGGCTGGGCTTCGTCAAGCTGCACGAGTACGTCTACGACGCGACCCTGCCGCTGACCATGACCCCCCACGCCCATCACATGGGGACCACGCGCATGGCCGCTTCGGCCGAATCCGGCGTCGTCGACAGCGACTGCAAGGTGTTCGGCACCGCCAACCTCTACGTCGCCGGCAGCAGCATCTTCGCCACCGGCGGCGCCAGCAACCCGACGATGCCGCTACTGCAGTTCGCCCTGCGCCTGGCGGAGCATCTCGACCAGCAGATGTCCCGAGGCAGGGCAGGGAGCTCCTGAGCCGCGTCCGTTCGAATTACAAGAGAGGGGGGCGCCCTGCGCTCCGGCCGTACGAGTGACTGAGTTTGCGAGGCTAGCAGAATGAAGGAATCGATAAGGCGCGCACTGACTCGCTTTTTCCTGTCCACCGGCCGCGGGCGCGGCTACTACAAGCGGCTCTGCCGGCCCAACGGCCGCGAGTGGGCGCAGTACCTGGCGCGCTGGGGCGGCTTGTACGGCATGGGCGACAACGTCGAGATCAATGCCGGCTGCAACATCACCGACCCCGCGCTGGTGCGCCTGGGCAGCAACGTCGGCCTGTCGGACTGCACGCTGATCGGCCACGACGGCGTGGCCGCCATGTTCAACATCTGCTACCAGAAACAGGTGGACTCGGTCGGCGCCATCGACATCCGCAACAACAGTTTCGTCGGGCATGGCGCGATCATCCTGCCCGGCGTGACCATCGGCCCGGACGCGATAGTCGCGGCGGGCGCCATCGTGACCAAGGACGTGCCCCCCGGAACGGTGGTCGGGGGCAATCCGGCGAAGGTCATCTGCACCATCGAAGCGCTGATGAACAAAGTCGAGGAGCGTTGCGCCAAGTACCCGTGGATGGACCTCATCCGCCAGCGCAGCGGCCACTTCGATCCCGCTCTCGAGCCGAGGCTGGCGGCGATGCGGGTGCAGTACTTCTTTGGTGGAGGAGCCGATGACTAGCGAGGTCCTCGACGTACTCATCGTCAACTACAACACGGCGGCGCTGCTGCAACCGATGTTCGACGCCATGCGCCGGGCGGACGGCGCGCACCGGGCGAACTACCTGGTGGTGGACAACGCCTCCGCCGACGACTCGCTGGCGTGCCTGGCCAGGGCCTGCCCCGAGGCGCTGGTGCTGGCGAACGAGCGCAACGTCGGCTTCGGCCGGGCGAACAACCAGCTGGTCGCGCACCTGAAGGGCAAGTACGCGCTGCTGCTCAATACCGACGCCTTCGTCGCCGCCGACAGCCTCGACAAAACCCTCGAGTACATGGACGCGCACCCGGAGTGCGGCATCCTCGGCGTGCGCCTGGTCGGCCGCGACGGCGAGCTGCAACCGTCCTGCCGGCACTTCCCGACGCCGCTGAACCTGTTCGCCGTGCGCACCGGGCTGGGGCGCTTCTTCCCCGGCATGCGCATGGTCGACGACATGACCTGGGATCACGCCTCGGTGCGCGAATGCGACTGGCTGCCCGGCTGCTTCTACCTGATCCGTCGCGAGGTCATCGAGCAGGTCGGCCTGTTCGACCCGCGCTACTTCCTCTATTACGAGGAGGTGGACCACTGCAAGCGCGTCAAGCAGGCCGGCTGGAAGGTCGTCTACTACCCGCATACCACGGTGGTGCACATCGGCGGCGAAAGCTCCCGCTCGGTCGCCGAGGTGGAGGCGGCCGGCCGGCAGATATCGCTGCTGCAGATCGAGAGCGAGCTCCTGTATTTCCGCAAGCACCATGGCCTGTCCGGCCTGGCGCTGCACCTGGCGCTGTGGAGCCTGGGCGATTTCATCCTGGCCACCAAGGCCCTGCTCAAGGGCCGCGGCTGGCCCAGCGCGCGGGGCTTCTGGCGGCACGCGCGGACGGTCTGGGGCTTGGTGTTCGACACCCGCTTCGCCAGCCAGCCGACGCGATAGGGGGCGGCATGTTCGACAACGTACGCATGGATCTGCGCGCCCACCGGGGCGACTGGGCCGCCCAGGGCTTCTGGGTGATGCTGGTCTACCGCTTCGGGCGCTGGCGCTACGGCGTGCGCCCGGCGCCGCTGCGCAAGTGTTTCTCGATCCTCTACAAGATTCTTTTCAAGCTGGTGCAGATCGTCACCGGCGTGGAGCTGCCCTGCGAGGTGGAGATCGGCCGCAACTTCGTCATCGACCATTTCGGCGGGATCATCGTCAGCGGCTACGCGCGCTTCGGCGACGACTGCCGCATCCGCAACGGCGTGACCATCGGCCTGAAGAACCTGGCCGAGCCGGGCGCCCCGGTGTTCGGCAACAACGTCGACATCGGCGCGGGGGCCAAGGTGCTGGGCAAGATTCGCATCGGCAACAACGTGGTGATCGGCGCCAACGCCGTGGTGCTCATCGACGTGCCGGACGACTCGCTGGCCGTGGGCGTGCCGGCGACCATCAGGCAGCGCCGGCCCGGCGGGGCGGCGGAGGTTCCCGAGCGGCTCGACGCGGCGTCCCGCGCGGAGGGCGCGGGATGAACAGCGTGGCCACGGGCATCGGCGTCGTCGTCATCGGCCGCAACGAAGGCCAGCGCCTCGAACGCTGCCTGGCCTCGCTGGTGGGCGCGGCGGACCTGGTGGTCTACGTCGACTCCGGCTCCACCGACGGTTCGGTGCGGATGGCCCGGGGCCTCGGAGTGGAAGTGCTGGAGCTGGACATGGCGCGGCCGTTCACCGCGGCGCGCGCGCGCAACGAAGGTTTCGCCGTGGCGCGAAGGCTGCTGCCGGCGATGCGCTACGTGCAGTTCGTCGATGGCGATTGCGAGGTGGCCGCCGGCTGGCTGTCGCGAGCGCGGGCGTTCCTCGATGCGCAGCCGCAGGTGGCGGTGGCGTGCGGGCGGCGCCGCGAGCGCTTTCCCCAGCGCTCGGTCTACAACCTGCTGTGCGATCTGGAATGGGACACGCCGGTGGGCGAGGCCAAGGCCTGCGGCGGCGATGCCTTGATGCGCGTCGACGCCTTCGTGGCCATGGCCGGGTATCGCCCGGACCTCATCGCCGGGGAGGAGCCGGAGCTGTGCGTACGCCTGCGCGGCGCCGGCTGGAAGGTCTGGCGCCTGGACG
Organism: Pseudomonas citronellolis; assembly: GCF_029335315.1. Classification (GTDB taxonomy): domain Bacteria; phylum Pseudomonadota; class Gammaproteobacteria; order Pseudomonadales; family Pseudomonadaceae; genus Pseudomonas; species Pseudomonas citronellolis_A. The sequence continues at coordinate 35,046 of NZ_JARJLT010000149.1, forward strand.
CGGAAATGACCCTGCACGACGCGGCCATGACCCGCTTCAGCCAGTGGTGGCGGCGCAGCCTGCGCACCGGCTACGCCTTCGCCGAGGGCGCGGCCCTGCACGGCGCGGCGCCGGAGCGGCACTGGCTGCGCGAGTCGCGCCGCGCCTGGTTGTGGGGCCTGGGCGTGCCCCTGGCGGCCGTGCTCGCGGCCGCGCTGTCGGGCGGTTGGGGCGCGTTGCTGCTGCTGCTCTATCCGTTGCAGGTGCTGCGCCTGGCGCGGCGTGGCGGCAACGCGCCGCGGGAGAACCTGCAGCGCGCGTTCTTCCTGGTGCTGGGCAAGTTTCCGGAAATGCTCGGGCAGGTGAAGTTCCTGCTGAACCGGCTGGGTGCCGGCCGGGCCGCGCTGATCGAATACAAGTGAGAGCCCCATGAGCTACCGGGTGTTGCTGAAAAGCCTGTTCGTCGTGCATCCCGGCCACTCGCCACGGGCGTGGAAGAACCGGCTGAAGCTGTTGCTGCTGATCGCCCGGAACCGCGAGAGCGTGGAGCGGATGCTGGCGCGCCTCTCCGCCGCGCTGGGCGAAGGCGGTCGCGCCACGCTTGAAATGAATGGCCTCGGCGCCGTCCACTGGCCCTATGTCAGTCGCCGCTGGGACGCGCCGGAGCGCCTGGAGGCGCTGGCCTCGCACTACGAGGTGGTGACCCGGCGGTGCCCGCAACTGCTGCTCCTGGGGCGCGACGCGAGCCTGCTGCTGGGCGATTTATCGGCGTACTCCGCCGGGTGCAGCCTGGTGCTCGACCGCGCCTGGTGGTTCGTCCGCGAAGGCGAGTTGGTGCTGAACCTGTTCCAGGGCGAGCTGCGGGTCGCCTCGCTCGCCTTCAGCCTGCGCCAGGTGGGCGACGAGCTGTGCATCTTCGTCGGCTCGGTGCAGGGCCTCAACAAGACCGTGGACAGCGAACGCTCGCTGGCCATCTACCGCGACCTGACCAAGGACTTCGAGGGGCTGCGCCCGCGCAGCCTGCTGATCGAGGTGCTCAAGTGGATCGCCAGGAGCGTCGGCGCGACCAGGATCTACGCCGTGCGCGACGGCGACCGCCACCATCGGCATCCGTATTTCGGCGCCGACACCGAACGGGAGTTGGCGGCCGATTACGACGCCATCTGGCTGGAGCACGAGGCGACGCCTTCCGACCGCGAGGATTTCTTCAGCTTGCCCATGGCTGCGTCGCGGAAGGCGGCCGAGGACATCCCGGCGAAGAAGCGCGCCATGTACCGCCGCCGCTATGAACTGCTGGAGCGCATCCTGGCCGGGGCGGAGGCGGCGTTATCGCGCGGCGAGGAACAGCGCCGGCAACGGCTGCTGCGCCTGCACCGGGAGCGCCTGGGCGAGCTGGTCGCGCGCGGCGCCGAGACTGCCGCGGCGCCGAGGGCGGGGCGGCTGTCGACGCCGCTGCGTTACCTGAAGACCCTGCAAGGGGGCGTGCGGCGCCTGCGCTCGCACGTCGACGAGGCCGGCTGGCGAGCCACCCTGGACAAGCTTTACCGGGAACTGCGCGAGCGCGGGCCGGGGCTGCTCTGGAATCATCACCAGCGCGGGCCGGTGCCACTGGAGCTGGCGGCGCCCAGCGTGCCGGCCAGCGCCTTGTTCGCCGGCGAGGTCGTGTTGGTGGGCGACCTCGGCATGCCCGGCTACCAGCGCGAGCGGGTGCGCCAGCGGCAGCACGCGCTTGAGGCGCTGGGCTACCGCTGCCGCCTGCTCGACTGGCGTGACCCGCAGGAATGCTGGAGCGCCCTGCAGACCTGCTCGGTGGTGATCTTCCACAGGCTTCCGGCGCGCCCGGAGCTGGGGCTGCTGCTCGGCCAGGCCCGGCGGCTCGGGGTGAGCGCCTGCTGGGAGGCCGACGAGCTGATCTTCGATGCCCGCGAGTACCGCGAGAGCGCCGAGCTGGATGGCCTCGACGAGGACAGCGCGCGGCGTATCCTGGCGGCGCCGGAGGCCTACCGGCAGGCGCTGCTGGCCTGCGACCGGGCCATCGCCGCGACCCCCGAGCTGGCGGCGGCCATGCGCGAGGCCGGGGCGAAGGATGTCGTGGTCATCGAAGATAGCCTGGAGGCCGCGCCCGCCGAGGGGCGTCAGAGCGACGAGGATGACGCCACGCCGCGCATCCTCTATGACCTCGGAGGCCGGTTGCATGACCAGGACTTCCAGGTGGCGGCGCAGGCCATCCACAACGTCATGCAGGCTCGCCCCCAGGTGCGCCTGCGGATCATCGGCGACCTGGTGCTGCCCGAGGCGTTCGACGCCCTGGCGGAGCGGGTCGAACGCCTGGCCGCCGGCGAACGTGCCGACTACCCGGGCGCGCTGGCCGCGTGCGACGTCGCCGTGCTGCCGCTGGCGGCCACGCGCTTCAACGAGGCCGCAAGCCACCCCGAATTCCTCCGCGCGTCCCTGGCCGGGCTGCCCAGCGTCTGCTCGCCGCGCGGCACGCCGCGCCGGCTGATCGTCGCGGGCGACAACGGTTTCCTCGCCGACGACGAGGCGGGCTGGGAGCGCGCGCTGCTCGAACTGCTGGACGACCGGCAGTTGCGCGAAGGTGTCGGCCTGCGTATTCGCAACCGGGTGCTGGAGCAGTATTCGCCGCAGCGCATGGCGGAACAGCTGCGCCAGGTCGTCCCGGCGCTACCCAGCCGGCAGCGCAAGCGGGTGCTGACGGTGAACGCCTACTACGCGCCACGGCGGATTGGCGGCGCCACCGTCGTGGCCGGGCAGATGGCCCGGCTGGTGGCGGCGGACTCGCGCTTCGAACAGTTGGTCTTCACCTCGCTGCCGCTGAGCACCGCCTTGCCCTACAGCCTGATCCGCTACGAAGTGGACGGGGTCGCCGTCATCGGCATGGGCCTGGCCGAGACGCTGGGCACCCGCATCGACTTCGAGAACCCCGCCACCGGCCCGCTGTTCGAGGCGGTGCTGGCCAGCGTCGCCCCGGACATCGTGCACCTGCACTCCGTCCAGGGGCTGGGCGCGCAGGTGGCGGAAAGCTGCCGCAAGGCCGGCATCCCCTTCATCGTGACGCTGCATGACGCCTGGTGGGTCTGCGGGCGCTACTTCATGATCGACACGCGCGGCAACTACTGCGGGCAGAGCACCGTGCGCAGCGAGGTCTGCGCGAAGTGCGTGCCGGACCCGGCGCTGAACGACTACCGCCAGCAACTGCTCGCCGGCCACCTGAAAAAGGCCACCGCGCTGCTGGCGCCGAGCGAGTTCGCCCGGGGCCTGTACATCGCCAACGGTTTCGACCCCGGCAAGATCCGCGTCAACAAGAACGGCGTGCTGCCGCCGGCGCCCGGCTACCGCAAGCGCCCGGGCGAGGCGATCCGCTTCGGCTACGTGGGCGGACCCTTCCCGATGAAGGGCAGCGAACTGATCGCCCGTGTTTTCAGCTCGCTCGAACGTTCCGACTACGAACTGTGCATCGCCGGTGGCTCGCCGTTCGGCCCGGCGTCGAACGGCCGCGAGATCGCCGGCAAGCTGAACGTCAGCCCCGGCTACGACCCCTCGAACATCGATGATTTCTTCGCCGGCCTGGATGTCCTGCTGTGCCCGACGCAGTGCAAGGAAACCTTCGGCCTGGCCGTGCGCGAAGCGCTGGTGCGCGACATCTGGATCATCAGCACCGACGCGGGCGGCCCGGTCGACGACATCGTCGAGGGGGTCAACGGCAACATCATTCCGCTCAGCGGCGACGCGCAGTACCTGCGCCAGGCCGTCATCGCCATCCTCGACGACGCCGAGCGCTTCCGCCGGCACCGCAACCCGTTCAAGGACAAGCTCACCCTGTTCGGCGACCAGGCGCTGGAACTGCAGGGCATCTACGCCGAGATCATCGAGCAGGCGCCGCCGTCCGCGGTCGCGGCCGTTCGCCTCATTCCGTCCATCGACGGCCTGGAGCCGGGCGATGGCTACCGGGCGCGCTCCTGACTCGGGCCAACCACTCACCATGACGGTCGCCATGCGCATCACCTACTTCATCAACCAGTACCCCAAGGTCAGCCATAGCTTCATCCGCCGCGAAATCCTCGCGCTGGAGCGCCAGGGCTTCGCGGTCCAGCGTGTCGCCCTGCGCGGCTGGGACGCCGACGAGGTGGTGGATGGCGAGGACCTGGCCGAGCGCGAAAAGACCCGCTACGTGCTCAGGGGTGGCCTGAAGGGCTTGCTGAAACCGACCCTGCAACTGCTGCGCGCGCGCCCCCGGCGCTTCCTCGCGGCGCTCTGGCTGGCGCTGCGCATGGGCCGCCGCGCCGACCGCGCCTGGCCCTACCACCTGGTCTACCTGGCCGAGGCCTGCCAACTGCTGTTGTGGTCGGAAGCGTTCGGCGCGGCCCATGTGCACGCGCATTTCGGCACCAATTCCGCCGAGGTGGCGATGCTCGTCAGCGCCCTTGGCGGGCCGGCCTACAGCTTCACCGTGCATGGCCCGGAGGAGTTCGACAAAGCGCAGTTCATCCACCTGGGCGAGAAGGTCCGGCGCGCTGCCTTCGTCGCCGCCATCAGCTCCTTCGGGCGCAGCCAGCTGTACCGCTGGGTGGCCCACGAGCACTGGGCGAAGGTGAAGGTGGTGCACTGCGGGCTGGAGAAAGTCTTCCACGAGGTACCGCCCGTGGCCGTGCCGTCCGCGCCGCGGCTGGTCTGCGTGGGCCGGCTGTGCGAGCAGAAGGGCCAGCTGCTGTTGCTCGAAGCGGCGCGGCTGCTGGCGGCGCGCGCGGTGGACTTCGAGATCGTGCTGGCCGGTGACGGCGAGATGCGCGCGGAGATCGAGGCGCTGGTCGTTCGCCACGGCTTGCAGGGGCGGGTGCGCATCACCGGCTGGATCAGCGGCGCCCAGGTCCGCGAGGAAATCCTCGCCGCGCGCGCCCTGGTGCTGCCGAGTTTCGCCGAGGGCCTGCCGGTGGTGATCATGGAAGCCATGGCCCTGCGCCGCCCGGTGCTGACCACCTACGTGGCGGGGATTCCCGAACTGGTGCGCGCCGGCGAGAACGGCTGGCTGTTCCCCGCCGGCGCGGTGGAGGAACTGGCCGAGGCCATCGCCGACTGCCTCGGGCAGTCCGCCGAAAGCCTCCAGCGCATGGGTGACGCGGCCCATCGGCGGGTGCTGGAACGCCACGACATCGACACCGAGGCCGCCCGCCTGGGCGGCTTCTTCAAGGTGCCGGCATGACCGCCGCGCTGGGCTGGCTGCTCGCCGTGCCGGCGTTGCTGGCGCTGCTGCCGGCGCTGCTGTTGCTGGCGCAGGTGCTGCTCGCCTGCCTGCCGCCGCGGCTGCCGCCGGCGCCGCGCGGGGCGCGGCCACGGGTGGCGGTGCTGGTGCCGGCGCACAACGAATCCAGCCTGGTGCTCGGCACCCTGGCCAGCGTCCGCCCGCAGCTGCTGCCCGGCGACCGCTTGCTGGTGGTAGCCGACAACTGCTCCGACGACACCGCCGAGCAGGCCCGCGCGGCGGGCGCCGAGGTGATCGAGCGCAGCGACGCGCTGCGCCGCGGCAAGGGCTACGCGCTGGACTTCGGGGTGCGCCACCTGGCCGCCGACCCGCCGCGGGTGCTGATCATCGTCGACGCCGATTGCCGGGTCGCCGAGGGCAGCGTCGGCTGGCTGGCCGGCTGCTGCGTCGAGGCCGGGCGGCCGGTGCAGGCGCTCGATCTCATGCACGCGCCGGAGGGCGCCGGGCTCAAGGTGCGCGTCGGCGAGTTCGCCTGGCGCGTGAAGAACCTGGTGCGCCCGCGCGGCTGGGCGCGGCTGGGCCTGCCGTGCCAGCTGATGGGCACCGGCATGGCCTTCGCCTGGGACGATCTCGCCGAGGTGGAGCTGGCCAGCGGGCACCTGGTCGAGGACCTGAAGCTGGGCTTCGATTTCTGCCGGCGCGGCAAGCCGCCGCTGTTCTGCCCGCAGGCGCGGGTGGACAGCTTCTTCCCCAGCAGCGAGGAGGGCCAGAGCAGCCAGCGCACGCGCTGGGAGCATGGCCACCTGGGGGTGATCCTCGGCGACGCGCCCAGGCTGCTCGGCGAGTCGCTGCGCCGCCGCGACCCGCGCCTGCTGGCCATGACCCTGGACCTGCTGGTGCCGCCGCTGGCCCTGCTGAGCCTGGCGGTGGCCGTGCTGTTCGGCCTCGGCTGGCTGGCCTTCGCGCTGTTCGGCACGCTGCCGCCGGCGGCGCTGGCGACGGCCGCGCTGGTTGTGCTGGGCGCCGCCGTGGTGCTGGCCTGGGCGCGCTTCGCGCGTGGGCTGATTCCGTTTTCGGTGCTGCTGTACGCACCGTTCTACGCCCTGAGGAAGATTCCCCTGTACCTCGGCTTCCTGGTCAAGCGCCAGGTCGCCTGGGTGCGCTCCAAGCGCGAGGAGAACTGATGCCTGACATGGATTGGCGGGAGAGTTGGCGAAGCATCATCGGGCGCTTGCGCCTGGTCGGCCACGGCAGCGACGAACAGGCCCTGCTCGACGCCCTGGCCGGCGCCGAGCGGCCCACGGTGCTCGGCTTCGTCAACGCCCACTGCATGAACCTGGTGGCCCGCGACGCCGACTTCCAGCAGGCGCTGGCGGGGGCCGACATCCTCCTGCGCGACGGCAAGGGCATGGAAGTGCTGCTGCGCCGGCTGGGCCTGGCGCCGGGGCTGAACATGAACGGCACCGACTTCATCGTGAAGCTGCTGGCCGCCTTCAAGGGCCGCCCGGTGGCGCTGTGGGGTACCCGCGAGCCCTACCTGGACGAGGCCGCGCGGCTCAGCGAGGCCTTGTTCGGTGTGCGCGTGGTATCCGTCCAGCACGGCTTCGCCGACGCCGACAGCTACCTCGACCTGGCCCGCCAGGCGCGCCCGGAACTGATCGTGCTGGGCATGGGCATGCCCCGCCAGGAACTGCTCGCCGCGCGCCTGGCCAAGGCCGGCGGCCCCTGCGTGATCGTCTGCGGCGGGGCGATCCTCGACTTCCTCGGCGGCAAGGTCTCGCGTGCGCCGGCGTGGATGCGCCGGCTGGGGTTCGAATGGTTGTACCGCTTGCTGCTGGAGCCCCGGCGGTTGTTCCGCCGCTACGTGCTCGGCAACCCGGCGTTCCTGTTGCGCACGCTGTTCTATCGCGGCGCGGTGGCGACCCGTTCGGCGGTCAAGGGTTCGCGACCGCGTTGAATGGCGCGGGCCGGCGGCCCGCGACGATCGGATTGTGCTGCTACAGTGAAAGCAGTAGTCGCCTGGTTGCCGGTATGAGTGGGGGTGGCGTCGTTGGCGGCGTCTTCCGGCATGTGCTACGGCGGTTGTCGGATCAGGGAGGATCTCAGCAGTGAGTGGCGGCATGCATCTGCGTTCTCGATACGACTCATTCGCGCTTCCGACCACACGACCCTCGCCGGGCCGTGGCCGGCCGGCCTGCGCTCGTTCGCGCGTCTGTGTGGGGGCGCATCCAACGAGGTCCGAGCATGAGTTTCGAGCCCAGAAGTAGCCGCGCCCTGCTCCAGCGCCGGAGCAGCGTCAGCAACGCCCTGCAGGCGGGGCTCGACGGTCTGGCGGTGATCGGCGTCGCCTGGTACCTGACCCTCTACCACATCGGCTACATGACCCCGAGCTACCTGGTCATGCTCCTGCTGCTGATCGGCGCGTTGGCGGTGATCTACGACCACTACGCCATCTACCGCAGCAACGTGCGTTTCTCGCTCAAGGCCTTCAAGCTGTTCAAGGCCTGGACGGCGACCTTCTGCTTCCTGACGGTGATGGCCTTCCTCACCAAGCAGAGCGCCGAGTATTCGCGGCTGCTGGTCGCCGAGCTGTTCGTCATCGGCTACCTGGTCCAGCTGTTCCTGCATTTCGTGATGCGCGAAGCGCAAAAGAAGTTCCTCACCCTGCCGTCGCGCCTGGAGAACGCGCTGATCATCGGCACCGGGGAGCTGGCCAGCTTTCTTCACCACAAGATCAGCAGCAACCCCTGGCTGGGCGAGACGGTGGTCGGCTGCATCCGCGTCGACGACAAGCACGAGCCGCAGCCCGAGGCCCTGGGCTCGCGGCGCCTGGCGATCCTCGGCGGCATCGGCGACCTGGAGTCGGTGATTACCGAACACAGCATCCGCACCGTGTATTTCGTGACGCCCATCGACGGCTCGGACGTGGTCAAGGCCTCCTACCTGCAACTGCTGGACAAGTACATCTCGGTGAACTGGGTGCCGGATATCTTCTCGCTGCGGCTGATCAACCACAGCGTCAAGGAGATCGCCGGCATCCCCGTGCTGACCCTGGCCGAGACGCCGCTGATGGGCACCGGGCTGTTCCTCAAGACCCTGGAGGACAAGGTCCTGGCCGCGCTCATCCTGCTGCTGGCGGCGCCGGTGCTGCTGGCCGTGGCCCTGGCGATCAAGCTCGACAGCCCCGGCCCGGTGTTCTTCCGCCAGGAGCGCAAGGGCTGGAGCGGCGAGGTATTCCGCATCTGGAAATTCCGCAGCATGGTCATGCACCAGCCGGAGGACGGCGAGGTGAAGCAGGCGCAGAAGAACGACCCGCGCACCACCCGCGTCGGCGCCTTCATCCGTCGCACCAGCCTCGACGAACTGCCGCAGCTGTTCAACGTGCTCAAGGGCGAGATGTCGCTGGTGGGGCCGCGCCCCCACGCGATCCAGCACGACGCGCAGTACTCCAAGGGCATCGCCGACTATTTCGCCCGCCACAACATCAAGCCGGGCATCACCGGGCTGGCCCAGGTACGCGGCTTCCGCGGCGAGACGCGAGACATCGAGCAGATGATCCAGCGGGTCGACTCGGACATCGAGTACATCAACAACTGGTCGATCTGGCTGGACTTCATCATCCTGGTGCGCACGCTGATGGCCTTCACCGGCAAGCAGGCCTACTAGCTTCCGGAGCACTCCTGCGCCCTGCCAGGGGCGGCCCTCCGAGCCCTTCGCGAACCCCGCGGGCGAGAGCGTCGGGAGGGGAATTTGACGCCATAAAATAGAGCCTGCAAGCGGTCGGTGCGGCGCTTGCCAAGTGCCTGGCGAGCATCTTTACTCGTTGCTGATGGCAAATTGTTACCTAATGTGAACTCTTCATTGGCCGCCTCGGCAACCCACTTCGGCTGATCGAAGCCCCCTCGAACGTTGCCGCTTCTCCGGACGGACGCTGCACAGGAAGTCGACAAGGACATGAACGAGAACGTGGCGGTATTGGTCCGCAAACTCATACCTCCCTCCCTGCGCCACGAGATACGCAGCGCCATGGGCTGGTCGCGGGACATTCTCAGCCGCGCCTGTTTCTGGCGCTGGGAGATCGCCCGGTTCCGCCTGCAGAACGACAGCGACTACGAAATCCTCTACGTCGGCCGCAAGGACCGGCGCAACATGGCCAAGCTGCTGATCGGCGGCAAGTCCCAGGCCAGGGCCGAGGAGGGCGCGGCCGCCGAGGCGTCGCCGCATGTGGTGGTGGTCAGCGAGATGCCCAGCGCCGGCGCGCTGTCGGTGCCGCACTACCTGAGCGCGGTGGTTCCCCTGGGGCGCCCCCTGGAAGAGATCACCGCCAAGTACGACGGCGAACTGCGCCGCAGCATCCGCAAGACCCGGCCGCTGTACCGCATGCAGCAGGCGCTGACCGACGAGGAAATCGACCGGGCCAACCGCGAGATGCTGCAGCCCTACGCCCACGCGCGGCATGGTGAGTTCACCAAGCAGTTCGGCACCGACGAGCTGTTCCGCATCGCCAAGTCCGTCGGCCGGCTCGACCTGATCCTGCAAGGCGACGAGGTGGTCGCCTGCCACTTCGGCTGCGTGATCACCCGGGCCGGCAAGCGCTACTGGAGCACCCTGCGCTTCGGCTACCCCGAGGCGGTGTTCTCCGACGCCAAGCGGCTGCGCGAGGTCAACTCGATCAACACCTACATGGCGCTGGAATGGGCCATCGAGAACGGCTTCGACTATTACGACATCGGCCATTGCCTGGCCCGGCCGGACGACGGGCTGCTGAAATGGAAACGCCGCCGTGGCGGCGACATCGATACCCTGGGCAACCAGGCCTACATGTTCGTGCGCCTGCCCAAGACCGGAAGGGCCAAGTTCCTCTGGGATTCGCCGCTGTTCGCCGTCGAGGGCCGGCAACTGACCCTGCACCTGGGGCTGCCCGACGGGCCGAGCGACGAAGAGATCGTCGAGCGCTACCGCGAGATGGTCTTCGGCGGGCTGGCGAAGATCTACCTGTACTGCACGACGAACCCGCGCGAGCGCCTGTTGGAGAGCCTGCGCGAACGCTACGCGCACTTCCAGTCGCCGCCGATCATGGAACGAGTTCCCTCCAACTGAGCGTTCCGGGCGCGGGCAACTCCCCCGCGCCTGGCCATCGGCCGTAGCGCCGAAGGACGGTCCCACCATGCAAAGCGATGCCTCGCAAGCTGGCGACAGCCTGCGTTCCAACGGCAGGAACTGGAGCCTTGCCGCGTACTGGCACATCGCACGGAGGCGACTGGCACGAAAGCAGGCGGCAAACCTCAAGAGCGTGGCGAGCAAGTCCTGGGACATCGCCCCACGCGAGATCACCCCGGCGCCGCCGGCCTTCTTCCTGCCCGGCCAGTGGGAGCGGGTGACCGGCTGGGAAGAGAAGATCTTCTTTCCCTACGAGCACCCCCGGCGGACCATGGAAGGCCTGGGCAGCATGGAGCAGCACCCGACGCGGGCCTACCTGATCAAGGATGTGATGATGATCGACGGGGCCCTGTACAAGGACAACGCCAGTTTCTGGCTGTCCTCCACCCGGGCGCGCTGGCTGCCGCGGATCAGCGTGGAGCGGGAGGTCGATCGCGGCGCGATCTACTGCTCGCCCTACGGCAACCGCTGGTTCGGCACCTGGCTGGCGGAAGACTGCCTGACCTATGCGCTGGCCCGCGAGGAAGGCCTGCCGGTGACCATCGCGCCCACGGCCAGGTACCCGCTGTACCCGCAGACGCTGGATTACGAAGCCTGGCTGGAGATGCAGCCGGCCCGCCTGCACAGCGCGTACTTCCGCGAGCTGGTGCTGTTCGACGATTTCGGCCACAACAGCCACCAGCACCTGCGCTACCGGGCGATGGGCGAGAAGCTGCTGTCCCGCGTGAGCTACCAGCCCCACCCCGGCGTCTTCATCCTGCGCGGCGAGACCGGCGACCTGCGCCTGCTGAGCAACGAGCTGGAGATCGCCGAGCACCTGCGCAAGCACCGGGGCTTCCGCATCCTCGACCCGTCGAAGAGTGACGTGCCGAGCATAGTCGCGGCCTGCGCCGGGGCCCGTGTGGTGGTGGGCGTCGAGGGCAGCCAACTGGTGCATGGCGTCAACGTGCTGCCGCCGGGCGGCGCGGTGCTGACGCTGCAACCGCCGAACCGTTTCGTGTGCTTCTACAAATACCTGACGGACCGCGACCACCAGCACTTCGGCTTCGTGGTCGGCACGCCCGACGGCAACGGCTTCCGCATCAGCCTGGACGAAGTCGAGCGCACCCTGGACCTGTTCCCCGCCTGAGCCGCTGCCGCAGGCGCTGGCGGCGAACGCCTCCTACGCTGTTGTGGACGCGCTCCGGGGCGGGGCGCATTTCAATCAGCCAGGAGATTCCGATGAAAGTCAGTGCACGCAACGTTTTCAAGGGCAAGGTGCGCGAGGTGCGCCCAGGCGCGGTGAACAGCGAGGTGGTGCTGGAACTTGCCGGCGGCGAGAGCCTGGTGGCGGTGGTCACGGTGGAAAGCGTGAACAGCCTGAAGCTGGCGCCCGGCGCCGAGGCCGTGGCGCTGGTCAAGGCGCCCTGGGTGATGCTGATGACCGAGGCCAGCGACATTCGCCTGTCGGCGCGCAACTGCCTGGCCGGCAAGGTACTGAGCGTCACCGATGGCGCGGTGAACGCCGAGGTGGTGGTGGAGTTGGCCGGCGGCAGCAAGGTCTACGCTATCGTCACCCGCGACGCGGTGAGCGAACTCGGCCTGGCGCCGGGCGTGAGCGCCACCGCGGTGATCAAGGCTTCCCACGTGATCCTCGGCGTGCCCGCCTGAGGCCGCGCTCGTGGCCGCCGGTCAGTCGGCGGCGTCGAGCAGGCTGTTGATCTCGCGGAAGATCGTCTGCCATTCGCTGTCGGACATCTCCATGATGCCGAAGGAGCGCAGCAGGAAGGCGCCCTTGGCGGCGAGGAACGCCAGGCGCGTGTTGCGGCTCTTGTCGTCGTCGCCTTCAGCTTGCAGCAGCAGCGGCCGGTACCAGTCGCTGGCCTGCTGGCGCAGCCCTTCGTTGCTATGCATCGCGGCGAGGATGGCCGCGGCGCGCTGGCCCAGGCCCTCGTCGCTGCCGGCCATCAGCGCGACATGGGCGCGCAGGCGTTCCTGCGGGTCCGCTTCGTCTTCGGCGATAGTGCGCACGGTCGTCTCGAATTCAGCTTTCCATCGGTTGAACATGGCCTCGACAAGGCCGTCCCTGGTGCCGAAGCAGGACTGCACGCCGCCCTTGCTGATCCCCGCGGCGCGGGCCACCTCACCGATGGTCAGGGCGGCCACGCCCTGCTGCATCACCACGTTTTCCGCAGCGTCCAGGACCATGTCTCTGTCAATGACGGGGCGCTTACTCATCAGGCCTCTTCTGGATTAGAATACGATCGTATTTGAAACTTGACCAGCCGTGCCGGGCAGCGGACGTGGCGGGTCGCTCCGTGTCAGGTGTCAGGAAAACAGGACCGACGAGCCCCACGCTCGCTGCGGGCGCTGGATTTTCCTGACCACTTCGTCAATGCTCGCCCAGTCCTCGTACAAGGGCAAATCGCCATCAGCTATGGTCATGTCGATTTTTTGACATTTCCTTATCGGCAGGGGACTGGAGTTCGTGAGCTGGACGGTTCCATGACGCTTTCCTGCACAGGGCAAGCATAACTCGCCCGCCCGGAAAGGCACGTCAGACAAGGATGTTATTGACCTGAGTCGCAGCAGTCGGCGTCGCGCGGCATGCGCGGGCACCGCGTCTTCTCGCCCTGTGGATCGATGTATGGAAATGGAAAGCAGCCTCTCGGCCGGTATCGGCTTCGCCCGTCGGATTCACGCGCCGCGCAGCCTGGGGTGTGGCCTCAGCTTCATCTTCATCGCGGTACTCATCTACCCCGGCTCGCCTGGCGTGTGGGCCTGGATGCTGGTCAACGGCTTCGTCTGGCCGAGCGTGGCGCGGGTCATCGCGGTGCGCGCCCGCGAGCCGTATCGCGCCGAGCTGCGCAACCTGCTGCTGGATTCGCTGTTCGCCGGTGGCTGGCTGGCGGTAATGCATTTCAGCCTGTTGCCGTCGGCGTTGCTGCTGTCGATGGTGACCATGCACAACGCCGCCGCCAACGGCCCGGCGTTCATGCTCAAGGGCCTGCTGGCCAACCTCGCCGGCGTGGCGCTGATGGGCCTGCTGATCGGCTTCAAGGTCGAACTGGACACTCCCTCGCGGGTGATCTGGGCCTGCCTGCCGATGCTCTTCCTCTACCCGCTGGCGGTGGGCTGGACCAGCTACAGCCTGGCCCGGCGCCTGCACGCCCAGCGGCGCGCGTTCGCCCTGGTCAACTGCCTGGACGAGCGCCAGCTGCTGCCCAGCGACGCCTGGTTGCACCAGCTGGCCGAGGAGTTCGGTCGCTGCCGTCGCGGCGGCCCGCGCGCCAGCCTGGCGTTGATCCGCATCGACGACCACGCCGCGCTGCGCCGGCGCTACGGCGGCCTGACCGCCGAAGCCCTGAGCCTGCGCCTGGGGCACCTGATCAAGGCCGAAGTGCGCAACACCGACCATGTCTGCCGGCGCCAGCCCGACGAATTCCTGGTGCTGTTCCGGCATACCCATGGCAGCGGCGTGCGCGCCTGCATCGAGCGCATCGAGCAACTGTTCGGCGATCACGACGAGGCGCTGCTCTCGGGCCTGTCGCTGAGCTATGCGGTGGTCGACTACGCCAGCGCCTTCGCCGGCGAGCACGACTGGCTGGAGCAGGCGCGCCGCGAACTGGACGGCGCCGCGGCGCCGCTAGCCGCCAGCCACTAGCCGCGATCGCCTCAGCGGATGCCCAGCGCGCGGTCCAGCGACCAGGCGCCGCCGCCACGGGCCACCAGCAGCAGAAGCAGGCCGGCCCAGGACAGGTGCGTCGGCCAGGCGTCGGGATAGACGAAGACTTCGATCACCGTGGTCATGCCCAGCAGCGCCAGGGCCGAGAGGCGCGTGCCCAGGCCCAGCACCAGGAGGATCGGGAACAGGTGCTCGGCGTAGGTCGCCAGGTGCGCCGCGATGTACGGCGGCACCAGCGGCAGTACGTATTCGGTGCGGAACAGCTCGTAGGTGCTCGGTGTGATGCTGAGGATGCCCTCGACCTTGGTGCGCCCGGAAAGGAAGAAGATCGAGGCGATGCCCAGGCGCGCCACCAGGCTCAGGAAGGAATCGCCGAGCAGCCGCTGCAGGCCGTCGGCCAAGTGGTTCCAGCGCTGGCGCA
>NZ_JARJLT010000014.1 GCF_029335315.1 Pseudomonas citronellolis
AAGCCGAGGCACCAGCGTCGCCGACGAGTTCCATTCGCGAGCAAGCTCGCTCCTACGAAAAACCGTCCCGCGCTCGCAACACCTGCGCCGCCCACCCGCAACACCTGTAGCGCCACGCAGCCCGCTGCACACCCTTCGGCGAATTCGCCAAGCCCCGCCATCCCTGGCCTGCAGCCATTTCGCCCGCTGCTGGCACAGCCGTTGCTCTGGCTCTTGCAAGCCGTGGCGAGCGATCCGCGGCAACTACAAGAATCGGAGAACCTCCATGAGCTCGACCGGCCTCACCACGCCTACCGTTCGCCTGCACCCCGCCTTGCGCCTTCGCCGTTCCACCCTTGCCGCCGCCGTGCTGCTCGCCGGCCTGGCGCAGCCCCTGTACGCCGCCGACGCCCCGGCCGATGTCGATGGCGCGCGCATCAGCGCCGCCGACAAGGAGCCGGGCAACTGGATGGCCACCGGGCGTACCTACGACGAACAACGCTTCAGCCCGCTGAAGCAGATCGACCAGGGCAACGTCGACAAGCTCGGCCTGGCCTGGAGCTACAAGCTGGACATCGACCGTGGCGTCGAGGCCACGCCCATCGTGGTCGACGGGGTGATGTACACCACCGGGCCGTTCTCCATCGTCTACGCGCTGGACGCCCGCGACGGCAAGCTGCTGTGGAAGTACGACCCGCAGTCCGACCGCAGCCGTGCCGGCGAGGCCTGCTGCGACGCGGTGAACCGTGGCGTGGCGGTGTGGAAGGGCAAGGTCTACGTCGGCGTGCTGGACGGCCGCCTGGAGGCCATCGACGCCAAGACCGGCAAGCGCGTGTGGAGCGTCGACACCCGCACCGACCCCTCGCGCAGCATCACCATCACCGGCGCGCCGCGCATCGTGAAGGGCAAGGTGATCATCGGCAACGGCGGCGCCGAGTTCGGTGTGCGCGGCTACATCACCGCCTACGACGCCGAGACCGGCAAGCAGGACTGGCGCTTCTTCACCGTGCCCGGCGACCCCAAGGAAATGCCCAAGGGCAAGGGCATGGAGATCGCCGCCAAGACCTGGTTCGGCGACCAGTACCCGATCCAGGGCGGCGGCGGCACCGTGTGGGACTCGATGTCCTACGACCCGGAGCTGAACCTGCTGTACATCGGCGTGGGCAACGCTTCCTCGTGGAACCCGCGCATCCGCAGCGAGGGCAAGGGCGACAACCTGTTCCTCTCGTCCATCGTCGCCATCAACCCGGACAACGGCGAGTACGTCTGGCACTACCAGACCACCCCCGGCGACGCCTGGGACTTCACCGCCACCGCGCACATCATGCTGGCCGACCTGCCGATCGACGGGAAGGTGCGCAAGGTGCTGATGCAGTCGCCGAAGAACGGCTTCTTCTACGTCATCGACCGCGCCACCGGCGAGCTGCTCTCGGCGAAGAACATCATCCCGGTGAACTGGGCCAAGGGCATCGACATGAAGACCGGGCGGCCGATCGTCGACGAGAAGGTCGCGGCCTACTGGAAGGACCCGGAGAAGAAGGCGCACCTGGTGCAGCCGGCGTTCTGGGGCGCCCACGACTGGCAGCCGATGTCGTACAACCCGGCCACCGGCCTGGTGTACATCCCGGCGCACATCATGTCCGCCTACTACCAGGACGTGGAGGGCACGCCGCCGCGCTCGAAGTTCAAGAGCATCTACCAGCTCGACGTCAACACCGGGATGATGCCCGAGGACCCGGACGGCCTGCGCAAGGTCGCCGACTCCTGGTCGGGCAAGCTGATCGCCTGGGACCCGCTCAAGCAGAGGGCCGCCTGGGAAGTGCCGTACAGCACCATCTTCAACGGCGGCACCCTGAGCACCGCCGGCAACCTGGTGTTCGAGGGCACCGCCGACGGCCGCGTGGTGGCCTACGCCGCCGAGAGCGGGAAGAAGCTCTGGGAGTCGCCGGCCAACACCGGGGTGATGGCCGCGCCGGTGACCTACGAGGTGGACGGCGAGCAGTACGTGACCTTCATGGCCGGCTGGGGCGGCGCCTTCTCGACCTTCGCCGGGGCGCTGTCGCTGCGCGCCGGGGTGAAGCCCAACGCCCAGGTGCTCACCTACAAGCTCGGCGGCAGCGCCACGCTGCCCGAGGCCAAGTACAAGTGGGCCGACCGCAAGCCCGAGCCGCCGAAGCTGACCGCCAGCACCGCGCAGATCGACCAGGGCCGCGAGCTGTTCAACTCCAGTTGCTCGCAGTGCCACGGCATCAACGCCATCAGCGGCGGCGTGCTGCCGGACCTGCGCACCCTCAGCGCCGAGAACCACCAGCGCTTCCTCGGCATCGTCTACGGCGGGCGCATCCCCGACGGCATGCCGTCGTTCCAGGGCCACCTCGACCTGCAGCAGGCCGAAGCGGTGCACCAGTACCTGATCAAGCGCGCCTATGACCTGCAGGACCAGCTCGCCGCCGCCAAGAAGACCGCGGCCAACTGAGCCCCCATCGCCCCAGGAGACCTTCGCATGAGCGAGATCAAGACCTACCAGAACTACATCGACAGCGCCTTCGTGCCCAGCCATGGGCTGATCGAGGTGCGCAACCCGGCCAACGCCGAGCTGCTGGCGCGGGTGCCCGAGGCCACCTCGGCCCAGGTCGACGCCGCCGTCGGCGCGGCCCGCGCGGCGCAGAAGGGCTGGGCGGCGAAGCCGGCCATCGAGCGCGCCGGCTACCTGCGACGGATCGCCGAGAAGGTGCGGGCCAACGCCGAGCGCCTGGCGCGGATCATCACCGCCGAGCAGGGCAAGGTGCCGGCGCTGGCCCAGGTAGAAGTGGCCTTCACCGCCGACTACCTGGACTACATGGCCGAGTGGGCGCGGCGCCTGGAGGGCGAGGTGCTGACCAGCGACCGCGTCGGCGAGCACATCTTCCTGCTGCGCAAGCCGCTGGGGGTGGTGGCCGGCATCCTGCCGTGGAACTTCCCGTTCTTCCTCATCGCGCGGAAGATGGCGCCGGCGCTGCTGACCGGCAACACCATCGTCATCAAGCCCAGCGAAGAAACCCCGATCAACTGCTTCGAGTTCGCCGCCCTGGTGGCCGAGACCGACCTGCCGCG
Organism: Pseudomonas citronellolis; assembly: GCF_029335315.1. Classification (GTDB taxonomy): domain Bacteria; phylum Pseudomonadota; class Gammaproteobacteria; order Pseudomonadales; family Pseudomonadaceae; genus Pseudomonas; species Pseudomonas citronellolis_A. The sequence continues at coordinate 3,073 of NZ_JARJLT010000014.1, forward strand.
CGGCGTGTTCAACGTGGTCGGCGGC
>NZ_JARJLT010000150.1 GCF_029335315.1 Pseudomonas citronellolis
CGAGGGCATTGGCGCCGGATTGGCCGGCGGATAACCGCGAACGGTTATTCGCCCTACGGGATGGCGGGTTCGTGTAGGGCGCATAACGCGCCAGCGTTATCCGCCGAAGGCATCGGCACCGGGTTTGCCGGCTGATGCCGCGAATGGCTATGCGCCCATAAGAAAAAGGCGCCTCGCGGCGCCTTTCCCGGTTACAGCAGCATCGTTCGGATATCCCCCAGCACCTCGCCCAGGCGCCGGGTGAAGCGCGCGGCGGCGGCGCCGTTGATCACCCGGTGATCGTAGGACAGCGACAGCGGCAGCATCAGGCGCGGCTGGAAGGCCTTGCCGTCCCAGACCGGCTGCATGGTCGCCTTGCTGACCCCGAGGATCGCCACTTCCGGCGCGTTGACGATCGGCGTGAAGCCGGTGCCGCCAATGTGACCGAGGCTGGAGATGGTGAAGCAGGCGCCCTGCATGGCGTCGACCGAGAGCTTCTTGGTGCGCGCCTTCTCCGCCAGTTCGGCGGCCTCGGTGGCCAGTTGCAGCAGGCTCTTCTGGTCGACGTTGCGGATCACCGGCACCAGCAGGCCGTCCGGGGTGTCCACGGCGAAACCGATGTGCACGTACTTCTTGCGGATCAGTGCCTTGCCGCTGGGCGCCAGCGAACTGTTGAAGTCCGGCAGCTCGCGCAGCAGATAGGCGCAGGCCTTGAGCAGGATCGGCAGGATGGTCAGCTTGGTGCCGGCCTTCTCGGCGACGGCTTTCTGCGCCACGCGGAAGGCTTCCACCTCGGTGATGTCGGCCGCTTCGAACTGGGTCACGTGGGGCACGTTCAGCCAGCTGCGATGCAGGTTGGCGGCGCCGACCTGCATCAGCCGGGTCATGGCCACTTCTTCCACGTCGCCGAACTTGCTGAAGTCGACTTCCGGGATCGGCGGGATACCCGCGCCACCCGTGGTGGCGCCGCCGGCGGCCGACTTGCCGCGCTGCAGCTGTTCCTTGACGAACAGCTGTACGTCCTCCTTGAGGATGCGGCCTTTCGGACCGCTGGCCTTCACCTCGGCCAGCTCGACGCCGAACTCGCGGGCCAGCATGCGCACGGCGGGGCCGGCGTGGACCTTGGCGCCGTCGCGGCTGGGCGCGCCCACCGGCGGCGGGGCCTCGGCTTTGGCCGGGGCGGCGGGCTGCTCAGCGGGCTTTTCCGTGGTTGCTGACGGTTGCGCGGGCGCCGGGGCGGGCGCCGCGCCTGCGACTTCCAGTTCGAGGATGTCGTCGCCTTCCTTGAGGGTGTCGCCGATCTTCACCTTCAGCGCCTTGACCACCCCGGCGGCCGGCGAGGGGATTTCCATGCTGGCCTTGTCCGACTCCAGGGTCAGCAAGCTCTGGTCGGCCTCGATGCGGTCGCCGACCTTGACCATCAGCTCGATGACCTCG
>NZ_JARJLT010000151.1 GCF_029335315.1 Pseudomonas citronellolis
CGCCCACCCGGTTGGCGCCCAGCGCCTGGACCAGGCGTTCCAGCGCCGGCGCCTCGCCCTGGATGTCGACCCACAAACCAGTGATCTCGCGGCGCGGCGGGTAATGCTTGCGCAGGGCGTCGAAGCCCTCGCGGCGCTCCTCGGCGCTACCCACCAGGCTGCGGCGGAACGCGGCGTCGTCGCTGCGCGGGTCGTACACCGCGCGGCACAGCAGGCCCAGCGCCCAGTCGGCGGCGCAGTCCTCGCCCAGGTTCAACTCCATCAGCCATTGCGCCGGCAGCAGGTCGTCCAGCTTCACGCCGGCCTCGATACCGCGCCAGGCGCAGAAGGCGTCGTAGATCTGCGCGGTGCCACGCAGCTTGCCGTCCAGGCTGTAGCCGGCGATGTGCGGGGTGGCGATGCGGCACAGCTGGGCCAGTTCCGGATCGGCCTGGGGTTCGCTTTCCCAGACGTCCAGGGCCACGTCGAGGTCGGCGCCGCTTTCCAGGTGCTGGCGCAGCGCCAGGTTGTCGATCACCGCGCCACGGCTGGCGTTGAGCAGCCAGGCGCCGGGGCGCAGGTGCGCCAGGCGCTGGGCGTCGAGCAGGTGGCGGGTGGTGTGCGCGCCCATGCTGGTCAGCGGCGTGTGCAGGCTGATCACGTCGCACTCGCGGAGGATTTCCTCCAGGCCGACGAAGTCGCCGCCCTCGGCGGCCTGGCGCGGCGGATCGCAAACCCGCACGTCCCAGCCCAGGCCGCGCAGCACGTCGACCAGGCGGCCGCCGACCTGGCCGGCGCCGACCACCCCGTAGCGGCGCTTGGCGAGGTCCGCGCCATGTGCCTCGGCCAGCGCCAGCAGGCTGCCGAGCACCCAGTCGACCACGCCGCGGGCGTTGCAGCCCGGCGCGCTGGACCAGGCGATGCCGGCCTCGGCGAAGTAGTCCAGGTCCAGGTGGTCGGTGCCGATGGTGCAGGTGCCGACGAAGCGCACCGCGCTGCCTTCCAGCAGCGCGCGGTCGACCTGGGTCACCGAACGCACCAGCAGCACCTCGGCGTCGGCCAGCGCGGCGCGGTCGATGCCGCGCCCGGGCAGGCGGCGAATCTCGCCCTGCTCGCCGAAGAAGGCGTCGACCAGCGGGATGTTCTCGTCGGCAAGGATGCGCATGGGAAAGCTCCTGGGGAAGGCTCCTACAAGTGATCCCGTCACTTTACCAGCGCCGCGCGCGGCGGTCGCTGACCGCGTGCGGGACGCGCGGCGCTTTCCTGACCACAGCGTCAGGCGATAGACTGGCCGGCTTCCCGGAATAACCCCGCCAAGGACAGTCGTGACCGCCATCGCCCAGCCCGTCTCGCGCAGACGGCGCCTCGCCACCGAGCTCAAGGAACTGCTCACCCTCGCCGCGCCGATCATAGTGGCGCAGATGGCGACCACCGCCATGGGCTTCGTCGACGCCGTGATGGCCGGCCGCGTCGGCCCGCGCGACCTGGCCGCGGTGGCGCTGGGCAACTCCATCTGGATTCCGGTGTTCCTGCTGATGACCGGCACCCTGCTGGCCACCACCGCCAAGGTCGCCCAGCGCTACGGCGCCGGCGACCGCCCCGGCACCGGCGCGCTGGCGCGCCAGGCGCTGTGGCTGGCGCTGCTGGTGGGGCCGCTGGCCGGCGCGGTGCTGTGGTTCCTTTCCGAGCCGGTGCTGCGCGCCATGAAGGTCGAGGAGGCGTTGATCGAACCCAGCCGCTTCTACCTGCGCGGCATCGCCTGCGGCCTGCCGGCGGTGGCCCTGTACCACGTGCTGCGCTGCTTCAGCGACGGCCTCGGGCGCACCCGCCCGAGCATGGTCCTGGGCATCGGCGGGCTGCTGCTGAACATTCCCCTGAACTACGTGCTGATCTACGGCCACCTCGGCTTCCCGCCCCTGGGCGGCGCCGGCTGCGGCTGGGCCACCGGCACGGTGATGTGGTTCATGCTGCTGGGCATGCTGGCCTGGGTGAACATCGCCAAGGCGTACCAGCCCAGCGCCCTGTTCGCCCGCTGGGAAGGCCCGAGCCGCCAGGTGATCGGCGGGCTGGTCGGCGTCGGCCTGCCGATCGGCATCGCCATCTTCGCCGAGTCGAGCATCTTCTCGGTGATCGCCCTGCTGCTCGGCGAGCTGGGCGACAAGGTCATCTCCGGGCACCAGATCGCCCTGAACTTCAGCGCCCTGGCGTTCATGGTGCCCTACGCCCTGGCCATGGCGGTGACCGTACGCGTCGGCCAGGCCCTGGGCGCCAGCCGTCCGCGCGACGCGCGTTTCTCCGCCGGCACCGGGATGGCCACCGCGCTGGCCTGGGCCTGCGTCTCGGCCAGCGCCATGCTGGCGTTCCGCGAGCAGATCGCCGCGCTCTACACCGACGACCCCGAAGTGCTGGCGCTGGCCGCCTCACTGCTGGTGTTCTCCGCGCTGTTCCAGTTCTCCGACGGCCTGCAGGTCACTGCCGCCGGCGCCCTGCGCGGCTACCAGGACACCCGCGCGACCATGCTCTTCACCCTGTTCTCCTACTGGGGCATCGGCCTGCCGGTGGGCTACTGCCTGGGCCTGACCGACTGGGTCCAGCAACCCACCGGCCCGCGCGGCCTGTGGCAGGGCCTGATCGTCGGCCTGACCTGCGCCGCGGTGCTGCTGGGCGTGCGCCTGGCGCGCAGCTCGCGCCGGCATATCCGCTTGCAGCAGATGCGCGGTGCCTGACTGGGCCACCGTGTAAGCCCGGAGCAGAGCGGTTAGACTCCAGCCTCCCCTTTTAGGCCGAGGAGTCTCGCCATGAGCGACGCCAGCGTCACCGCCAGCCATTCCGGCATTCCCTACCAGGTCAGCCTGTCCGACGGCCTGCACCAGTGGCTGGCCGACGAACCGGTCGAGCTGGGCGGCGGCAACCAGGGGCCGGGGCCGTTCCAGCTGCTGCTGTCCTCTCTCGGCGCCTGCACCGCGATCACCGTGGCCATGTACGCGCGGCGCAAGGAATGGCCGCTGGACGGCATCCAGGTGCGCCTCTCGCTCAGCCAGGAAAAGCCCAGCGTCAGCCACATCGCCCGCGCCATCGGCCTGAGCGGCGCGCTGGACGACACCCAGCGCCAGCGCCTGCTGGAAATCGCCAACGCCTGCCCGGTGCACAAGCTGCTCAGCGGCGAAATCCACATCGACAGCCAGCTGGTGTGACGCCGACCAGAAGGACCGCCCTTCCGCCGCCCGCCGCCTCGCCTCAGTTCTCGCTCGGGCAGTTCCGGCCCCATACCGGGTAGCGCAACAGGTGCTTGCGGCCCTGGTGGTCCTGGTACAGCGTTTCCACCTCGCGGATGCCGCAGAAGTCCAGGTCCGCCGCGCGCAGCACCTGGGCGATATCCGGGCGGCTGCCGAAGTGGTAGTCCTCGGCCGGCGGGTCGCCGGCGGCGGCGAACGCGGCCGGGGTGGCGGCCAGGGCCAGGGCGAGCAGGACGGGTTTGCAGGTGCGCGGATTCATGGACGTTCTCCCGGGACGGAGGATGGAGTGGCGGGCGGCAGGCGCCCGCCGGTCATGCTGGCCAGCACGCCGTCGCGGCGCACCAGGCCATGGAACAGGGCCGCCGCCAGGTGCAGCAGGATGGTCGCCATCAGCAGGTAGGCGATCACGCTGTGCGCGCTGCGCAGCACGCTGTGCAGCCACACCGAGGGGCCGACCAGGGCCGGCAGTTGCAGGCCGTCGAACAGCACCACCGGGTAGCCGCCGGCCGACTGCATGCTCCAGCCCACCAGCGGCTGCAGGATCAGCAGCGCGTAGAGGACGTAGTGCGAGGCGTGGGCCAGGCGCTGCTGCCAGTGCGGCATCTGCCGCGGCAGCGGCGGCACGCGCCGGGCCAGGCGGATCGCCAGGCGCACCAGCACCAGCAGCAGCAGCGCCGCGCCCAGCGGCTTGTGGATCGCCACCAGGGTGGCGTGGCGGCTGGAAACGCTGGTGACCATGCCCAGGCCGATCAGCAGCATGCCGATCACCAGCGGCGCCATCAGCCAGTGCAGGACGCGCAGCGGCAACGGGAAATACGTGGGCTCGGTTTTCACGACTGCGGCTCCTTGGCCGGCATGGCGGCCTGCTCGCGGGTACGGCGGTTGAAGGATTCCGAATAAGCCGCCGAGCGCGCGCTCAGCAGCGGGTCGTCGGAGGCGCGGATGCCGTCGGGCAGCACCAGCGGGTCGTAGTTGACGTCCTGGCAGGGCCCGCCCTGCTCCGCTTGCGCGCGCTCGATGACCAGCTCGCCGGCGTCGATGCTGCGGCGCTGCGCCGGCCAGATGCGGGTGGCGTCGTTGGTGGGGTCGCCGGGCTCGCCGAGGGTCAGTTGCAGGCGCCATTTCAGCGGCCCCTGGGCCAGGCGCTGCTGCAGCTCGGCGGCGAGGAAGTCGGCCTGGCCGCGCTGCTCGGCGCTGATCGGCTGGAACGCCGCCTCCGGCTGCACCGACCAGCGCACCGGGTGCTCGCGGCCCTGGGCGTCCACCAGGACGAAGGCGTTGATGCTGTTGTAGGCGCTGTTGGCGTAGCTGGACGACGGCGTGGCGCTCTTCACCCAGTCGCGGAACGCGGCGGATTCCGGGTGCGCCTGGAAGAACGCGGCGAGCTTGGCCGGGTCCGGTTTGCCGCTGCCCGGCTGGGGCTGCGAGGCCAGCTGCAGCTCGTAAAAGGCCTGCACGCTGTTCACCGGGAACACCGCCATGGCGTTCATCCCGGTGCGCCACTCCTGGCCGTGCTCGGGCAGGAAACGCAGGGCCAGGCTGCGGATCGGCGCGGCGCCGTCGCTGGCCGCCGGGTTGCCGCCGGGAATCGCCAGGCGCCCGACCACCGGCACGGAGCCCTTGGCGAACACAGCCGCGCGCGACACCTCGGCACCAGCGCCGTTGCTGTCGAAGTGGCCGACCACGCACAGGCCCTTGGCGTGGTTGCGCCGATAGGCCGGGTAGACCCCGGCGTTGCGCTCCAGGCTGTCGATCACCTTGGCCGGGGTCAGCCGTTGCGGGTCGAGCCAGCCGCCGGCGTAGGCGAAGGCGGCGGCCAGGGCGCCGACGGCGGCGGCGATGGCCGCCAGGCGCAGGGGCAGGTTCGGCGGCGCCGAGGAAGGTTCGGTCATGGGGGCGTCCTCATTGGGCTGCGGTTCGATGAGCCGGTACGACGCACCGCGCGCCGGGTTATTCCCGACGCGGAAAAATTTTCGAAGGCCGACCGGCGGTGGAATAAACTCGCGGGGGGTTCGTCACACGGGCTCGACGAACCACGGAGCCGGCCGGCGGCCGAATCGCGATGAACGAACTGGACGACCACCAACTGCGCGAACTGCTGCCGAGGCTGCGGCGCTTCGCGCTATCGCTGACGCGCAACAGCGCCAGCGCCGACGACCTGGTCCAGGCCACCCTGGAAAAGGCGCTCTCGGCCTGGGCCGGCAAGCGCGGCGACGGCGACTTGCGCGCCTGGCTGTTCGCCATCCTTTATCGCCTGTTCATCGACGGCCAGCGCCGCGCCCGGCGCTACGCGCGCATCCTGGCGCTGTTCGGCGGCGAGGAAGAACGCAGCCCTTCCACCGAGGACATCGTCAGCGCCCACTCGACCCTGGAAGCCTTCGAGCGCCTGCCCACCGAGCAGCGCGCCCTGCTCACCCTGGTCAGCGTCGAGGGGCTGAGCTACCGCGAGGTCGGCGAGGCCCTGCAGATTCCCATCGGCACGGTGATGTCGCGCCTGTCGCGCGCCCGCCAGGCCCTGCGCGCGCTGAGCGAAGGCAACAGCGCCGCCCCTTCCCTACGGGTACTCAAATGAGCGAACTGACTCCCAGCGAAAACGACCTGCACGCCTACGTCGACGGCCAGCTGGACGCCGAGCGGCGGCAGTGGATCGAGGCCTGGCTGGCGGCCAACCCGCAGGAAGCCCGGCGCGTCGAGCAATGGAAACAGGACGCGCAGAAGCTGCGCGCCGCGCTGGCCAACCGCGCCCTGCCGCCGGCCGACCCGGCGCTGGACCCGGCGCGCATCCGCCAGCGCCTGCGCCAGCGTCGCCACACCCGCCTGGCCACCGCCGCCGCGCTGCTGCTGGCCCTGGGCGTGGGCAGCCTGGGCGGCTGGCAGGCCCGCGACATGACCCTGGTCGAGCGCGGCAAGCCGATGGAAGACGCGGTGCAGGCCTACCGCCTGTTCGCCGCCAACGGCAGCAGCGCGCCGCTGGACACCCGTGGCGGCGAGAACCTGCGCAACTGGCTGGGCCGCTACCTGGAGAACGCCAGCCTGCCGGCCGACCTCGACAATCTCGGCCTGCGCAGCGTCGGCGCGCGCCTGCTGGCCACCGAACAGGGCGCGGCGGCGCTGGTGATCTACGAGGACGCCCAGGGCCACCGCCTGAGCTTCTTCATCCGCCCGCCGGGCCCCGGCCACCGCCTGCTACCCCACGGCCAGCGGCAGGACGGCGAGCTGCTGACCCGCTACTGGAGCCAGGGCGAGTACAACTACGCGCTGGTCAGCCGCAGTGACAATCCGCAGGGGGATCAGGTGGGGCAGTTGCTGGGGTTCTGAGGGGGGTGTGAAGGCGCTGG